>NZ_BDUD01000001.1:566940-616754 GCF_003113895.1 Nostoc commune NIES-4072 | reverse complement strand
TAACCCCCAAGAATTTACATAAAGCCCATTCAATATATTTGTGATATATGATCGTGCCAACGATCTAACAACTCAGGGCTGGCGCGATCGCTATGACTACATTGCTGATAAAATATCCAAAATGCGAGAACTTTACCCAGCGATCGAGCCTTACTTAGAAGGTAATTTACAGGTTTCTGACCTTCATATCATTCATTTTGAAGAATCAGGCAACCCCCAAGGTCAACCCATCGTTTTGCTGCATGGAGGCCCTGGTGGTGCATGTCCAGCTTTTTATCGGCAATATTTCCACCCAGAAAAATGGCGGTTAGTCATGTTTGACCAGCGCGGTTGTGGTCAAAGTACGCCTCATGCAGAATTACGAGAAAACACCACTTGGGATTTAGTCAGTGATATCGAAAAACTGCGCCAACATTTAGGTATAGAAAAGTGGGTGGTCTTCGGTGGAAGTTGGGGTAGTACTTTATCATTAGCCTACAGTCAAACCCATCCCTCTCGCTGCACGGGATTAATTCTGCGTGGTATCTTCATGCTGAGGCAAAAAGAGTTGCGCTGGTTTTACCAAGAGGGTGCTAGCTATATTTTTCCTGATGCTTGGGAAGAATATCTCAAACCAATTCCCATAGATGAACGTGATGATTTAATCGCAGCATATTACAAACGCTTGACCAATCCAGATTTAGAAATTCAATTAACAGCAGCGCGTGCTTGGTCAATTTGGGAAGGTAGTACAAGTAGACTTTTCTTAGATCCAGAACTCATGGAAAAGTTTGGCGAGAATGAATTTGCTTCAGCTTTCGCACGTATTGAATGCCATTACTTTATGAATAAGGGATTTTTTGAAACAGAAGATCAATTACTTTTAAATGTAGACCGTATCCGCCATATTCCGGCTGTAATTGTTCAGGGACGCTATGATGTAGTTTGTCCAATGATATCAGCTTGGGAATTACATCGCGCTTGGCCGGAAGCCGAATTTATAGTGGTTCCTGATGCCGGACATTCGATGAGTGAACCAGGAATCAGTAGTGCTTTGATTGAAGCAACAGATAATATTTAATTTGGTTTAATATTTACATTTTTATAGCGTTTCCCAATCATATAAAGTAGATCATAGCCCCCTCCCCGCTCTTCCAGGGTGGTTTCATACAAGCAGAGAAAAAACTTGCTCAAGTTGGCGGACATGATATTAAAGCTGCTTCAATTTCTGATAAGCTAAACTACATCTAATTTGCATATCTAAAATTTATATAACTCTTGTGGGGTGGGCATCTTACCCGCCATAATTATGCAATTTTATTTGTGGAACAGCTTAGTAAATTAGCGTCAGTGTGTAATACCAATTTAAAAAAAGAATGCGACAAATAGACCATTTGTAGAGACGCGATTCATCGCGTCTTTACCCAAGGATGTGTTGCAATCATTAATTGAATTGGTATAAGTATGCAAAGATCAGGGGGACAAGGAAGTAAATTTTTTCGCTTATCTCCCCCTGCTTTGATACCTGAGCAACGAACTCAAATGGCTAGTTAGTTCAGGAAATTTGGAGTACCGTTACCACCATTCTTACCTACAGCAGGAATTTCTAGTAGGTTATCAGCAGCTTTGCCAGTACCATCATTGGCAACAAACATAGAGTTACCTAGATGTCCATTAGGAACGAACAGCTGCGGGTGGTCAAAGGGCGCTTTCTCAGAGACAACTCGCTCATCAGTGAGTCCTTTTAGGAAAGCTACCAAGTCCTCTTTTTCAGTTTCGCTTAATCCCAATGGGCGGAGAACCCCGTCCTGGCGGAAATCTCCACCACGATTATAGAAGTCTACCACTTGTGGCAAAGTCAAATAGCCACCATTGTGGAAGTAAGGAGCTGTGAGTTCTATATTGCGTAGTGCAGGAACCTTAAACTGTCCGTCTGCAACTACTGTGTCATTGGAACTAACTGTAATATTGGGGCTTGAACCAAAAAGTAGTGGGAATTTCCCCAAAGCAGCTACCCCCGACTCCGAAAGCGGATTACCAAATGGGTCTTTACCACCAAGACTGATATCTTCTAGGGTGGGTCTAACACCGATGTTGAAGAAACCTCTGTCTGAGACATTTCTGGGAGTGCTGGTGGTGGCTCTAAGTCTTTGATTTTTGACGTTGCTAACCGAGGCGCTGGTGAGTTCCAACCCACTATGGCAGAAGATGCAGGCAGCTTTACCCTCGAATAGTTGTTTGCCTCGTTGCTGCTGGACGGTGAGGGCAGTGGTATTTCCTTCTAAGAAGCGATCGTAGGGCGTATCGTTGGCAATGAGTGTAGACTCGTACAACTGAACTGCAAGCCCAAAGAATAGCGAGAAGTTATAATCCAACAGCCTGTACTCATTGGTTTGGGAAGAGTTATCTGGTTGGTTAACAAAAGTTCGTTTACCTTCAGCATCAACTTGGATGAGTTGATTAGAGTTCCACCACTCTGGCTTAAAGGCATCTTGAATCAGCTGCTCGTAGGTTTTATCCTTAAGTCCGGGTTGAGGCGAGTTACTGTCTGCACCTAAAACGCTATCTTGTGGATGCACAATCTGTTTGCCTAGTGGTGTGAGTCCAGACAACTTTTGCCCCAGGACTCTGGGGAGCTTTGTACCCCCGATTGACAGAATATTTTCCAGTGGACCCAGCGAGTTGTTGACAAATATAAATTTGCTGAGGTCAATTGGACCAAACTTACCACCAATTTCTTGAAAAGTGCGACCATCAGCAGACGACTCGAAGGAACTGAGTGGCGGGCCGACTGCCTGGGAAGCCAAAGACGCATTATTCAGGCTGACTTTGACAAATTTAAGCTGATTTGGGTTTTCTGCTTTCACTACAGAGGCGTTAGGGTCTCTTAAACCGAAGGGATTCACCCCATTAAAGATATCTTGTGCCCTTCCATCCCAGAAGTTGCGGAAGTTGAATGCTGCATTAATTACAGTTGGCGTATTACGCGGCTGGACGCGGCGCACATTGATACCTGCCACTTTAAACACTGGATCTGGCTCACTTGTTTCTAGGTCTCTTGAGCTACCAGGTATAACACCAACAAATTTTGTATTTGCGACTCCTTGAGAGGAGCTAACATCGTTACTGTCAGATACCACAGTCGTAGAATCATTTGGATTTGACAGCTTGTGAAAGGGAAAATCCTCTTTCCTTAGCTGGTAGTTTGGCGCACCACCTGTATTAAAAATTATATCTGGATTCTCTGTACGATCAGCGTTAACCCGCAAAAGCCCCGGAGAAATCTGATTTATGGATCTATTGTCGGCTCCAGCATGGAAGTGACAAGTAGCACAGGAAGTCACTCCGTCGCTGCCAACTTGTATATCCCAAAAAAGAGTCTTTCCTAACTTGATTGCAGCTGCTTTGTTTTTTACAAAGTCTCCAAGATTATCAGGTTCTGGAACCGATACGCTCTTGAGCGAAACTGGAGGCGACCCCGTAACCTGCGCGGATACACTATTTCCAGCTATTACTGCTACCATAACAATCACACCAATTGCTATAGTCTTTGAAAATCTTGTTCCTAGTTGGTTAAGCTTGCCAAAGCTAAGTCTCCACCATTGGCAGTTTATTTTTGTCATCAAAGATTTGAGCAAAATTCGACCTCTTGAGGTCAGTAGGAAGTAAATTGATAAGCTAGTAATAAAGGTTACTAAGCTTATTATTGGTATAATTCCCATGAGTTTTGTTATTAAATAACACCGAAAATCTTACAATTGTTACCACAATGCCAGATCAAGTAAACTTCAATTAATGCTCGTCAAGCAAGTATCTGTATAACTTACATTGGGCACACAACTTTTATGCAGAAGCAGGCAATTGTTTACAAAAGTTTATAAAAAATTCTGTCTGATAATTTGACAGGGTAATGTCTGTTGAGTTTTCAGCTCTATCTCATAAGTTTTTCGCAGACGACACGCAATATTTATAAAAGTTCGCTAACAGTGCTAAAGCCAATGTTTTCTCCGTAACCCGAAAATGAGAACGGGTAGCACAATGACTGAGGTCATCATGTTCATTGCAGTTTTTTATTGGCGCTCGAAATTTTCAAGTACCTAGAATGACGATTTTTCGTTCAAATTAGATTAATAAGACTAGAGCGTGTTTTCAGAGATTATTTATAAATTGTTTTGACAGCTGGTATCTTTTTTTTTGGCCTGTGCCTAAACTATAAATGCCACTCCCTGCATGAATATCTTACTTGCCTCTTGCCGAATGTTGCAGTAGCCAGCAATGTAACCCCACCATGACGATCGCCAATGGCATCATCAACATTGGAATAATTTCTAAACCTGCCCAACTTGCAATCCAGCCTGCTCCAGTTGGTATGAGCGCTGCTCCAAAACTAGCGATGCTGGTGGCGAAACTAACAGCCGCAGGAACGAGAGCATCTGGTAATCGTTGAGGTATTAACCTTCGCGCTAACCCCAGACGGTTACTCACCAGACTGCTGGTGAATGCTGCTAGAATGTAGCCGCTAATTTGACTCACAAACAGCAGGGTAACGGTGGCTGGAGTCAAGTTATATGTAGACACTATAGAGGGCAGTCCCAATGAAAAAATTTCATCACCATGAATGAAAATGTGATGTGAGACGGATCTATATAGATACTCATCGAAGGAGTATTTTCAAGTCAGAAGAACGCCTAATCCGCCTTCAGCAACACCTATGGCAATAAAGGCATATAAGGCGATCGCTACCCCAATCCACAAAGGCGGTAAGCTGCGTTGATCGTATCCCATCGGATAAAATGCTCTTGCTTCAGACGATTTGGTTGCTTAGATTTACTCAGTTGGTAATCTTCAAAAATAACTTCATACCCATCTCCTCTATTGGGTGGAATAGATAGCTTTATTTATAACTTTACCAGAGGTGCTAGCTTGATTTTTGAGAAATTCAGGCATGATAGATAGTGCATGAATTAGTTTAGCTCGATCTTTGACATAAAAACAGGTACAATCAAAATTAGTTAGCATCCATTTATGAGGATTAAAGCAATAGCTGTCTGCTAGTTCTAATCCTTGATGAATCCACTGATACTCAGGACATATAGCTGCTGTACCACTCATTGCGCCATCAACATGGAGCCAAATGTTATGTACTTGAGCGATCGCACCTATTTCTGTTAATGGATCTATGGCATGAGATGAGGTTGTCCCCACAGTAGCAGCAATATAAAAAGGGATTAACCCAGATTGAATATCTCTAACAATTTGCTGTTGTAGTAATTCTGGACACATTCTATAATCAGCATCAACCTCAATTAAATGAAAATTTTCTGGCTTAATTCCCGCTACTCTGGCAGCTTTCTCAATTGAAGAGTGTGCTTGCGTAGAAGTATACACAACCAGTTGATTAATATCTGCTTTTAACTGTTCTCTGGCTGCTATCAAAGCTACTAAAGAAGCACTACTGGCTGAGTCTTGAATTACTCCTCCTCCTGTGGTCGAAGATTTAAACTGCGAGGGAATAGACCGCTAAATTTTCAATGTTTAGGGGGTATTAAAGCCATTTATTCAGACGCCAGTTATACAGAACTCATCCTGAATTTTGACCATGCCAGTTTTCAAACATCCTTTTGGAGTAATGCAATCCACAACCTCAGAGTGATGTTTGTTTCATTAAATTAAGCCATCTTCACTTTGGGACTTATTAGCAAACATTTAGTGCATTTAGCTGTTAAAAGAGTTCGCTAATCCTCGACCGATTAATCCTACTGTTGCCGCTCCTGGCAATAAGATTCCTTAACAAAACAATGCCTGTGGGCTGGCTCAACCAAGTAACACAAGGTATTAAGCCAAATAATTTCGCTTCTTGCCGTGAAACCACGTAAATTTTTATTCTGAGATGAACATAGGAATAATCGAGCCAAAAAATAGCGGGTTTTTAGAAGTGATGCCAGAGGGAGAAGGCAGCGACTATTGGCAGATTGCAGCTGTACACATCAATGGTCAAGCCTTTTGCCCTAGCCCTCGTCTTTATCGCAGTGAGCAGGTGGCATTAGCACGAGCTGCACAAATTTATGATTGGCTAGCTGACCATGAGCCACAAATTAGCGGTGGCGATTGCTACTGCTTTGAGTTGAAGCTGGCACTGTGGCATCAACCGAAAGTATCTTAGTTGCACTTCTTAAGCTAGAGTTAAAAAACTTTAATATTTGTAATATTTAAAATTAAAAGTTATTTTGCTCTGGTTGTTGAATCATTCCGATGAGAGAACAACAGAGATTGTAGAAGAGGTTAGATGTAATTTAACAACAACCTTTTAAACCTTATGCAGCAGAATTTTTTGATATCAGTCGAGGAAAAAGAAAAAATATTCCATACAGAACTAGTCAAATATGGTGTGGGATATGAACAAGCTCGAAAAGCTGCACAAATTTTAGCTTGCAGTCAACCAGATGAGCTTTTATCACAGCAAGACAGACAAACAGTTATACAAGCATGTAACAAATGGTCAGCAGAGCGTAAACGCTACAAACGCATTACATCTGTTATAGATTCTTGAAGGGATTAAGCAGGTACTGTATGGAAATTTCAATTAATCACGATACACAAACCAACGACTTGCTATTTGCTGATTCAACAAAAGCAAGCATTCTCAACACCAGGTAGAACAGAAGATGGAATCTACGCAAGACAAATGGGCATTAGTCACAGGTGGGAATCGAGGGATTGGGTTTGCGATCGCTCAAGGTCTACTAGTAAAAGGCTATTCGATAATTATCACTTCGCGATCGCTTGATAACGCAAAACTTGCGGCCCAAAAGCTTCAACCAAAGGTAATTCCTCTCGAATTGGATGTCACTGACGATCGCTCTATCAATGAAGCAGTAAAAACCCTGCACCAAAAGATTGATCGCTTAGACGTTTTGATCAATAATGCTGGCGTCTATCCAGACAAGGATGTAAATATTCTTACCATTGACCGTGAGTTACTTGATTCCACAATGAACGCCAACACCTTTGGCGCAATTCGGATGGTGCAGGCATTTTTGCCCCTGTTGGAAAAATCTCCTGATGCTAGAGTTATTAATGTTTCAAGTGGATATGGAGCATTAGGAGGCTTGTCTTACGATGTCCCAAGTTACTGCCTATCAAAGCTAGCATTGAATGGCGCAACGATCATGCTTGCACAAGCTTTGCAATCCCTTGGGATCGTCGTCAATTCCATTTGCCCGGGGTGGGTCAAAACAGATATGGGTGGTTCATCAGCACCGCGAGAGCCAGAACAAGGAGCCGACACTGCAATTTGGTTGGCTACTGATGCTCCACGCAATATAAACGGTAAATTTTTGCGCGATCGTAAAGTAATTTCTTTTTAAATATCAATTGTCGTTATAGTTTTTTTACTTTGAAAAAGTATAAATCTTTTATGGCTGGAAAAACCCCACCTCCAAAGACGTATTAAATAATGGACTTATTTGACCAACATCTTGCAAAAATAAAGACCTCTTGCAAAAGTGCTTTTTGCCCTCTCGTCGGAAAAGGGACTCATGTTAAAGGGGAAGGGGAAAATAACCTTTACCCTTTCCCGACTTCTGCAAGAAGTTTATTGTACTTAAGCAATTGCGGCATTGTCTAATAACTCAAGTGTCAGGTTATTACGCAAACAGGGATATTAATTAGACCTCTTGCAATTGCGGCATTGTCTAATAACTCAAGTGTCAGGTTACTACGCAAATGACGAGAGCAAAATATAAAGAATACATTAAGCTCAGTGCTTATAATATCTCAGTAAGTAAGCGAGAATAAATCAAACTGTATTAAGTAATACAAAATATTTTAAAATGTTTTAGAGCAAGGGATTTAGCCCTTATTTGAGAATTAAAATCATCACTATAAACCTTTAATTATTTACGCCGCTCTACCTACATTTATAAATCGATAACATAAAGATTATGCGAAGATATTTCTGCAATGATAGACATATAAATAATTTTTCGCTATTGTTATCAGGTTATCAGCATGTTGCCTATTTCCAAGTGTCGAATAATAGATTATTTTTCGTTATTAACACTCTTAAAAGATGTTTTAAAATTTCTGAAGGGCATAATTTCGCACTTCTGAATTAAAACAACTTTAAGGAAAATCTAGGTTTTAGCCATATACTGACTGAGATGTTTTCTTGTGCTGGCACTTGAAAGCAAAAGACCTGACTTGCCAATGGGTGGTAACGCCAACGGCAATGACTTTAGCGGCTCAGGCACGGGCGACTACCTGACTTTTCACCTCATTTGGAAAAGCCGACGAAGAACCTAAACCCTTTCTCTATATGAGAGAGGGAAAATTTAGAATATCTCTAGGTCACAGAAGGCTACATGTACACAAGGTTTCAACTCTTTTAGTCCCATAAATACCCAAATTTTGGGCAACTTGAAACTCCATTTCTCCCCCTATTTTTACGACTATTAGTCTGTCCCAAAATTTTTGAGAGGTTAGTGGTGTTAAGATCCCCCACTTCCTTCAAGAAGTCGGGGATCTAGTAGCCCCGCAAAATTAATGGGACAGACCACTAGGGCAACGAAAGCAATTTTCAGGTGGGATTTATAGACTTGTGTGTACACCGTAGCTCATAGGAGGAGAGAGCTTTTCCAAATACGGGGAAAGTCAGGCACGACAATAAATGTAATATTTTATACCAAAAAAGGATTGGATTAACCTCAATGTCTATATTTACCGTAACTAACACCAAGAACAGTGATACAGGTTCTCTGCGGCAGGCAATTTTAAATGCCAATGCCTTGGCAGGAAAAGACATCATTAATTTTGGTGGACTGTTTAATGATGGACTCGCTCATACCATCAGTTTGACTGGTAGCAGTCTGAGTATCACAGATGACCTTAGCATTCAAGGCACAAATCCAGGCATACTAACTATTAGTGATAATAGTGCTGACCGTGTTTTTGACATTGGCAATGGTGTAACTGTTGCAATCAACGGGCTAACCATTACCAATAGCTACAAAAACGCCGGAGGAGGCGGTGCCATCTCCAATCAAGGCACTTTATCGGTGAGCAACACTACCATCACTGGCAATACTGCGGAATACGGCGGTGCTATCTTTAATCAAGGCACCCTATCGGTGAGTAACAGCACCATCACTGGCAATTCGGCGACAAACAACGGCGGCGGCATCTTCAGCTCTGGCATTCTATCAGTCGATAAAAGCACTATTAGTGACAACACTGCATATAGAGAAGGCGGCGGCATCTACAACTATGTTTTTAAGGAGAATGGCAACCGCAATATAGGCATCGTTACCGTGAGTAATAGCACCATTCGTGCCAACACTGCGGAATACGGAGGCGGCGGCATCTTTGGTTACGAGTTTGGCACTATAACGGTGAGTAAGAGCCTCATTAGTGACAACAGTGTTAGTTTCAGGTCTAACTACTACGGCGGCGGCGGCATCTTCAGTTCTGGCATCCTATCAGTGGATAGGAGTAGCATCATTGGCAACACTGCGGAATACGGCGGTGGTATCTATGGTAACTACGAAGGCGCTATAACCGTAAGTAACAGTCTCATCAGTAACAATAACGCCGGCAAGGGGGGCGGCATCTACAGCAGTGTTAGTCTCTCAGTAGAGAATAGTCTCATTAGTAGCAACACTGCGGAATACGGTGGTGGGATCTATGACGATATCAGTCTTAATCAGGGTGATGGCACTATAACGGTGAATAACAGCATCATTAGTGACAATTCGGCAGGTACAAAAGGCTCTGGTGGTGGTATCTACAACGAAGGCACTATAACTGTGAATAATAGTCTCATCAGTGAGAACCACGGCTACTTAGGCGGCGGTATCTACAACGAAGGCACTATAACCGTTAGTAATAGCACCATCGGTAATAACTATGCGAAATACGGCGGTGCCATCTATAACCCAGGCTTTATCATCCCCGGTTACCGTAGCCCAGATGTACTAGTATATGGCAGTATAACGGTGGAGAATAGTACTATCAAACACAATAAGGCTACCACTGGAGGTGGGATCTATAATCAAGGTGTTCTATCGGTAAGTAATAGTATTATTAGTAATAACTATGCTAGAGATTACGGTGGCGGTATCTATAACGAGCCGTTAGGAATCGTTGCCGTGGACTATAGTACCATTAGCGGCAATCAAGCACACTTTGGCGGTGGCATCTATAATACTGCCACCCTAACAGTGGGAAATAGCACTATCAAACACAATAAAGCTTTTGGGATCGAACTTAGTTTTGGTAGTTACGAGTCTGGACGTGGTGGCGGCATTTACAACTCTAGCCCTGGCACTGCTACACTGGACTACAGCACCATTAATTGTAACTTTGACACCCCACGAAAGAATTCAACTAAGGTTATCAAGCTGGATAATGTCGTAGGTAAATTGCTCACCAAAGCTTCACGCGTCAAAGTTTAAAACTTCTAATAAAGCTTAAAGACATGAAGAATTGACTTATAACTTATTGCTGCGGTCAAAAAACTTATCGCTCTAGAATGGAAGTGCATTTTTGTTGGTTCGGAACTGGGGCTATTTTCTTTTGGTAACTCCCAGATATCTCGTGTTTGCTGTTGTTCATTGAGTAATAGCTGAAGATGGTCTGGTAGTTGAGGCTGTTGCCCTAATAACCAAGGTACTCCATCTAATAACTCTCTTTCAACTTGTCCATTAAATATCTGCTCACCGTTGTTAGGCATAAGCTGTAATAAGTAAGTTGGCAAGAAAAATTCAATGTATATGAAGTAGGATATGTTATGTCATTTGGCTAATACACTTGGCTTGTTGACGGGTAACCGTTCACAGGATAGGAAACGCTACAGTCAAAAATGGGTTACTGAGGTAGTAGATTAAGAGGCATGGATGAAAACTGCCTCGCCTACGTGAGCGTTTAGCCGAATGATTTTAGATTTCTCTTCTTTCAATCTAGGCAACAGTGACTGTTTGTTGTTCTTTTCGCTGTACTTCTTTTTTTACCAACGGAATCACATCTCGACCGTAGGCGATCGCATCTTCCACGGGGTCAAAATAGTAGCTTTCTGTAGTAATGATGACTGTATGCGAACAAAGCGCCAAAGTTGGGGGAAGGGGCTTACACACCTACCTTTCTTGCGGAACGCTATGCAAACAGCGATCGCACTCTCATAAATACTACTTATTATCGGTGTTTTTACCGTACTTTATATAAAGAAGCTTTACACACTTTTTGTTAAAAATCAAGAGCTATGTTAATAAAAGTTAAACCCGATTGAATAAAGTTGTAAGAAATAGTAAAAACTTATCGAGATGCAAAAAGCTTTATTTCAAATAATCGAGCATCAAAAACTAAATTTGCGGCAATTTTCCGAATTTACTGGAATTTGGTATTTAAAAATACATATTATCAGATTTTTTTGAGCCAAGTAACTATATTTTGAGGTTTAAGTTTTAGCCGTAAATACCTATTTAGTGAACTACCTACACAGACGCTTCTCTACGAGAGGCTTTCGCCAACGCGTACAGTGTAGGCTTCCTGCCCAACAGAAAGCGTAGTAGTAGATTTCTTGCGTCCTCTATTACTCCGACTTACATCTGGACGACAGGCTTCTTGATGAAGTTGTTCATGGGGGAAACCCCCAACCCGGATTTTATCGCTTTATCCCCCGTTCCAGAGGTCATCAACTCACGTGCAATTCATCTCACGCTCCTATCGACAGTGAGACGTGAGATGAATTGCTGTTTCAGCTAAAATTTTTATGAAATGCTAGTATCTTATAAAAAATTAAATACTGTAAGCTGACTGATTTAGTGTAAATTAGGTAAAAATATAAATTTAGCAAACTCATCATAAATTACTTGCTCTAACGATACTGACAATCAATAAACTTAGCATTTTTCCGAAAAATAGGTCAAAATTAATGTTTGAATTTTTATTTAACCGCATAATAATCTATTGCAAACAATGGGTTATTTCCAGATTTGCTAGTCAAACACGGTTATTATCAAGTACTCCTATACAAATTACTGGATCTTTTATTACTGGCTTATGCCTCAGTTTACTATTTGCTGCGTGTACAGCAAATAATCCAAGTAATACTACAACTGAATCTGCCAATAATTCCACTCAAAATAAAGCATCAGTAGTCAGATTTGGCTATCAGAAATCAGCAATTCTCCTAAAAACTAAAGGGCTTTTAGAAAAGCGATTACAAACTGAAGGTGCATCTGTTGAATGGATTGAATTTCCGGCTGGCCCACAGCTTTTAGAAGCTATGAATGTTGGCAGTATTGACTTTGGGCATACTGGAGAATCGCCACCAATTTTTGCTCAGGCAGCAGGTGCTGCAATCACATATATTGCAGGAATTGCGCCAAGTCCTGCTAGTTCAGCAATTCTTGTTTCCAAAAAATCAGCTATCAAAACAGTCAACGATCTTAAGGGGAAAAAGATTGCTTTTCAAAAAGGTTCTAGCGCCCATTATATGCTGGTACAAATTTTAGAAAAATATGGTTTGAAATATAGTGATATTCAACCCATATATTTACCGCCAGCCGATGCTCGTGCCGCTTTTGTCAAAGGTAGTATTGATGCTTGGTCAATTTGGGACCCATTTTACGCAGCAGCCGAGAAATCTGCTGATGCGCGTGTATTAATTGATGGTACAGGAATTAATAAACAGGGAGGCTTTTATCTTGCTAGCCAAAAATTTGCTAGCCAGCAGCCAGAAATTATTAAGACATTACTAGAAGAAATTCAAAATTTTGAACAATGGGCTGATCAACATCGAGATGAAGTAGCTGCAAATCTCTCTCCCATTTTGGGCATTGATTTGGAAACAATGCAAAAAACTACTAAAAGAAGAAAGTTTGGCATCACACCAATTACTCAAGAATTAATTACTCTTCAGCAGCAAGTTGCTGATAAATTCTATGAACTGAAATTGATTCCCAAAGAACTTAACGTCAAAGAAGCGATGCTTAGACCTGAGCAATATGCAGCTTTTTCACCCAAAACTAATTGAAAAAGGCAGGAGGTAGGCGCATTTTTAGCGCCCACCTACTTACGAGTGTGATGCGTAAAGCCCCCCTTTTCTAAAGGGGGGATATAAGCGAATGGCTGAATTTATTCAGCCGTCAACATTGTATAAAGTTTTCAATCTTCCTAATATCTTATACCAAGCGTGGTAGTATAAGAAAGGAGGAAAAAAGATGCTAGTTTTTGAATTCAAAGCTTATGGAAAGTCAGCGCAATTAGTGGGTGAGATTGGTAAAACGTGCTGATGGCGTATATGTTCAATTTTGCATTGATGTAGACCGTTCTGAAAACATAGAACCAACTGGTAATACAGTTGGTTTAGACGTTGGGCTTAAAGAATATTACACATTGGAAAGCCACATCCGGGCTTTTGGCTACTGGGCTGAGGGTATTCTTTTTGATTCTCTACAGTGTCAGGCATCGAGACAGTTGACCCATCTATTACTTTGACATTTCGACCACACCATAAATATTCTGTTGCTACTTTCTGTTCTAAGCTTTGTGCCGAGAAATTGAAAAGTTTTTCTAATAACTTTTCTGGAAGCCAAGACAAGAGCTTGGCAGTAAGCACTCGTATCTGTTGTTCGCGGAGCGTCTCGAAGAGAAGGGACTTCTACTTCTTCACCAGCTTTTAGGTGCAATTATTTTACTCACAGCATTATTACAAGTTTTATCAGTATCCAGCACTTGTGATAAAAATGCCCATAAAGTTATTAATGGGTCAAATAACCGCTTTTTGTATTTAATTTTTAGCTCCGAGATTGCAAGTCTTATTACAGACTCTGGCAATAGTTCTTTAAACGGTAGTCCCAAACTTTGGCTAAATTTATCCTTGAGGATTTGTACTCGTAGTGTCACAGTAGTATTTATGATGTTTGCTTGCTCGTCTCAAGGAAAGTATTTCATGAACGAGCTTCGCTTTTCCTACCTACCAGAAATTTTTAGACAACTTGTACATCTGATTCCACTTTCTGGTGCAAAGCAAAGCGATGGCGTAGGCGATCGCAAACTCAGCGTGTCTTTCGTGGCGTAGTTTACCGCCGTAGGCATCGCTTCCATGATACTGCCATCTTGGACGACCGCCTGACCCCTCCTCCACTGTTCAATAGCTTTCAAAGCTGTAGCCCTTATTCCGTATAGCTTAGAGCTTTTCTTAGTGCCATTCGATTATCACCTGTATTAAGCGATCAATATTTTTTTGTAGCTCCGGCTAAGTAGTCAGCCCCTAAATTAAAGAAATGTTGTAGTTTATCATTCTAAAATACTACAAATCGACTGATTTACCGTAGTTTATCTATTTAACAGATTTTTTCACACTTACGAGAAAAATGCAAGTAGTGCTTAACACTAGTTTGCTAATTTTTTTACTTTAAAAATATATCTCAATAGGCTTGTTTTTTTAATTGTTTTATGCAATTATCCAAAGTTAATAGCAAAACTGCTAAATACCGATAAGTTTTTGGTACTTTGCTAACAACCACAAATTTAGGCTAATTCAAATTCTTTCTTCTTAAGAGAGCATCCCACTTTTCACCTCTCTTCTCTTGCCTCATGTCTAATCTGGATGTAAAAATTTTTTGGGGTGCTAGTACTCGACCAACCCCAAGATGACGGGTGAAGGCAGTGAGAGAGAACTTCATAAAACAACTAATTGGTAGCTTATGACTGTTACTTTGAAAAATAAAAGCAGCAAAAAATCCCTAGAAGTATTATTCAACAAGAAAATTGCTGATCCAATCATCCCTTGGATAGTACCTTTTATAGTGCTAATACTTTGGGAAGTTGCTTCTAGAACTGGTTTACTTTCCAGCAGAATTCTTCCAGCACCAAGTAGTGTAGTTTTTACAGCATTTAAGTTAGCCTCAACTGGAGAGCTTTTCCAACACATGGGAATCAGTGCTGCACGCGCTATATCTGGTTTTATCGTTGGTGGCGGAATTGGCTTTATTTTGGGATTACTCACTGGGTTTTCTCGCATTGCAGAACAATTGTTAGATAGTTCTTTACAAATGCTGCGTACTATTCCCAACTTGGCATTAATTCCCCTAGTAATTTTATGGTTTGGGATTGGCGATCAAGCTAGATTATTTCTAGTTTCTATAGGTGTATTCTTTCCAATTTATCTTAATACCTATCATGGAATTCGTAGTGTAGATCCCGCTCTAATTGAAATGGGCAGAGTTTATGGCTTAAAAACATCCCAGCTTTTGTGGCAAATTGTTTTTCCAGGAGCTTTATCTTCAATTTTGATTGGCGTCCGCTTTTCTTTGGGGATTATGTGGCTATCGTTAATTGTAGCTGAACAAATTGCAGCAGATTCCGGCATTGGTTATATGGCAATGAACGCCCGTGAGTTTATGCAAACAGATGTTGTAGTGTTAAGTATTGTCATCTATGCACTGTTAGGTAAACTTGCAAATTCTATTGCCAAAGCTCTAGAAAACAAATTTTTATCATGGAATCCTAATTACACATCTGCTGGATAAAATATGAAATCGAAGATTAAACATCGGTTTAGTTTTTGAATGTGATTATATTGATTTTAAAAAATCCATCCATCCAAATTCCCAATACCTAAATCACTCAACAAAAGAGAAATACACATGGTTTCGACTGTACAAGGTTCACAACTCAATATTTTGGATTTAAGCAAAGTTTTTGGAAATAAAACTGTCTTAAAATCATTAAATCTAGAAGTAGCACCAGGAGAATTTATTGCTATTGTTGGGCGTAGTGGTTGCGGTAAAAGTACCTTACTGCGCCTAGTGTCTGGGTTAGATAAACCCACTTCAGGCGGCATATTATTAGATGGGCAACCACTACATAAACTTAGTCAATCTGTAAGAGTAATGTTTCAAGACCCTCGATTACTACCTTGGAAACGTGTGATAGATAATGTGGGTCTGGGTTTGGAAGAAAATTGGCGTGCAAAAGCTGCGCGGGTATTGGAACAAGTAGGACTTAAAGATAGAGCTGATGAATGGCCTTACGTGTTATCTGGAGGGCAACGCCAACGAGTAGCATTGGCCAGAGCCTTGGTGAGTCAACCACAACTATTACTACTTGATGAACCTTTAGGAGCATTGGATGCGTTAACTCGCTTAGAAATGCAACATTTAATCGAGGATTTGTGGCAACAGAGAGGGTTTACGGCGTTTTTAGTTACCCATGATGTAGAAGAAGCTGTAGCACTGGCAGACAGAGTGATAGTAATTGAAGAAGGACGGGTTGCGTTAGATTTACCTGTAAGATTGTCGCGTCCACGAGACAGAGCTAGTGAAGTATTTGTAAATATCAGAGAAGCAGTACTAGAAAAAGTTATGAATAATGAAGGCACTCACGCACATCAATTATTGCAAATGAGTCATTGATACTCTACACCACCTTGACAATCCAACGGCAAAAGTCCATCACCCATTGCATGAATGGCTCACCGTCAAACCCGCCATCAACAAGCGAGGGTTGTTAAACCAATTCGCAATTCGCAATTCGCAATTACGTTTTGTGACGGGGATTTAGACCCCGACACAAAACGTGCTGCCTATCTTGCTGGGGACTTAAACCCCCAAAGTTCGTTAAACGAGATACCTGCTCCTGAGTTTACTGATACCATTTTGGATTTTGAATTTTAGATTTTGGATTGGAAACCGCTTAGTGTATCTGGGTTTTCTCTGTCCATCTGTCGCTGTTTGCCCCCTTCCTTTTCACTAGGATTTGTGTGTACACCGTAGCTTAAAAGGTTTTCAAAAAAAACTTCTTGCTTGGTTAATTAGAATATGTGATACTCTGAAAACTATCAGTAAAGCACGGTGATCCTATCAAATTACAGTAGTTTAAAAGGACAGGACTCATGCAGCTACTATGGTTTATCCCAACCCACGGAGACGGACGTTACCTTGCAACTGCTACAGGTGGGCGGGCAATAAGCTTTGCTTATCTGCGGCAAATTGCCCAAGCGGTGGATGACCTTGGTTATACAGGAGCATTGCTCCCTACAGGTCGGTCTTGCGAAGATGCTTGGATTGTAGCGTCAACACTGGTATCACTGACGCGACAGATGCGTTTTTTGGTAGCGATTCGTCCCGGCTTGGTATCACCTGGAGTAGCAGCGCGGATGGCGGCGACTTTTGATAGACTCTCTGGAGGACGCTTGCTGATTAATGTCGTGACTGGTGGCGATCCCGTAGAATTAGCGGGAGACGGCTTGCATTTGGATCACGATCAGCGCTATGAATTAACAGATGAATTTTTGACTGTATGGCGAGCGATCGCTAGTGGTGAACAAGCTAATCTCCAAGGCGACTATCTTAATATCCAAGATGGTAAGCTGCTGTTTCCACCCGTCCAGAAGCCATATCCTCCCTTGTGGTTTGGTGGTTCTTCTGCCGTTGCTCAAAAAATTGCTGCCAAGCACGTAGATGTCTATCTAACTTGGGGTGAACCACCGGCGCAAGTAGCCGAGAAGATTGCATCAGTTCGCAGACTTGCTTTGTCAGAAGGCCGAACTTTGCGGTTTGGGATTCGCTTACATGTGATTGTGCGCGAAACTGAAAGTGAAGCCTGGGATGCGGCGAATCAATTGATTAAGTATGTAGATGATGAGGCGATCACTAAAGCCCAAAAAACTTATGCCCGGATGGACTCAGTTGGGCAACGGCGGATGACTCAACTACACCACGGTAATCGTGAGGCATTAGAGATTAGCCCGAATCTGTGGGCGGGAGTTGGTTTAGTACGTGGTGGTGCGGGAACAGCCTTAGTAGGCGATCCCCAAACCGTAGCTGCCAGGATATTGGAATATGCTTCTTTGGGCATTGAGTCTTTTATTCTCTCTGGCTATCCTCACCTAGAAGAAGCTTATCGAGTTGCAGAACTTTTATTTCCCCATTTGCCATTAGAGAATCTGCCAGCAGTGGAAAAGCAACATGTCTTGAGTCCATTTGGCGAGATTGTGGCAAATGAAGATTTCCCTAAGGAGCAGCATCAGGAAAGAGCAACGTCCATATCCTAGTAATTAAGAACTAGAAAATTACCAGCCATGTTGCACCAACAAATTGACCAAAAAATCTCAGAAAAAGAAGCGTGGGCATTACGTCGCCAGTTGGGAATACCTAACAATAAACGCTTGTGGGTGCTGGCGTGCATGGATGAGCGATTACCGATAGAAAAAGTATTGGGAATTGCTGAAGGAGATGCTCATATTTTCCGTAATGCTGGGGGATTAGTTACGGATGATGCTATCCGATCAGCGATGTTAACTACACAGTTTTTTGGCACAAAAGAAATCATTGTCATTAATCATACCGAATGTGGCATGATGACAGCATCAGGAAACTTTCTTAGTGAGGTATTGCGAAATCAAGGTATTGACGTGGATCAAGTTAGTGTCGATCCTGCTTTGCCAGAGTTGAAGCTACCAAAAGGCGTTTTTTCCAAATGGATCAAAACGTTTACCGATGTGGATGAAATCTGCACACAGCAGGTAGAATTACTGCGTAATTCTGCTTTAATTCCCCAGGATGTAGTTATTCATGGCTACATCTGGGAAGTAGAGAGTATGAGTTTGCGCCGTCCCTACAAACGCCTGAGTGATCAGGTCAATACAGCATCAGCTATGAATAGCAAAACCACAAAACATACTGAACCGATTTTAGAAATTGGGAGTTTAATTGAATGACAAATATTTTAGCGATCGCTGGTAGTCCAACCCATCCATCTAGAACTTATGGTGTTGTCGAATACACTGCCAAGCTTTTACAACAAGAAGGCTTGCATGTAGACATTATTTCAGTTCGGGATTTACCTGCTGAAGATTTAGTTTTTGGACGTTACGATAGTCCTGCTTTAGAACAACCAAAAGCTTTATTAGCAAAGGCAGATGGTGTAATTATTGCCACCCCAATTTACAAAGCTGCTTACACAGGAGTGCTGAAAACATTTCTAGATTTGCTCCCACAAAAATCATTGACAGGTAAACCTGTATTACCAATTGCCCTTGGTGGGACGATCGCTCACTTATTGGCAATTGAATATGCTCTTAAACCTGTTTTATCTGAATTAGGAGCGCGGCATATCCTAGCTACTATTTATGCAGTAGACAAACAAATTCAACGACAAGCTGATAACAGCGTCGTGTTAGATGAGGAAATTGATCAAAGGCTTAAAGATGTTCTCAAGGAATTTGTGAAAGCTGTAGAATATGATGCCGCAGCGCCTCAAGAATTGGTTCATGCCAATTAAGTAATCAAGTTTATACCTCCGCATTTTTGTAGCAGATAGGTAAAAATTACCTCTCTGCTACCTTTTTTTAAAGTTAATCAGAGCAATACAAATTTATTATATAAATTCAACAGAAAAGCGGGATAAGAAAATTGAATTGAAAGACTAAAAACTTTGCAAGACCGAGTTGTATCGTCGCTACAAAGTTCACCTGACCCTGAGCTTGTCGAGAGAGATAATAATCTTTATTAACTTGCCCTCGAAAAAAACAATTGTGTGTTGCTTCTCTTCTCCGTCGCTTCAAGTGACTTTGCAACGTTACCGGATAGCCCACAGAAAAAAGCTAGGTATAACTTCGTTCTCTTCTCCGTCGCTTCAAGTGGCTTCGCAAGGTTTGTTTTAGCCAAAGATTGGATCTGAATCCAGTTCCCACTGATGTTTGAGCAATTCTTGGTAAGTCGTTTCCCTAATTATCATCTGCTTATAGAGCATCAGCAAAAACTCTTGAGCTTGTTCACGGGACATCTGCTGCACTTGATCAGAAAAGGTTCTAAGGCTAAATTCTTGTTCTAAAGATAATTTAATAGGTTCATTCATCGCTTATTTGGGTTTGCTTATATAAGCAAATATTGCTTTATATAAATAAATATTACGTTAGCTTTACAAAGATCAAAGGGTGGTAAACCGTACTAAGTTGGTTATAAATGCCGTATCTACTGCTGAAAAGCTTGATATCACTGCATTGTGGCAACCCAAGTAAAAACTTAAGTTCTAAGGATTTTTAGCCTCTGTTTGCGGCTGGCGATCGCTCAAAAGAAGAGATGAGCAATATAATTATTCCTTTGGGAAACGGTGGTGATGAAGGGATGGATGAAGGCGGCGGGTATTGCCATCGATGAGCGGCATTTTTGCAAGGTGGCTAAAGTTAAATTACTTTTAAAGCTGACAAATTGCTTTTAGAACTTGTAGCAACTGAGTTGAACGCTCTCTTTCCATTAAATTTAATTCTGGTAACAGATAATAAATAGGCGGATTTCCTGGTTCAAGATAGACAAATTGATAACTTCTACCATTAGCCGTTAATCCCCAAATTGATTTTTGATTATCTAAATTTTTATAAGCATACGTGAGTAGCTGAGGTAAACCTGTTGAAATATCAATTTGACTATTTTTAGATTCAATTAACAGTAGCCAAAAATATGTTTGAGGTTTTGTATGTTTAGCTTTACTAATAGCTAAAATATCAAATCTTCCTTTAATTCTGATATCTTCATCTTCAACTTCAATATCAGCAATATTCTCCTCCAAAACAATTTCGATAGGATAGCGATAAAAACCAGCTAATCTTAGTAAAGGAGCAACTGCAAGGAACTTTACCTGACCTTCGGAAACTTTACCTGCTGTAAGGTAGCGTCGAAAGTCATTTCTAATTTGCAGCATTTCTTGCTGTTCTGCTTCCGTAAGAGGTTCTAGAGATAAGTAGTTAGAAAATGAGTCACTGTATTGTTCTTGAAAGCCAAACAGACGCTGAACTTCTTCTAAGGATAAATTACGAGCGTTGAGAATTGTCATATATTTTATGTTTGCTTGATTAAGGTGCAACCCAATCGAAGTTACCTATATAAAACTTAAGAAACTCCTCTTTAACTTCGTGACTCTGTGTTCTCTGTGACTCTGTAGTTAAATAAAAAACTTTTGAACCGCTCCAGACGCGGAGAGAGCAGAGAGAAAAAGAGGTGTTAAAAGTAATTAGCCAAGTCTTCTTTTAACTTCTTCAGCCAAATTTACTAGTAGCACTTCTACTTGCTCACCTGTTTTCAAATCTTTCAGTGATGACTTTTGCGCTGCTGCTTCTTCAGATCCAATAATTACACAAAATTGAATTCCTTGTTTGTCAGCTAGCTGAAATTGTTTACCCAAGGGACGCTTATCAAAGTTAGTGAGCACATTAATTCCAGCCTGACGCAGATGTTGCGAAACTTTTAAATAAGTTGGCATTAAATCTTCTTGCATATTTACTACCATCACCTGGGCTGGTGTAGCAGCTAAAGTATTAAGAATACCTGCTTTTAACAAGCGACTAATTAAGCGAGTTAATCCTATAGAAATACCTACACCAGGCATTTTTTCACCCAAAAATACTCCGACTAATTCTTCATATCTTCCGCCAGAACAGATACTACCTAAAGCTTCATGCCCTAATAAGGTTGTTTCATAAACTGTACCAGTATAGTAATCAAGACCACGGGCAATGGATAAATCAATACAGAAACGATTTTCGGCAACTCCGAGATTACGCACGCCTGCAATTACCGTTTGTAATTCGGTAATCCCCAGGTTTAATTGCTCGGTTTCTGATAAATTTTGGGCGAGATACTTAAGTTTATCTAATACTTCATCAACAGAACCATCTATTTTAATAAAATCAATAATTTTTTGAGTTTGTTCTCCTGAAACACCCTCTTTTTCTAATTCTTGTTTTACTTTACTTTCACCAATTTTTTCTAAATTATCAACAATACTAATACACGATTTAATTTTATCTTCAGTAATTCCTACTGACTTAAAAAAACCTGTGAGAACTTTACGGTTATTGATGCGAATCAAAAAATCACCAATATTTATCGCTTCAAATATCTCAGTAATAATTGCAGGCATCTGAGCATCATAGAGCAAGCTGAGTTCACGACGAGCAACTACATCAATATCACACTGGCGGAACTGACGAAAACGCCCATCTTTTGCTCGTTCACCACGAAAAACTACATCCATTTGGTAGCGGGCAAAGGGAAAGGTCAACTCATTTAGGTGACGGGCAATATATGCTGCTAATGGAACTGTTTGATCAAACTTTAAAGCTCTTGCTTCTGAACCAGTTTCACCCGATTTATCTCTTTCGGCTTGTCGATTTGGTGGCAGGATGGGGTCAATACCATAAATGATATTGTCGCCTTGATTTCCTTTAGCTTGCAGCACTTCTAAACGTTCTACAGCAGGTGTTTCTATGGGCGTAAATCCATAGCTTTCAAAAACTCTACGGATGATATCTAGCAAATATAATTCTAGACGCTTTTCACTAGGCAGAAATTCTGGGAAACCACTAGGAGTAGAAAAGTTTATTTTGTCACCTTTTGCCATGCGTATACCTTACTAAGTTGCAATTTGAGATGAAACCTTAACGACAGGAAGTCCTGGCTACATATACAAAGTCCGCCTGCGCGGACTGGAGAATAATGAGTGATTATCTCTGAGCGAAGAAATTACTATCTTACCCGTTCTTCTTGAATTAAGGTGCGTTGAAAAATTTTGTTGTTCTTAAACCAATGCCAAGTACGGGCACGATTGTTATTGTCAGGGCTAATATAGATCATTTCGTATAAACTCATTTCTGGGTTTGTTTTATAACTAAACTGCAAAATCACAATTGAATCATCGGCTTCCCAAGCTTTTCCATCTATGCGATCGGTGTCAAACCACAGCTTATTATCTTTATAGCTTCCTGGAAATTCATACTCTTCTTGTTTCCCACCAGACCATTTATAGCGATTGATTTGGTAGTAGGGATGAGGGCCATTTTCTGGAAATTGACAAGTTAAGTGAGACTCATAACTGTCAAGGATTTTTCCGGCTGTATCAACTACTGTATAAGTTCCTACCCAATCTCCTTCATGACGGACAAGCACCGGCATCCCTTCTCGAATATTTGACATAGCAATTCACCTTTTATTGTTCTAACATTTGGAAAAATCAAGTAAAGTAATCGGGAAAAGTTTTAGCTGTACAACCACGCACGGTCTTTTATTACAATGCTTGGAACCTTTAAGCCAGTGACAGGAAATGCCAGTCTTCACTAAATAAGGCATTTTCTAAAATCGAGTCACTTGGCGCTAAGACCGCAACGAGTAACGCCCGATTGGTAATACTTTTAAAAACAGGAATCTCTACCGTGGCATCTACTGGGCGATTTAGAACAGGGATTGCAATGGTATCCATTTTAAATCTCTGTGCAGGTAGTCAGCTACAACTTAATTATGTTCGCATATTATGAGTAGGGAGTGGAGAAGGTTGTCAAAGAGGCTTTAATCATCGCTGGCATAACTTGACGCGAAGCATAACGAATTCCGTTTTTCTTCCAAGCGATGCCTGCTGTGGGCTACGCCTACGCGTTTATCGTCTCGTCGGTTTATAATGTTCTTGTGTATCCACACTAATATCTTTCATCAGTCCCGCCGCCTGCGATCGCCAGTTTACGCTTTTATTGTCCACGCCCTGGCTTGCAATCTGCAAAACCCAACGCCTCTGTGTCGAGAAAACTTGCGATTCTCTTTCAGAGACACTACGTGAACGCCATCTCAATAACTGCTTCGATTGGATATTCAATTTCAGTAGCGCGAGCAATTAGAGCGGCACGAATTTGTTCAGGTAAGCATCCTAAAATAACTTCGGCATCATGGGGGGAAAGTTGCTCTTGGAGTTTTGCTTGCATCACTTTCACTACCGTTTTCTTCCAAGCGATGCCTGCGGCGGGCTACGCCTACGCCTTTTTCATCGGCTTTTAACGGCTAAGTTAAGCGGTGGCTAGTATCCGTTGTATCACCACAAATATCCTTAACTCGTCCACTCCAACGTGTTGTTATACCGGGCTTCCGCGATAAATTCACGACTTCTCTGCCGCTTTCTGCTTCCTTCTTACGTAGGTCTGCAAATATTGCATCTAAATCATAGTTGAAAGACTTCGCATACTCTTCACGGATTTGGTGGATCTCTTCGACAATCTCATCTGTCCACATGACCTAATATCCCATTAGTTCGTTGGGTGTGCAAAGAATAGGCAATACATAGCCAAAATCAAGGCTAATCTCGGCTAACTTACCCTGAATTTGAGCATTAGCAATATGTTTACAATTCCACGTTAACAGATAATCCATGCCGTGGACGGTTGCTGCGGCAATGTGAATTGCGTCTACCTTTGCTTTCGGAGGCAGATTACTCTGGGTTAGGAATTGAATAGCTAAACTTTGTACGGCTTGATTCAATGCCAATAAAGGAAAGTCTTGCAAAATTTCCAATCGTTGAGTGGCGATCGCTGTATCTCCCTTAGCTACTTCGTCTAAAACAGCCTCCGAAGTGTAAAGAGTAAACTACCTACACTGTACGCGAAGCGTCAGTGTAGGCTTTTAGTAGCCCTGAACTATCCGTACTGAGTTCACAGCACAAACAGTTCGAGCCTCTGGGCGAGTTTACAAAATTCACCCCAATAGCAGCAATATTTTTTGCTCCGTTTAAATCAGCGTCACCATTCCAAGAACAAGCTTCATTAGTACATTTGAAACGCTTGTCAGAACGCAATCCAATGTGCAGACATTGATGGCAAGTTTGGCTTGTCCAAGCTGGAGGGACAGCAACTACCTCTACTCCGAACTGAACACCTTTGTATTCTAAGAAAGACCTTAACTGATAGAAAGACCAGGAATTTGAACGTCTACGTTCTGTTTTACTTCTTGGCAATTGAAGAGTTCTTTCACGAATACCTGTTAAGTCTTCAATTGCCACTTCTGCATTATTTTTTAATGCGTCCTGAATAATGGACTTGCTAATGTTGTGGTTTAGCCATTGCTGAAACCTTCTCTCCTTGCCCGACAACCGTTGCAAAATCTGTCTTGCCCTGCGGCGAGTAGACCTTGTGCCTTTCGTGGCAATATGCTGGAGAGAACTTCTTACTCTAGAAAACTTGTCTCTAACATCGTTGATTTGCTTTCCATCCCACTTATCACCATTGCTAGTTACAGCAATGTCTCTGCGTCCAAAATCAACACCAATTACATTACTCGATTTAATTGGTTCTGGTGCTTCATTTTTGATTTGGATCTGGATGTAGTAGTTGCCATCACGATGCTTACATAACTGTGCCGATGTAGGTTTTCTACCTTTTAATTTACCTCTTTGATAATTACCAATATCAATTTTAATGTGTTCCCTGCCGTTCATTAAAGTCAAGCTAACAGTCCAGTCTTTTTCTCTAAATGAGAAAATTCTGGCATCATAATCAGCCGATGTTGGCTTGAATGTTAAAACTTGTTTGTCTTTTAGTTTGGCAGTTTTGCGATTAGCTCCAACTCTGGCGCAAGCACGAACAGCTAAATTTGCGCTTAATCCAAACAAAGCACGAATCTCGTTATAGACCATATTTTGAATAGTCGTCTTACTGGTTATCTGAGGCTTAACTTTCTGATTGGCATAGTTACACGCATCAGCAAAAGCCTTTAATACCAATTCAATTTCTTCTACTTGTTTTTGAGAGGGGTTGAGTTTGCAAACTAGCGTCAGCACTTGTTCCATGACTTCGACCTAATCACATATGAACATAATACATTAAAATAGTCGTGTTGCATCAAAGATTTATTTGTTAAAAACTCAACTGTTCCCACTCCCTGAACAACCTGCGGTTGTTATTAGTCGGGGAACGTTTCGTTTTTAACCCGCAATTCCTCTCAACACTGACCTGAGTACAGGTTCAGTGTGAGCCTGCTTGCGGGAATAGGTGATGATGGCATTGGTCACTCCCCATTCCCAAACCACCAAGGGTCATTAGTATCGTTAGTTTTGATCAAAATAGCTTTTTTTCGCATGAACCGTTTCAGCGCCGCAGCACCCATGCGTGACCCTCCCAAACCGGAGAATTTGAAGGCGTTTTTTTCTCCTTCATGCATGATGGCAGTTAGTCCAGCATCGTTGATACTAATACCACCCGCATCTATCTGTTGAGCAACTTCTAAGGCTTCGGCTTCCGAGGCAAAGACAGCAGCACTCAATCCATAAATTGAGTCGTTCGCTAAAGACACTGCTTCTTCTAGTTTGGAAAAAGGCATTATTGGCATAATGGGGCCGAAAGTTTCTTCGGTCATCACTTTCATGGAATGATTAACCTGCGTGAGAACTGTCGGACGACACCACCAACCTCCACCTAAGTCTTCAATTACACCGCCGCAGTGAATTACTGCTCCCTTTTCCACTGCATCTAGGAGATGGTCGCTAATAATTGCTGCTTGTTTTTCGGCAATGATGGGGCCAATTTCTCCACTTTCGACTGTGGGGTAGGCTAGTTGAAGGCGATAAGCTTTGGCTACTAATTGATGGTAAAACTTTTCAAATATCGATTCAGCAACATAAATTCGCTCAATTGATAAGCATGACTGTCCGGTGTTGACGACGGAACCCCACAATATTGCTGAGGTTGCTAATTCTAAATTGGCTGATTCTAAAACGATCGCAGGGTCTTTTCCTCCCAATTCCAAAAAAGCCGGAATAAACCGTTTAGCAGCCGCTTCTGCTACTTTTCGCCCCGTTGCTACACTGCCTGTAAAGCACACCAAATCTACATTGTCAATCAAAGCAGATCCAGTTTCGCCAGCTCCTTCAACAAAAGTTAAAACATCGCGCAATTCAGGAACGGCGCTGAGTGCTATTTTCAGGGGTGCTACGAAGCGGGGAGCAATTTCACTGGGTTTAACAATGACAGCACAACCTGCCAATAATGCCGGAATGGTATCAATAGTTGACAGTAACAGTGGAAAATTCCACGGGCTAATAACCCCAACTAGGGGATAAGGAACGGATGTTTGTTGCAAAGCGATAAATGGAATTGCTGTGTTTTTGGCAGAGTCTTGTAGCAATTCCGGCGCTAACTTACACCAGCGATCAATGCTAGAGAGGAAGGAGTCTATTTCTAATACTGAGGTCGATAATCTTCCTGTATCATTTACCAAAGCTTCCGTCAAGCGATCGCGCCTTGATAATATCGCTTCCTTCCACTGCTGTAAGGCTTCAATTCTCCCGTCTAAACCCAGTTGCTGCCAGCGAACTTGCGCTCTGCGGGTACGCTTACATTGCTGTGCCAGCAGCCTGAGAGGCGGCGGGATAATTACGTAGTCAAATTTGCCAGTTCGAGGATTGCGGACTTCTATTGGATTTGTCATTTGTCATTTGTCATTGGTCATTTGTCATTTGTCAATAATTAATAGTTATTTTTCCCTTGCTTCCCGTACTCCCCACTCCCTACTCCCCACTCCCAAATTCAAATAATTCCCAGTTTGGCTAACCGCTCAATGGTGGCTTGCTGCGTTTGGAGGAAGTGTTTGCGGTCTACTTCTCCTTCCAGCATAGTATTAGCGGGGTAAAAGTATGATTGGCAATAACTTTCGGCGTAGAGTTCAAATCGTTGGCGTGAAAGTAAATTATTTAACCCTGGTCTGCGGCGATCGCGGCGTAATGCTCCTAAATCAATCTCTGCAAATGCTGCCATACTTTCACCTGCACCTGTTTCTGCTAAAACGATTCCGCGATGGTCAATGATTTTAGAACCACCATCAGCCGAAGCAATGGGGATAGCAATATTAGCGATGCCTGCGGTATTAGCTGAAACTACATAAGCCATATTTTCGACGGCGCGAGTAATTTTTGCTGCGTCTTTAGGTGTGAGGTTTTTGTTGTATACTTCCGAGGTGGAATGGACAAAAACCTCTGCTCCTCGCATTGCCAGACACCGCGCCACTTCTGGATACAAAATTTCTTCTGATGCTAAAGCTGCCAAATTACCGATCTCCGTTTTGGCTACGGGAAAAACTCCCTCTAAACCATAGCAGTCAAGATATTTATCCCAAACATCATGGGGTGTGGGAGCAAATAAAGAATTTAGCCGCCGATATCGCAAGACGATTGAGCCAGAAGGGTCAAGAATAAAGCAGCTTTGGAAGTACAATCCGGGGAAGTTGGGGTCAACTTCGTAGGCGTTACCAGCTAAAAAGATTTTATGCTTTTGGGCGATTTTACCAAGGGCTTCATACTCAGCACCAGCCATTTCTATACAAGCTTTTTCTGCCCATCCTGCTAAAGTATCTCCCATCGGAAAACCTGTGAGGAAATATTCAGGCAGTACAATTAAACGACAATCGAAGCCGATGAAAGCGATACTGGCAGCAATTTGTTGCGCTAGGCGGTTGATAGAGTTTTGCATGAGCGATCGCGCTTGTTGGGAATCATTTGTTTGGTTGACTGCATGACAGGTAACTTGCAGTGCTAAAGCGCGGTACGATTCTGGATTAATGGGCATGGGGCATTGAAAGTCATAACAAATGACTAATGACTAATTACTAATAACTAATTTTATAAAATGCGATGCCTACGACGGAACGCCTACGCCACCCCAGAGCGATCGTACAAGTTTATCTGTCATTTCTGCCCCAAATAGCCGCACAGCGATTTTGTTGTCTGGGTCACGTTCAGCAACAGTGCGGCGCACAAATAAATCACGCTCAGATAAAGCAGCCCGCTTGGATTCTGGTACTGGTTCAGCTTCATCTACCCAACCTAGCCAACGATCTATCATCTCATGCGCTACCGTGTGGACGCGAGCTAGTGTCTCCTCTGTAACTGGGCTGGTATAACACAAACTAGTATGGGATTGTACCTGACGAATATACAGCGTTTTGCTAATATACTGCTGAAAACGTGAATCTTCCAGAAACGCCAAATATGTCTGGTTTACAGGTTCGTAGTAACGATCCAAATAGTCTAGGTCAGTGAATAGATCACTGCGAGGGACGTAATCTATAAAAAAGAATAGTTCTGGAACCGTGGCAAAGACAACAGCCAAATGAGGAACACGAATCTGAGACTTGAGCCAAACAGTTAGGTGCATATTGCAAAAGCCTGATTTAGGTTCGCGCAGCCATGAATGCACCAGCCAATCAATTTCTGGCCCAGAAAAAGTATTGAGCGAACCGTGCGCTTCTCCAACTAAAGCAGAGTAGTTTTGAAAGTTCTTGGTAGACGGATCTGAATGTAATTCAAAACGAGCGTCTATTTTCTCACGGAGTTCATTTGTTAAGCCCCACAACTGGTTAAATAAGGCTGTACTATCTACATTAGGTTGCTGCTCAAACACTGTTTGTATGTACCCTTTTAGATAAGAATGCAAACAAACATAATATAAAAGCAAAAAACCAGCATCTAGCTTCTGTCAGAATTATTCGTTAAATCTTCCACTGAGCTAGAACAACTGTAAATGGCGTGGAATTATTGTTTGCTTTTCTTGTCTTTGGATAAACTTAGTTTAAATAAATAATTCCAGGTAGAAGAGAGAATGTCAAATTTCCCCGATCGCACAGAGTCAAACACTGATAAAGTTTTACTCATCGGAGTTACTGGCGGCACAGGTGGAAATGTCGTTAAGGGATTTCTGGAACAGAAAGTTACCAACCTGCGAGTTATCACTAGAGAAATTGATCTTAATCGTCCAACTCTTGCAAAACTCAACGATGCTGGAGTTGAACTGGTAAAAGCCAACCTCGACGATGAAGCCTCCCTCATAGAAGCCTTTACAGGAATTTCGGCTGTTTACTGCCACGCTACTTCTGCGGACTCCGCTAAAATTGACCCGCTAGAGGTGGAGAGAGCAAGGCGAGTTGCACAAGTAGCTAAACAGGCTGACATTAAGCACTTTGTCTACAATTCCGCAGGTGGGGCGGATAGGAATTCAGGAATCCCCCGCATAGAGCAAAAGTATCAAGTAGAGAAAATTCTCAAAGAAGCTGGCTTACCGACTACCATGTTGCGAGCTTGCTTGTTTATGGAGGAGTTTTGGAAGAAGTACACGCGACCTTCCATCCTTAAAGGTAGTTTCCCATTTTCCATTCAACCAGACAAGCGCCTTCATCTAATTACAACGAAGGACATGGGGCGCGTTGCTGCTTACATAATTAAACATCCCATCAAGTATATTGGTCAAGAAATTGAGCTAGCTGGCGATGTGCTAACTCCTCTTGAAATGGCACAGGCATTCTCCCAAGCGCAGGGGATGAAAGTTGTCTACAAAGAGACACCAGCCTGGATTTTCTTACTCTTGTTGCAAAAGGAACTGTTCGATTTGATTCAGTGGTATCGCAAGCAAGGTTATCAAGCCGATGTCCAGCATTTACGAGAAGAGGAGTTTCCTGGAATTCTGACCACATTTAGGGAATTTTTGGCAGAAACCAACTGGGCAAATACGCAACTTACCTACGAAAGCCTGTAATCGGAAGTATACTGTGGCAAAAGTAGGCGGTTATGGAGTTTTGCATGAGCGATCGCAATGACACTTCATCAGTCGATGATTCCTCATTTAAATGCATTTGCCCATACTCTAAATTCAGTAATAATACTGCAACTTTATAGAAAATAGATTTTATTATACTTAATTATAAAAATAAAAATAATTTTATGAGTAAATATAGACAAATCAGAGTAAAAACAAATACTACTAAGTTAGTTATTTGGTTACAAGTAAGAATATGGCTTTTGATTTAGATGAAAATTTTCAACTAGACATAGCTAAAATGAATTTAACAAAAGTACATGCAGTAATATTTAGTTTACATAAACCAAAAATTCCTTTTGTAATTTGGTTACTAGAGAACCCTAATAGTCCATTAGCATTACCCGGAAAAATTAGTCTGCGCCATCATGATTATATTCACATACTTTTAGGTAGAGGTATTTCTCCTCAAGATGAAGCTTTTGTAATTGGATTTACAATGGGTAATGACTTAAAGACTAATCAACTACATTTATTGATTTATAAAATTTTTGCTAAATTTATATATCCATATCCATACAAATTCTCATCATTAGATTTAATAAATTTTAATTTGGGTTTTATATATGGCAGAAACATTAAAATCAAACAAATAAATGAGATTAACTTTGAAACTTATCAAGATGAACCTATAGGAAATTTGAGAAATATTTTCGGTATTAATCCTGATGAGATTCAACTTAGAGAGTATTAAATTTGATTAATACTCAATGACCATATATCTAAAAAATATTATCAGAATGCACCTTTACTTTTCTAATAAACTAAGATTCCTTCCCTCTCAAATAGTAACTATAACGTTACTGCTAACATTAATCTTGTTTATTCCTCAAATTTGCCTCAATTGGCAAGCATATTATAACTTTAATAGTATTACTAAGTATGAATTTAAGCTGCAAATGCTGAGTGATGAGATTACTTATCTTGATGAAGTATTAACGATGTCAGCACGCATGAATGCTGCTACAGGAAAATTTATTTGGGAAGAACGGTATCGCCAATTTGAACCTAAACTTGATCTTGCTATTAAAGAATCTATTAAATTGGCTCCTAAAGTATATGAAAATGAGGATGCTAAAAAAGTTGATGCTGCTAATCAACGCTTAGTAGAAATGGAATATCAATCTTTTGAATTGGTTAAAAAAGATAAAAAAGAGACAGCACAAATATTACTTTCTAGTCGTGAGTATGAAAGTCAAAAACAAATTTATGCTGATGGTGTTGCTAAAAGAAAGCGTAATATTTCACTTCAGTTACAGCAAAAAGTTGATGATTATTACAAAAGAATGTTTTGGGCAATTTTAGAATCTATTATAAGTTTAGCAATGCTGATTCCAGCGTGGCTTTTAGTATTGCACTTATTACAGCAATACTTAAAAGCTAAAAAAATTGCTCAAGCCGCCTTAGAAGAAACAAATTATAGGTTAGAAATGCAAGTTGCAGAGAGAACGGCAAAATTAAAACACAAAAATAATCAATTACAACAGACACTACAAGAATTGCAACACGCTCAAGTACAACTTATTCAAACTGAAAAAATGTCTTCTTTAGGTCAGCTAGTTGCTGGTGTTGCTCATGAAATTAATAATCCAGTTAATTTCATTTATGGTAACCTGACGCATGTTAGAGAATATAGTCAGGATTTACTAAGTTTAATTAACCTGTATCAGCAACAAAAATTTAATTATAGCCCAGAACTAAGTAGTTTAATTGATGAGATAGATTTAGAGTTTATTATTGATGATATGCCGAAAGTCTTATCTTCAATGGCAGTTGGTACTGACCGCATTCGTGAGATTGTGCTAACTTTGCGGAACTTCTCGCGTCTTGATGAAGCAGAAATGAAACCTGTTGATATTCATCAAGGAATTGATAGCACTCTATTAATTTTACAATACCGTCTCAAAGGAAAGCATAAACAGCAGGAAATTGCAATAATCAAAAAATATGGTGATTTGCCTCTTGTTGAATGTTATGCAGGAGGACTGAATCAGGTATTTATGAATATTTTAAGTAACGCTATTGATGCTTTATCTGAGTGGGAAGAAGAGTGCTTAAGTTTAAAAGGGGAGGCTAAAAAACACCTTAGCTCTATTATTATCCATACTCAAGTTAAGAATGAAAACTGTGTGCTTATTAGTATTAAAGATAATGGGCCAGGAATACCAGAGGAAGTTAAGACTAAATTATTTGATCCTTTCTTTACTACTAAACCTATAGGTAAAGGCACTGGCTTAGGATTATCTATTAGTTACCAGATTATAGTAGATAAGCATAAGGGAAAAATCAAGTGTATTTCTGCACCTGGTAAGGGTACAGAGTTTTTGATTGAGATTCCTATCAAGCAAACGTGGTAAGCAAATATATCGACTGTGCAGCATTCTTTTCTATCTGATCCTACTTCCTTGCTCTGATTCAAGCTTATTATTTGTGGTCATACCTTTGACATAATTTTGTAATGCCTTTGTCAATATGATCTGCAATAGTTTACTCATCAAACTGTTTAACGGAACTAGGCAGGTAATCCCTGCCTTTTTTATCTATGGACGATTCCCCCTTACCTGAGAATTACTAATAGAAAATCCTCTACGTGTAGGTTTAATACTAGCTAATTCCACCTGAAAACTTACCTTGTCGGTCATTTCGCCGCTTCTTGCTTCCAAAGTCCACTTACCAGGACGCAAATTCCAAAATAAAGAATTAGCTGAGTTTGTATCTAGTTTTTCCCCATTTAGCCACCATTCAATAGACGCAGATTTATTTCCCGCTAGTTTAAATTCGAGTTTTTGCTTCGCTTCTTCACCTGGATACAGTAAAAATAAATCGCCATGATGCGGAGATAAAATTCTCAAATTGGTAGAAACAAGACTCGATTGGTGTTGTTTTGCCAACCACTCATCATACTCTGGTGATAAATTGAATTGGTTGTTACCTTCGTAGGCAATTTTATCTTCTGGATAGAAATATTCTTGCACAACTGAGGTACAATCTGGTGTTGGTCGTAACCCCGTAATTGCACAAATAGGTAATTGCACTAAACCTTCTGGAGGCGGAAAACCTGCTGGTTCTTGATGTTCGTGCAGGTGTAACATAATTCGATTCCACAAAGGTGCAGCCCCGGTAACGCCTGAAACCTGACGCATCGGTTCGCCGTTGAAATTACCTACCCAAGTAGCGACGGTATAATCAGTGGTGAAGCCAACTGTCCAAGTATCCCGAAAATTGGAAGAAGTGCCAGTTTTAACAGCAACCGGAAAAGGTAAATTTAACACAGAGTCTACACCAAAGGCTGTTGCACGAGCATGGTTGTCACTAAGTATGTTGGTAATTAATTGCCATATTGTGTGGTTGGGGAGTGGCGAGTCGGTAGAGACGTGATTCATCGCGTCTGTAGAGAGTGGGGAATTGGAAAATGTGCTTATTAGCGGTGTAGCTTCTCCGAGTCGTGCCATAGTAAGGTAGGCACGGGCTAATTCCCAGAGACTGACTTCGCCACTACCGAGAGTTAACCCTAAACCGTAATGTTCTGGGGTTTGATTAAGGTGTTCAAAGCCCAGTTGATGCAATCGTTCTAAGAAAGTTTCTACGCCTACTTTTTCTAAAACCCTCACTGCGGGGACATTTAGGGAATTTGCTAAAGCGATTCGCACCCGTACAGGGCCAAGAAAGCTTTCAGTATAATCTGTGGGGCTATAAAGTTTCGCGCCGGGAATTGCATAATGGGCGGGTACATCTGCCAAAATGGTATTTGGGCGAATTAAACCTTTTTCTAAAGCTAATTCATACACAAAAGGCTTGAGGGTAGAACCTGGTTGACGTAGCGCCTGTACTCCATCATTGCGTCCTAGTTTGGCTTCATTAAAGTAATCAGGCGAACCAACATAAGCCAAAACTTCGCCAGTGTGGTTGTCAATTACTACCGCAGCTGCATCATGGACATTGTTGGCAGCGAGAGAAGAAATCACCTGTTGCACCTGTGCTTCGACAAACTGCTGTAAAGGGCGATTTATTGTGGTGCGAATAACGGATTTATCCCCCCAACCCCCCTTAAAAAAGGGGGCTTGATTCTCTGCTTTGTAAGGCTTGCTAGGGGGGATTTGATTGGCTAACCAAAATAAAAAGTGTGGTGCGGCGATAATTCCCCGTTGGCGAGATTGAAACACAACTTTTTCGGCGGATGTTCGGGCTGCAATCGCCTCACTAATATACTTTTCCTGTACCATCCGATTAAGAACGTATTTTTGTCGCTGCTTCAGCCGTTCCCAATGCTGGTAAGGGTTAAAGTATGTGGGATTATTGGGAATAGCAGCTAACAAACTAGCTTGGGCAAGATTCAATTCACTAGCTGGGATGGAAAAATAAGTCTGCGCGGCTGCTTCTACACCATATATATTCCCTCCCATTGGCAGGCGATTGATATATGCAGAGAGAATTTGATCTTTATTCATCCCTGCTGCTAACCGCCAAGATAGCCAAATCTCACTCAGTTTACCAGAGAAACTGCGCGGCACTGGATCTAACATCCGGGCTAACTGCATAGTAATAGTAGAAGCGCCGGAAACAATTCGTTTGGCGTGGATGGCTTCTTTGCTGGCGCGGATAATAGCTTTCATATCCAACGCCCCGTGATGGTAAAAGCTGCCATCTTCGGCGGCTAAAATAGCGTGGATAAATTGGGGCGAAACCTGATTTAGTGGTACTACTGATGTATGCTCTTGGTCACGGGTGAGTAATGTTCCTAATGGTAAACCATTGCGATCGCTAAATTGCATTGCCAACTGATTTTGGGCAATATCTGCGGCACGAATGGGCGCAAAATAAGGTAGCAAGCGTACCACTAGGCAGATTAGCAGCCCAGCCAGGATAATCTTACTACTGTGCTTAAGTTTGAGTAGCGATCGTAAAATTAGTTTCATCAGGGAATCCCTGCCCAAGAAAACTTACCTTAATTTTGACGTAGCGATTAAATCTAAATCAGGAAATATGTCAAATCCTTAACAATTAATTTGTCATAACTTAGCAGATATAAATTAATATTTGCAGAACTTAAATACTTCTTCATAGTTAAGATTTGTAGTGATTTTGCGGAACAATCATACGGTATTGGTTATCTATGTAAATAAACATAGTTAAATCCAATATTTGAGTAAAAAATAGTCATCAGCCTTCCCTTATTAGTCTTGGCATTGTCAACTCAATGAGGGAATGCAAACTTTTGTTGTCTATAATTTGTGAATTTTTATTTTTAATTACTAAAAATATGATTATCAGAGCTTTCCTCCGTTTCCACCAAAAAATTCTCTATTTCTTTCTTGGCGTTCTTGGCGTCCTTGGCGGTTCGTTAAAAAAAATTAGTCATTCTTCAAGCCAGAAGAGAAAAATACAGTATCTTCTTCTTTTTACATTTATGCTAGGAATGGCAGGGTGTAATTTTTTTGGTATCAACTCAGGTAAAGAACAACTCCCAACAGTATCCGCACTCACGCCGCCTAAACTACCAGACTGGATTGAACAAATTAGTCCCATTGGAGATGCAAAATCTCTTAACCAAATCCGCATCCGTTTTAAAGAAGCTTTAATCCCAGTTGAAAACCTAGACAGTCCAGAACAACAGAAAATATTAGAAAAATTTGCCCTTTGGCCGCCTTTACCTGGCCAGTTTCGCTTTTTAACACCGCGCATGGTGGGTTTTCAAGCCGAGAAAGCATTGCCAATAGCAACAAGATTTCAAGTTACCCTCAAAACAGGTTTAGCCGATTTAAAAAATCATCGCTTAGATAAAGATTTACCTTGGACTTTTAATACTGAATCTATAAATCTGACTAATTTACCAGGTGTTAATCCCATTGAGAAAGCTGATATCGAACCAATTGATTTACAACAAAAGTTACAGTTTACTTCAAATGTCGAATTGGATTTAGGTTCTGTACAAGAACATTTACAGTTAATTCCTGAAGGAAAAAACAAGGGTGTAGGCTTTAAAGTCGAATTAAACAAAGAAGAAAAACCATTAAAAGATGAAGAACCTTTAGAAAAATTTGACCCTTCGGTACGCAATTGGATTTATAACCTCATTCCCCAGCAAAATCTCGAAAAAGCAACTCGTTATCGCCTGGTATTTTCTCCCGGAATCCGCCCTACTTATGGTAATCTACCTACAGAGAAAGAATTTGTAAGTAAGCTAGCAACTTATTCGCCTTTAGCATTTCAAAAAATTAACTTTTACGGACAGCCAGATGCAGGTGGAACTTTTGGAAGATTTATTAAAGGCAGTCCACAGCTAGAATTTAATAACGTCTTATTGCCAGATTCAGCTAAAGAAAATATTACTATTAATCCAGCACCAAAAGAAATTTCGAGAATTATCCAGATAAACGAAGAAGATAAAGTTGTCGGCATTAATCCTTACGCGCTAGAACCTGCCAAGACTTATACAATTACTATCGGCGAAAACCTTAAAGATAAGTTTGGGCAGACTTTGGGTAAACCTGTCACACTAAAATATGATACTGGAGATTTAGCTGGGGATATTTGGGTACCATCAGATTTGAATATTTTCCCCACAGGTAAGGATTTACAGCTAAATATTAGTACGGAAAATTTGCCAGAATCTAAGTACAAAGCAGCTTATAAAGTAGTTGAACCGACAGATTTAGTTTATTTTAATAATGGTAGTGATTTATTACCAGAACCTTCTAATTGGCAAAGCTTTAAGGTATCGGGTAAGAAAAATCAATCAGTTGACATTGCTGTTCTTCTGCGGGAAAAAATAAGTGCAGCTACGGGAATGTTAGCTTATGGAGTCCAAGCCCGCACTAATAAATATCAGGAGAATGGTAAGGAACTCTGGCGAGAACCTACAACTTATGGCATGGTTGAATTGACGAATTTGGGCGTATTTACTCAGTGGTTTCCTGAGTCGGGCTTAATTCGCGTCAATCATCTTACAGATGGTTCGCCAGTTCAAGCGGCTGCTGTTGAAATTTATCAATTAAAATTACAAGCTAAATCTCGCCCCGAACCTGTACCTTGTGCAACGGGTAAAACTGATGAAAATGGAACTTTTACAATTCTTCGTGAAGGATTACAGCAATGTTATTCGGGAAATGAAAGTTCTAGTAAATCACCACAATTATTAGTAATTGCCCGTGAAAATCAAGATTGGGCATTTGCCAGAGTTGAAGAATATAGCGGCGTTTATGGATATGGTATTGATGCAGGCTGGCAAGTTGGAAAACCTGAATCACGCGGGGTAATTTTTTCGGATAGACAGTTGTATCAACCAGGCGAAAAAGCTTGCTTAACTGGTTTTGCTGACTTTTTGCAAAATGGTGCAATCCAACAAGATAAAAATGCTGTTTACCAATTAACTTTGGTTAATCCTGATGGGCAAAAGACTAATTTAGGTACGCAAACTACAAATGAATTTGGTACATTTTCTCTAGAACTGCCAATTAAAACTACTCAGCGCTTAGGCTATTATACAATCCAAGCTAAAGGTAAGAATGGACAAGAAATTTCTGGAGAATTTCGGGTAGCTGAGTTTAAGCCGCCCAATTTTAAAGTCGAACTCAACTTAGATAAAGAATTTGCTCTCATTGACGAGAAAGTTAATATTAATGCTACAAGTAATTATTTATTTGGTGCGCCTGTAGAAGGTGGCGAAGCAAAATACTTTATTACTCGCCAACAGGCTAATTTTGTCCCTAAAGGTTGGGATGAATTTACTTTTGGTAGGCAATGGTTATGGCCAGAGGAAACCCCTACTATATCTAGTGATGTCTTACAAACTAATGTCCAATTAGATGCTAATGGTAAAAGTAGTCAAGCTGTTAATGTGGCTAATGATTTACCATATCCGATGACTTACCAGGTGGATGTGCAAGTTGCAGATGTTTCTAATCTATCTGTAGCGAATTCTAAAACTTTTACAGCCCTACCGAGTAATCGCCTTATCGGGTTAAAAAGTAATTTCATCGCTGATGCTGGTAAGGCTTTCCCTATTGAAGTGATTGTTACTGACCCTACAGGAAAACTGATAACAGGTCAACGAGTGCGGCTGGAATTACAACAGATTAAATACAGCAGCGTTACGCAGTTGGTAGAAGGTAGCCGAACTCCAAAAAATCAAGTTGAATATAAAACAGTCGGACAAGCAGAAATTACATCTGCTAGCAATCCGCAATCGGTAAATTTGACAGCACCCGAATCTGGTTCATACCGAATTAGAGTTAATTTTAGTGATGCCAAAGACGAATTAAGCGCCACAGATTTACAAATTTGGGCAACTGGGGAAAATCCAGTATTTTGGGGTTCTAAAGAAAAAGATGTCTTAGAAATTCAGCTAGATAAAAAAGAGTTTAAACCTGGTGAAACCGCTACTGTACTAATTCAATCTCCCTATCCAGATGCAGAATTGTACTTTGCTGTGATTAAAGACAAACCCCTTTATCAGCAAATTACCAAAACTCAGGGAAGCGCACCACAAATTCAGTTTAAAGTCACGCCAGAAATGCTGCCAAATGCAGCCATTGAAGCTATCTTAGTCAGACAAGGTAAACCCATCAACCAAGTGGAACCGGGAAGTTTAGATAACTTGGTGAAGATTGGTTTTACACCTTTTAAAGTTAACTTAGAAGATAAGTATTTAAAACTGCAAGTTAAGCCACTTCAAGCATCATTAGAACCTGGTGCGGAGGAAACGGTACAACTAGAACTGAAGGATAATCAAGGCAATCCCACCAAAGGACAGTTTACAGTCATGGTGGTAAATGAGGCAGTGTTACAACTTTCTGGTTATCGTCCGCCAAATTTGGTAGATACAGTTTATGCAGAACAGCCAATATCTACGCGCTTTAGCGATAATCGTCCAGATGTCATATTACAACCACAAGATGTAGCTAAACCCAAAGGTTGGGGTTATGGCGGTGGTTTCTCAACTGGTGCAGCCAATACTCGTACCCGTACCGATTTTCAAGCCTTAGCTTACTACAACGGTTCTGTTCTGACCGATGCTAATGGTAATGCACAGATAACCTTTAAACTCCCGGATGACTTAACTACATGGCGGGTGATGGCTGTCGCCACTGATGGAAATCTGCGTTTCGGGAATGGAGACGCGACGTTTATCAGCACAAAGCCACTGCTAACTAATGCCATCTTGCCACAGTTTGCCCGTCCAGGCGATCGCATCCTTGCTGGTTTATCTGTAACTAACAACACTGGGAATACAGGAAATCTCTCAATTAATGGCGAACTTAGCGGTACTGTGAAGTTTGCTGACAAAAACCCCACAGCTACTGCTTTGCAAACCAAAGCTGAATCCGCAACTCACGCTTATCGCTTTCCAATGGTAGCGGATAGTGTGGGAGTTGGGAAAGTTCGCTTTACTACTCAACTAAATGGTACAGCCGCAGATGCTTTTGAAGTTCCTTTAGAAATTAAGCCAATTGAAATTACGGAACAAGTCGTTGAAACTGGTGCTACTGAAAAACAAGTAAAAATTCCCCTGAATGTTGATAAAAATATCTTCCCTGATGCGGGAGGTTTAGATATTCAGTTGGCGAGTACCTTAATTCCAGAGATTCAAGCACCAGCAAAGCAGGTTTTAGAAGATGATGATTTACCGTTTACAGAACCTGCTGCAAGTCAGTTAATGATTGCGGCTAATCTGCAAAATCTTACACAAAAATATGGTCAGACATTTTTAGAATTTAATCCTAGCCAACAGGCAAAACAAGCTATTGAACAATTGCAAAAACTCCAAATAGCAGATGGTGGTTTTACTGCTTTCCCCAAACAAGAAAAATCTGACCCTTGGGTTTCTTCATACTCAGGTGAATCTTTGGCTAAAGCTAGTCAGGTGTTTCCTAATTTAGTCGATTCTGCAATGCTGTCTCGCCTGAAAACTTATCTGCAAAAAGTTCTAGCGAACCCTGGAGAATATGACTTTTGTAAACAGCAATTATGTAAAAGGCAACTGCAACTTAATGCTTTAATTGCTTTATCAGAATTGGGAGAAAAACGCAATACCTTCCTTGCAGACATTTATGAACAGCGCAATAATTTTGATTTAGTAACTCAAATCAAACTGGCGCGATATTTATCTCAATTCCCAGAATGGCAAGATGAATCTCAACAATTAGTAAACAAGCTGCAACAGAGTATATATGAAACGGGTCGCACAGCAGTTGTGAGTTTACCCAGCAGTTGGGGATGGATGAGTTCATCTACGACGACGCAAGCCCAAGCTTTACGTTTATTTATTGCCAAACAAAGTAAACCCGAAGTTATAGATAAGTTATTCCAAAGTCTTCTAGCACTGCGGCGCGATGGCACATGGCAAACTAACTATAATAATGCCCAAGCTTTAACAGCTTTGGTAGAATATAGCCAACTGCAACCTACACCACCTAATTTTGTTGCCACAGTACAATTAGCTGGTAATAAGTTAGGAGAAAATCGCTTTGAAGGTTACAAAAATCCTAGCTTACAACTAATTGTGCCGATGAATCTATTACCTCGTGGGCGTAATGATTTAACGCTGCAAAAATCAGGTAATGGCACTTTACACTATCTGGTTGCTTATAATTATCGCTTGCAAGGAAATCAACCAGGCAGATTTAATGGTTTACGCATCACACGAGAAATTGGTCAAGTAAATAAAGAGAAAGTTTTACAAAAAACAGGTCTTTACGCTTTCGATAAACCCTTGACTTTAGCCTCTGGACAGGTGTTTGATATTGGTTTAGAAATCATTGCCGATCGCCCCGTGGATCATATAGTAATTAAAGATCCGCTACCATCAGGTTTTGAGGCGGTGGATGCAAGTTTTCAAACTACCACAGCTGCATTACAAGCAAAAGCCGATAGCTGGGAACTTGGGTTTAGGGATGTGTACCGCGATCGCATTATCGCCTACACCGACCACCTGGAACCAGGAGTTTATAGTCTGCATTACTTAGTCCGTTCTGTTACTCCTGGTACATTTTCTTGGCCTGGTGCAGAAGTTCGTTTGCAATATGCACCAGAAGAATTTGGGCGTACTGCTGAGTCTACATTAATACTGGAGGATGGGAAATAATTATTTATGCCATCTTTGGCTACAACAAATCTAAAAATCTTTCCAAGTCTATACGGGCCTGCTTTAAAATCTTAGCTAGGGTAGAACGCTTAACTGGGCGATGGGCTGGAACAGTCAATTTCAAGACTTCATCCGGTATGCTTTTTTCCAATCTAATGTGACTACCTCGCTGGCGTACAACTATCCATCCATCCCGTTCTAAAGCAGCGATAATCTGAGTGTAGGGTAAATTAGGAACTTTGCTCACAATACCAATTCCCTGACAATTACGCCTTCTTGAGTAATCAATTCATCTTCTAATGGTTCAAGGTAAAGTTCTATTGCTTCTTGGATATTCTCTAATGCTTCTTCCACAGTTTCTCCTTCACTGATACAGCCAGGAAGTGAGGGAACATGGACGGTGTATCCACCTTCATCACTGGGTTCTAGTACAACTTTGAGTTTCATAACTTGACAATGAACCTACTTTTCTATTTTTAATGATTTTTGGCGATCGCGCAAAGGCACTGGATTTGATTATTGGTTAGGTAGTGAAGATGAAGCTGGTGAACTTCCGTTTCAAAATAAAGTAAGGCTGGAAGTTTCAGGTCTACGTAAAGCAGATGATAGCAGGGTTAGAGCTAGAGTCAAACAAAAAATCGAGCAAACTAATCCTTCTGATGGCGAATTTCCAGCCTACATTATTATTGTTGAATTTAGCAGACCCCTATCTTTTATTGTGGAAAAATGAGTCAGATTCTGGAGTTGCATAAACAGGCGATGGATTTGGCCGAAGCAGCTTTTACTGCTAAACTCAGAGGAGACTTAAAGCAATCTAGTCAAGTTTCTCGACAAGCTTTTGAAAAAGAATCTCAAGCTGCTGCACTGATTGCAAATCAACTTGATGCCGAGCCGACTCGTTCAGTATTACATCGCAGTGCTGCAAGCCTTGCAATAGACTGTGGTGAATTTCGAGCAGCAGAACGTTTGATTGCGATGCCTGCGGCGGGCTACGCCTACGCCTTATCAGGAAATCCACCCCAAGAAATTGCCCAGGAACTAAAAGATTTATTCATTAAAATAAATTTACGCCCATATTTAGAACGTCACGGGGTTAGTTTTGATGAAGAAAAGTTTAGGAATCTAATAGTAGATAAACAGGGTGCTTAAAACACAGGCGATCGCGCTTTTGCAAGGGTGATTATAAATAGCGATCGCATTATCGCGTTTCCTAACCAACTTCAGGATTTTTCTCGTGGTTCCTCACCAATGAACAATCCTTTTTTACTACGTTTCAACTGTTGCCAAAGTGCTTTAATCTGTTTGTAAGCATCTTCTGGATCAAGCTTTCCAGATGTTTCTAAACCGGTAATGTAGCCAACTTTTTGAGCAAATTCTTGAAGGTTGGCATTAAATACTAAATTCTCTGGCTTAACTTGACCGTAATAGCGACTACGAGGGTAAAGAAATTTATTTTTGTCGTCAAGATTATGCTCGTCCATTACTTCACCCCTAATAAGTGACTTTTTGTCAACGATAATCACAACAGAAATCGCTTCAATAAATAAATAAATTGCCGCGATTTTTGCAAACCATGAGCTAGTCTAAAAGGCAACACAAAAAGATTTTACAGCAATTAGCTGCTTATTAACTGTAGGAGAAGTAAGATTTTTCAATTATGAACATTGAGTGTGACCAATACCAGCTTCTGGTAATAGTGTTGTAATCATAAGTAATAGAAATTTAAATTTTAAATCAAGTTCCCTTAGCTTATGATTCATCTTGTTATTTGACAACTACCCATTGCGTCACACCCGCCATTCCTCGCCAGCCCAAAAATTTACCAATAGGTTCCGCCCGTTGAATGGCAATACGAGTTAAATCACCACCGATTCGTTGATGCCATTGAAATAAAGTTTGCTCACCCTCTACCGTCACCACATTTGCCACCAAACGTCCACCTGGCCGCAGTGCTTCCCAACAAACATCAAAAAGTCCTCTTGCTGTCACCCCACCACCAATAAAAATCGCATCTGGTGTAGGCAAGTCTTTCAGGGCATGAGGCGCTTTACCTTCAATGATTTGCAGATTTGGAGTACCAAGAGTAGCGGCATTATCAGCAATATATATTAGTCTAGAAGAATTTTGTTCGATCGCGATCGCTCGACATCGAGCATTACTCCGCATCCATTCAATAGAAATTGAGGCGCAACCCGCCCCAACATCCCACAATAATTCTCCCGGTGTCGGTGCTAAAGCTGCTAGGGTAATTGCCCTAACTTCACGCTTCGTTAATTGTCCATCGTGGTAATAGGCGTTATCTGGTAATCCTGGTAATCTTGGTAAAGGGATAACCCCAGCATCAGCAATACAATCAACTGCGATCGCATTCAAAGCAGCAATTTCAGTTTCACTCCAGGATGCAGCCGTACCTTCCACAATTCTTTCATGAGCGCCGCCCATCCGCTCCAGTACGGTAATTTTACTGCCACCATAGCCGCGATTTGTCAAAATCTGGGCAACAATGGCGGGTGTGTCCTTCCCCTCACTCAAAATCAACAGTCGCGCTTCTGGGTAAATATAAGACTGGAGTAGAGAGGATGGACGACCATTCAAACTCAAGGTTTCCACCTCAGTTAAAGACCACCCAACCCTGGCACAGGCGAGGCTGAAGGCTGAAGGTGCGGGGATAATCGTCATTTCAGAGACGGGAATTCGCCGCATCAAGGTAACTCCAATGCCATAACACATCGGGTCGCCACTTGCAAGTACGCAAATTGACTCACCTCGACGCGTAATGATTTCGTCAACTGAAGTACTAATGGGAGATGTCCAAACTAGTTTCTTACGTTGGTCATCTGTAGGGAGCATAGCTAAATGGCGATCGCCTCCTACAATTACTTTAGCTTGATCGAGTAAAGAACGAGCGATCGCGCTTAACCCCTGTAACCCATCTTCCCCAATGCCGACGATAGAAAGCCATTTCTGTGTCATGCTAATTCATGATTAATTATTACTTCATAACTAAGAGACGTAATTTTTACTACACGAATGCAGACTCTTATGAGCTTCTGGATGAGTAGTAAAATAGTCTTGAAGCCATTGACATCCCTGTGCAAGTAAATTATCTAACCGCAAACTCCACAAAATCACCTTGCCATCTTTACTAGCAGAAGCAATGATTTTTCCATCGGGGCTGAAACTGACGCTTGTCACTAAATCATTATGTCCAGTCAAGGTAGTAATAGGAGTTCCATCCTTTTTCCAAAGTTTTACAGTTTTATCTGTACTTCCAGAAGCAATGATTTCTCCATCATGGCTGAAACTGACGCTTGTTACTGAACCGCTATGTCCGATTAGGGTAGTGATAGGAGTTCCATTACTTTTCCAAAGTTTTATAGTTTGATCTGTACTTCCTGAAGCAATGATTTGGCTATCAGGACTAAAAATAATACTATTAATATCCTTTCTATGTTCAGTCAAGGTAGTAATTAAAGTTCCGTCTAAGTGCCAAAGTTTAATAGTTCCATCATCACCACCAGAAGCGAGAATCTTGCTATCAGGGCTGAAACTAACACTTGTTACCCAATTTTTATGCCCAGCCAAGGTTTTAATTAAAGTCCCGTCCCACTTCCAGAGTTTAATAGATCCTTGGTCAGTACCAAAAGCTATAATTCTTTGATTAGGACTGAAACTAACACTTGTTACCCCAACTTTATGCCCAGTTAGAGTATGAATTAAGGTTTCATTAATTTTCCAAAGTTTAGCAGTTCCTTGAGCAGTACCAACAGCAATAGTTCTAGCATCGGGGCTAATGCTAATACTATTTATCCAATCTTGATGTCCTCTGAGGTTAGCAATTACAGTTCCATTTTGTTGCCATAATTTCACAATTCCGTCTTTACCACCAGAAGCAATGATTTTGGCATCGGGGCTGAAATTTAAGCTGGTTATCTCGTGTTTATGCCCAGTTAATGTAGTCATTATATCTGGGTTCAGCTTCCATAGTTTCACAATTCCGTCGTCACTACCAGAAGCAATGATTTGACTATCTTGGCTCCAACTCACGCTAGCTAATTAATCGCTATGTCCAATGAAGGTATTAATTAAGGTACCATTTAGTTGCCAAATCTTTACAGTTTGGTCACTACTGCCAGAAGCAATTATTTTACCGTCATGACTGAAACTGACAGTATTTATTCTAGCTGTATGCCCCTGGATAATTCCACTTGAAGTACCATCGGCTTTCCAAAGTTTGATAGTTTTGTCATCACTACCAGAAGCAATATTTTCTCCATCAGGACTAAAGCTAATACTTGTCACCCAACCTTTATGTCCACCAATAGTTTTGATGAAAGTTCCATTGCTTTTCCATAGTTCAATATTTCCTTCTTCATTCCCAACGGCAATAATTTTACCATTAGGGCTGATTGTAGCGCTAGTGATTGCATTACTTTTAAGAGGAATAGTTTGAATCAGAGTCCCATCTGATTGCCAAAGTTTTACAGTGCCATCTTTGCTAGCAGAGACAATAGTATTATCAAAACTAAAGATGGCACTAATTACCCAACTTTGATGTCCCAAAAGTGTTTTAATTAGAGTACCATTTCGCTGCCAAAGCTTAATAGTTCCATCTTGGCTAGCAGAAGCAATAATTTTTCCATTGGGGCTAAAATTAAGACTTCTGATTTTATCTTTATGCCCTAAGATGGTAGCGATCGCAGTTCCGTTCTGATGCCATAATTTAATAGTACCATCATCACTACCAGAAGCAATAATTTTATCATCGGGGCTGAAAGCTAAATTATTAAGTGTTATTTGTCCAGTATCAAATTGATTATATTCATGAATATTGACAAGGATATTTAGTAAAGTAGACAAGGGAGTGATTGTTTGATATTCTCCCAAAGAAGACTGATTTTTAACCAGATGTTTTAAGTCTTCTCCAGCCTTCATAGCTAAAAGTAAACCTTCAAGTTGTTTAGATTGAAATTGTTGTGCAGCATTATACCCAACTTGTGTAAGCTTGGTAGCTTCCTTAGCTGTTTGCAGTTGATTTTGTCCGACAATCACACTTAGTAGTATGAGGATAGCTGCGATACTTCCACCAATCCAAACTATGTATTTTGCTTTTTTATTTGCATCAGCTAACTTTTGTTTAACGGTTAGATTAGCTTTAGTTAATTTTTGACTAGCTGATGCTAATTTCTGATTTACCTCAATTTGTAATTCTGTAGCAACTTTTTGACTTTCTTGCAAAAATTCATAATCTAAATTACTTAAACTTTTGCCAACTGCCCATAATAATGCCTCATCTAAGGCTTTACCTCGTAATAGCCAAGATGGATCTTGCTGGAAATTTAACCAGTTATTAATTGCCTCACTATAAGGGCGGAGTTTATCTAATTCTTGCCTGAGCCATTGTTGATTAAAGACTGCTTTATAGATAAAATTATATACTTTTAAATAACCGTCTTGTTTAACTACTAAACCTGATAATCTTAATTCTGTCTGCTCTTGACTGCCATCTATAATAACTCCTTGACTTGAGTGCAATACTTGCTGATATAATCCTAGTAATCTGCCAGCTTTTTGTTCATTTCGTAGAATGCGATCGCGGATTGTTCTTAAATGCTCTGGTTCATCTTGTGCTTCCCAATTCTGGATGATATAATTCTCAACCAATTCATTAACATTACTATAGCTATCTTCTGTTTGCTGCACAATTAAACTGCATAACTTCTGGGTAAGAAATGGTTGTCCCGCCGTCCAATTTAACACATCTTGTAACACCGCTTCCGGCTGCTCTACCTTGTGCGCTAATCCCGGAATTAAGGCATCTTTTGCTTCTGCAAAGCTAAACCCAGTTAGTTCTATGGAACTACCAATATTAAAAGGTGTGCGTTCTCTTTCTTGAATCAAATCTCCTGGTGTCGCTACTCCAAGCAAACAAAAAGTTAGACGCTCATATTTGGGAGATTCAGCCCGGAGATTATAACAAGCGCGAATTAAAGCAAAAAAATCATCTTTGAATTTACTTTTGATTAAGCTATCGATTTCATCAATAAAAATGATAACTTGAGAGCTAAATTTCTCTAGCAGCAATGACTCTAAAAGTAAGTTTAATCTCTGTACCTCCGTCGAAGAGTTATGCTGTAGCCACCAGGCATTAAAGTCTATATCATCTATTTCAAAACTAGATAATAACTGATTCGCAAATCCTTTATACCATTTTTCTGCACTGGCGTGACTACCAATAATCGTTAAATCAATAGAAGCACATTTTATTCCTGCTGTTCTAAGTTTTTTGATTGTTTGAACTCGCAAACTAGATTTACCCATTTGACGCGAGTTAAATACAAAACAATATTCCCTAGCTTTCAGCAATTCAAATATTTGTATATCTGCTTTTCTGACGACATAGGTGCGATGATTAGCATTTAAACTCCCACCGACTTTATAATAGTTACTAAGTCCCATTTTTTCCTCTGCGCCTTGGCTTCTTAGTGGTTCGTTTAGATTTAACTACAAGCGATAGCCAAAATATTCATGATACAATCTACAGCGTGACATCACAAAATTATTGCTAAATTTAATCACTCCCATACTATCTAATTGATAAAATTGCCGATTTTTACGCTCTACTTTAATCCCTTGAGTATTACTCACTATCTCTTGAAATACTCTTCCTAACTCTTGATTTTCTTGGAGAGTCTCCAAATGTCGGCGTAAGTGTTCAGTATAAATCCCTGTATCTGTAGTAGCCTCTTCAAGCAATTCCCCAATACTTGCATCCTGAGATCCCAAATAATAAAGTGCTAACCGCACCAAATAAGGATCTCCCCCCACTAGAGACATAATTGGAAGAATATTTTTACTATCTAATCCATGTCGGATAGCTAAACTCTTCACCTGTTCTTCAGTAAATTCTTCTAATTTAATTGGTAATCCAACATTAAAAGGAGATTGATTAATATCTAAACGTCCATAGTCTTCTGTAGAATGTGCTACTACTAGTCGCAATTTTTCCCATGTTTCTGACTCATTAGCATTTTCATTCCAATTACGCAACATTGGAAAAAAGTTTTCATAAATCTCTGGGTATTCAAATAATTTGTCTATTTCATCTAAAGCTAAAACTAAAACCCCATCTAATTGTTTTAGCAATCTGTGAAATGTTAAAGTGCAGTTCACCATACTGGGAGTGTCTTTATCCCATACACATAGTGGAGGTGCTGAAGGTAGTTGATTAATGACATAAGCATAAAAACTGCGGAGAAAATCATTAGCATTAGTAAATTTATTTTTTTCTATTAAGCTAAAATTCAAATAAACCGTATTCTAACTACTTTTCTTAGCTTCAGCTATAATTCTCTTCAGCAGCGAAGTTTTACCCATTTGTTTAGGTGCTTTAATCCGAATTAGTGCGCCTGGTTCTTTCATAGCAATATAACAACGAGATTCGATGGGAGAACGTTCTTGATAAAAAGCAGAATTTAGTGGTTCCGGCCCTTCTGGAAAGCGGATATTCTGAATGATATGCCCACATTTTTCTAAAGCTTTAACACTAACTAACTCTGGCTTATATTTAGCAAACATCTCAATCAGATTACACCGATAATCTGGTTCAGTCTCAGGGGGAAAACCAAATTTAGTAGATATATTTCTGAGTTGATGGCTAGCTGTAGAACGATGGGTAGCGCCAAGTTCTTTGGCTATCTGTTCATCTGTTTGTCCAGCTAAAAATAAAGGCAATACTTTCTTTTGTTTAGGAGTCAATTCATCCTGATATATTTTTTCAAAATTTTCTTGATTTATCAGCATTTTTCTAGTTCTAATTCACCTATTTTTAAGTAAAGGACTTACGCAAAATATCTCTCAAACTCTGATTTCTCCGTGTCGCGCCAGTTGCTACCCTGCGGGAACGCTAAGAGCGAACAAGTCGGGGAACCGCAAGGGCGCACTGGCTTCTCTGCGCCTCTGCGGTTCGTTATTCCGTAACTCTTGCGTAAGTCACGCGATGTGCAACTTAATATTTTGACCTCTCTCCAAACCTCTCTCCTAAAAGGAGAGAGGCTTTGAATTTTCCCCCTTCGCTCATAGGGAAGCAGGGTGGTTTCATACAAGCAAAGAAAAACTAAAACTGGGTTTCAAAGCCTCTCCCCCCGTGGGGGAGAGGAATGGAAGTGAGGGAAAAAGCTATGCCACAAAACAAGAAATCAAGACTTATGTATTTTTCTTTTTTCGGATGAAACCACCCTGCCCACAACATAAAAATAAGGGTTTGAGTGAACGTTAAGCAGTGTCCTCCCTACAAAAATTGCTGATTATCTTGGTAGATTTGCAAAATTGGGATGCTCCCTTGAATTCGAGTAGTCG
>NZ_BDUD01000001.1:300000-566355 GCF_003113895.1 Nostoc commune NIES-4072 | reverse complement strand
CAACCCCCAAGAATTTACATAAAGCCATTAGACTTCTTGCAAAAGTCCCTAACACCCCACCCCCAACCCCTCCCCGCTAGCGGGGAGGGGAGCGTTTGCGTCAGCAAATGCGGGGTGGGGTTCTTTATTTTTGATTTATGCAAGAGGTCTATTCAATAGGTGCTCATGGGGGAAACCCCCTACAGCCCTTCGGGCATCCTACCGCAGGCGCTAGCCTCTACCTTTGGGAGAAGACCGCACTGGCTTGGCTATACAGACAAAACCCACGAAGGTGGGTTAGAAACCCTTGGTTTTATCGTGCTGACTTACTTAACACAGCCTAGATTTTGCTAAAAATAATACCATTATTTTGCCTTTACCCCAAATCAAGGAATCGATAAATTCGATAAACGTAGTTTTCAGTAATAAGTTATCCATCAAATAAATCAGGAATTTTTGGGGTACTTGACTTTGTGCCACTCACCAAGATTAGATTGTTTTAGTAGCAGTTATATTTCTCTAAAAACAAAATAATGTGGATGACAACAAGACAAGTAGTAAGCATGAAGAAATTTCATATTTACTTTAGCAAGTCTCAGTTAGAGACTGACAATGGTGAAGAAAACTTCACCTCCAAATCTGTGCGACTGAGATAAATGAACTTTTTATCAAATATAGAGTTGTGTGTAAATTTGATTTTAAGATAAATCTCAAGAATCAAGTTTGATTTTTTATTTGTACTGATTGTGCTGGTTTTGAGAAAATATCTGATACGCAATTATTCCAAAAGCCTTGTTTTTCAAAATTTACCGAGAAAAATTATGCAACTCAAACCAATCGTTTCTCTATTCACTAGCTGTGCTTTGACTGCTGTTTGTATCACTTCTATAATTAATCAAGCCAAAGCTGATGATGAAGTTCGTTTTATCTGTGCTTCAGGTTATGACCAAGCAACTAATCTGCGCTTTCCCACTACTTACGCTTGGACAGAACGGGGGAAAATTGCAATTATACGTTGGAAATATGCCTGGTTTACTAGTCAGACTGTTACCCCAGAAGAGAGGTGTCAACAAGTATCGTCTCGATTCCAGACTGCTTACAACAATCAAAGTCTGGCTTATATCGTCAATGGTACTGTGAATAATCAAGCGGTAATTTGCACAGCCAAACAAGAAGACGCTGCTTGCGATACCACACTGTTAACTCTACGACCTCAAGACAATCCTCTACAGATTCTCGATGATCTCAAAGACATTCTTAGAGGACGTGCTACTAAACCAGTAGAGCATAGTTCTAAACAACAACCAGTTTACTACAAAATTGACATCAAGAAGTTTTTGCAAACAGCCCCGGTTGAGAAGGAATAAGATCAAATTTAAATTGAGATATCGTACCTGAACCATCAGCCGCTAGGGGTTTATAACCCCTAGCTAAGAGGTTGTTTGAAAAGTGATTGGCTGTGATTTTAATTGCATTGTTACCCCCCTTAGTCCCCCCTTGTAAAGGGGGGAAACAAGAAAAATCCGGTTCCCTCGCCTTGTATTGGAGAGGGTTAGGGAGGGGGAAAAAAATATTTGATACATCAATCATGACTTTTCAAACATCCTCTAAAAGCTCAAGTCATCTCCAGATGACTAAATAAGAATTTCACTCCACTTGAGTAGAGTTAAGTTATTACCCTGCAACTTTGAGTTCTAGGCAGGATGAGTCGCTTAAAATTATTTGTTCATCATTTTTCTATATACTTTATCCAACTACAAAAATGAAACAATTCAATTCGTTGATTATCGCCATCTTAAGCACTTGCTTTCTACTACCTATCACCAACGCGGCGACATCCCAGCAAGTAGCTAATCAACCTACTTCTCTATTGGCAAGTACCTTATCTCCAGAAAAAATTCGTCAACTAGCTCAAGCTGTCACTATAAAAGTTTTAAGTAATCGTAAAGGTGGAAGTGGAGTATTAATCAACAAACAAGGGACAACTTACACCGTCCTCACCAACGCTCATGTTATTAGCAATAAGGAAAGCCATAGAATTCAAACACCTGATGGGAAAATATATACAGCTACAGTTATTAGTCAAGGTGATTCTTTAAAAGGTAATGATTTAGCCGTCTTGCAGTTTCAATCTCAAGAAAAATATCAAATCGTTGCTTTAGCCATCACCTCAGAAGTATCAGAAAATCAATCAGTATTTACTGCTGGGTTTCCTGAAGATAGTCAAGAATTAGTTATCAATAATGGTAAAATCTCCCTGTTATCTACTCAACCATTAGTTGGAGGTTATCAGATTGGTTATACCAATGAAATTCGACAAGGTATGAGTGGAGGGGCTTTATTAAATCAAGCAGGTGAATTAATCGGGATAAATGGATTAACAAACAATGCCATTTTAAATGAGGCTTATTCTTATCAGGATGGAACTCGACCCAGTGCGGAACAAATTCAGCAATTGCGACAACTGAGTTTTGCCGTTCCCATTCAAACTTTAGCCCAAGTTGCGCCTAATTTAGCAATTATTCCTCCACAATGGCGCAATCAGCAACAACCTACAAGACCAGCAAGTAAAACATTCGTTGAGAAAGTTGATAGTATTGCTCAACAGATTACTGTAAGAATTGATTCCAAAAATAATGGGAATGGTTCAGGAGTAATTATTGCTAAACAAGGTGATACTTATTATGTAGCCACTGCACTTCATGTTGTAAAAAATCCAGATAATTATAAAATTATTGCCCCAGATGGCAAGCAGTATGCAGTACAGCAATCAAACATATTTAAATCAGAGGGATTAGACGCAGCAGTGGTTAAATTTACCAGTAATCAAACTTATGCAGTTGCTAGAATTGCTAAATATAACCTATATTATTCTTGGAAAAAACCGTGATTAAACTCCAACCTGATGATGCTGAGGGCTATAGTTCACGGGGTCTTTTTTATTCTTGGTATTTGATAAATTATCAAGCAGCATTAGCAGATTATAATCAAGCGATTAAACTTCAACCTGATGATGCTGATGGCTATAGATTACGGGGTAATGTTTATTTATATTATTTAAAAAATTATCAAGCAGCACTTGCAGATTTGAATCAAGCAATTAAACTCTATAGTCAAGAGATTAAACTCCAACCTGATGATGCTAGTAACTATAGTTCACGGGGTGATGTTTATTCGCATTTAAACAATTATCAAGCAGCATTAGCAGATTATAATCAAGCGGTTAAACTCGAACCTGATGATGCTAATAACTATAGCTCACGGGGTAAGATTTATCGTGAGTTAAACAATTATCAAGCAGCATTAGCAGATTATAATCAAGCAATTAAACTCTATAGTCCAGCGATTAAAGTCCTACCTGCTAGTAACTATATTCTACGAGCTAATGTTTATTTCAAGTTCAAAAATTATCAAGCAGCATTAGTAGATTATAATCATCTGATTAAACTCCAACCTGATTATGCTGAAAACTATAAATTGCGGGGTAATGTTTATTCGCAGTTAAAAAATTATCAAGCAGCATTAGCAGATTATAATCAAGCGATTAAACTCCAACCTGATGATGGTAGTAACTATAGTTCACGGGGTTATGTTTATTCAATGTTAAAAAATTATCCAGCAGCATTAGCAGATTTTAATCAAGCGATTAAACTCCAATTTGATGATACTGATAGCTATCTTTTCCGGGCTAATGTTTATTACCAGTTAAAAAATTATCAAGCAGCACTTGCAGAGTTTAATCAAGCGATTAAACTCCAACCTGATCGTGCTGTTCTCTATGGATTACGGGCTAATGTTTATTCGCAATTAAACAATTATCAAGCAGCATTAGCAGATTATAGTCAAGCAATTAAACTCCAACCTGATAATGCTAGTGATTATAGTTCACGGGGTGATGTTTATTCAAAGTTAAAAAATAATCAAGCAGCACTTACAGATTATAATCAAGCAATTAAACTCTATAGTCAAGAGATTAAACTTCAACCTGATAATGCTAGTAACTATAGTTCACGGGCTGGTGTTTATTCTAAGTTAAAAAATTATCAAGCAGCGTTAGCAGACTTGAATCAAGCGATTAAACTTCAACCTGATGATGCTAGTAACTATAGTTCACGGGGTCAGGTTTATTTTAAGTTAAAAAATTATCAAGCAGCGTTAGCAGATTTTAATCAAGCAATTAAGATTCAGCCTGATAATGCCAACACCTACTTTTTCCGGGGTTATGTTCATGTTGGGTTAAAAGATTATCAAGGAGCATTAGCAGATTTTAATCAAGTAATTAAGCTTCAGCCTGATAATGCCAACGCCTACTTTGGACGAGGCGATGTTTATGTTGCGTTAAAAGATTATCAGAAAGCATTAGTAGATTTTAATCAAGGAATTCAGCTTCAACCTGATAAAGCCTACGCCTATGTTGGACGGGGCAATGTTTATTTTCAGTTAAAAGACTATCAAGCATCACTTGCAGATTATAATCAAGCAATTAAGATTCAACCTGATAATGCCAACGCCTACTTTTCGCGGGGCGTTATCTACCAAAAGCAAGGAAGCGATCGCGCCGCACTGTCAGAATACAATCAGGCGCTTACCAAAGATGGAAAATTTATAGCAGCTATTATCAACATTGGCAACATAAAATACGAAAATGGAGATGTAGAAGGAGCAATACAGCAGTGGCAAAAAGCTGTTCAAATTAACAGTAGTGTAGCAGAACCACAAATGGCATTAGCTGTTGCTTTATATGCCAAAGGTGAGCAACAAAAAGCTCTAAATATGGCACAAGCCGCCTTGCGTTTAGATAAAAGCTTTGCTGATGTTGACGTTCTCAAACAAAATCTTTGGGGGACGCGCTTAGTTGCAGAAGCACAAAAACTCCTTTCCCATCCTACTATCCAAGCATTGCGAACAAAGCAGTAGTTTGTGTTTCTAGCCAAACTAATTCAACCTTAAACCTCACTTTCTTGTCGAGGGTCTTCATCTGGTGGATGCCAACCACCTTTTATCCAAAGACGACGTGCCTTAATGATAGAACCCTCGTTGTGACGTTCATCATTGAAGTCTAAACGATTACAAGTAGCCCTTCCTATGGAAGTAATGCCAATGATTTTTAAACCATCTACTGACCAGATAAAGTGATCTGACCACTTTTGCTGACGAGGATGAAACAATGGGATAATTTCTCCAGTATTTGGATCAATCCCAGTTGTGAAGTTATAGCGATATCCATTGCAACGTTGACAAGCTAATGCTAAATTATCCAGTTCATCAGAACCATTTATAGAACGTGGGAGGATATGGTCAATAGAAAATTGAGCCGCACTCGCTTCTTCTAAGGAATGACAGTATTCGCAAAGAAACTTTGCCCTTTCCCTGACTAATTTTCTGATGCCACCATTAATTGTCACGATTCAGCAATGATTCTGGCATTGAGTAAAGTAAAAATCCTATCAAGTTCCAATATGCCTGTCAACTCAGCTTCCTCTTCTGAGGTGAGAAATCCAGCTTTTCTCTTAAGAGAAAGTTCTTCGAGTCGAGACTGTAATTCATCAGTAAATTTAAACAAATGTAGATTGCGAATTTTACTGATTTTGATTCCAGACTCTACCCAGAATGAAGGTTGAACCATCATTTGAGTAATCATAAACTGTGTGCATCGTTTAATTGAGCGGATTAGTTTTATTCTAACAGCGAATTTTGCTTGCTTTGCTTTTTCTAGATATCTTTATACCTGACACCCAAAAGCCCTTATCTCAAGGATTTCAGCTTACAGCAGAATTCAGGAGTAAAAGTCAGAAGTAAAACAGGGTTAGGAGTAGCCTCAGACTGAAGTCTGTTAGCGAAGTTGAAGCTGATAATGTTGAAAAAAACTTCACTCAAATAGTGTAATATCTTGCATTGGTGAATTTATTCTCAAATTGTGAGTTGATTTGGTAAATCGGAATAAGATACTTATTAGTCGAAGAAGTTAAATATTTCATGTCTCATGCATAAGCCCAAAAAAGAGTAGAAAAAGAACAATTTTTGAAACCGTCTCCTGGGCATAAAGCACGCGATTTTTTGTTACTAAGGTTATTTCACTTATTAAGGATGATTGAAAAATGAATAGAAAATTTTTAACAATAGGAACTTCAGCCATTTTAACAACTGTTATTGGGGGGATTTGTGTTAGTAATTTATTTGGTTGCCAACTACCTGGAATCGCTAAAAACCCTCAAAAATTTGAGCCTAATTTCCTAAGTGAGAATCCTAAAGAAATAAAATCAAGTATTCTTATTGCAGAAAATTCTGAAGAACAAAACCGGATTCAATTATACGAAAAAGCTAGTAAATCTGTAGTGGCGATCGCCACTGGTTTCGGACATGGTAGTGGTTTTATTGTCAGTCCAGATGGTCTAGTTTTAACTAATGCTCACGTTGTCGAAGATAGTTCTAAAGCTGTTGCAGTAGTACTAGCTGATGGTACACAAGTCTTAGCTGATTTGGTTGGTTTTGCATCTGGGGGTTTAGATTTAGCCGCACTCAAGATTCGCAATCAAAAAAATCTGCCTTATCTGCGTTTAGCTACTCCTGGTTCAGCACGAGTAGGTCAATCTGTCTATGCTATTGGTACTCCCCTGAGACTGGAATTCCAAAATACTTTGACCTATGGTGTTATCAGTCGCATTGATACAAAATTGGCCTTAATCCAACATGATGCAGCAGTGAATCCCGGCAATTCTGGAGGCCCACTGCTCAACTCTAATGGGCAAGTAATTGGTGTCAATAGTGCCATTTTTAATGATACCGAAATTAAAAGATTTATTGGCATTAGTTTTGCAATCCCTACAGAATTAATTCAGCCTTTTTTAGTAGCTGTAGAACAAGGTAATGCTCAGTTAGCAAGTGGGCGTCAACAACCTAGTAATAGTCAAGATACGGATTTACCGTTGAATGGTCAAGTTTTACAAGCGAGTCTGAAAAATGGCGATCGCATTTTACCAAATAATAGCTATTTTCACACTTATGTGTTTGAAGGTAAAGCAGGTCAACAGATAACTATTGAGATGGATAGTCAGCAAATAGACTCTCACTTATACTTACTGCTTCCTGCTAAAGAACGACTAATAGCACAGAATGACGACATTTCCCCAAAGGATTTTAATGCTCGATTGACTGTTACCTTACCAGAAAATGGTATTTACTATCTGTTGGCTAACACTTTTGAAGCAGGAGAATCTGGTAGTTACAGTTTACGCGCAGCGATATCTCAGCAGTAATTTAATGTGAGTTCGACGGGTATAAAGAACCCCACTTCCATTCCTCTCCCCGCAACGGGGAGAGGCTTTGAAACCTTGATTTTTTTGTTCAAAACTCGAAAGATTTCTGCCCCTCTTCGACACGGAGAGGGGTTGGGGAGAGGTTCATCGAACTCACGTTAATTTATTTTTAGTTGGTGAACTATTGGGTATAAATAAACATACTCAGATCCCCGACTTCTTTGATAAGTTGGGGATCTATTTGCTGAGTATTTTATGTTTAATTAGGTTGCTATACACCCTCTAAAATTTAAACTACTGCTGCTGTTGCTTTCATTGCAAAAATTTTCTCAATCACATCTTCTACTACCTTATCTGGCGTGGAAGCACCAGAAGTAATTCCCACAACAATTTCTCCATCTGGCAACCAGTTTTCTGTAGTTATCAACTGCCCATTTAATTGCCGATGTTCTATATAATCTCCTGATTTAATCCGTTCAACAGTATCAATATGATAAGAAGGAATTCCCCGCTCAAAAGCAATTTGTTGCAGTTGAGTAGTATTCGATGAATTAAACCCACCAATTACTACCATTAAATCTAAATTATGTTCCACTAACTCCAACATTGCATCTTGGCGTTCTTGAGTGGCGTCACAAATAGTATTGAAGCTTTGGAAATGCTGATTTAACTCAGTGGGGCCATACTTCTGTAACATAGTCCGCTCAAAAAGCTTGCCGATTTGCTCAGTTTCGCCTTTCAGCATCGTAGTTTGGTTAGCAATACCAACTCTTGCTAAATCTTGATCGGGGTCAAATCCTGCTGAACAAGCTTTAGCAAATTTTGTCAGAAATTCTTCACGGTTCCCACCATTGATAATATAGTCAGCAACATATTCTGCTTCTTGCAAATTCAAAACAATTAAATACTTGCCAGCAAAAGAACTAGTAGCAACTGTTTCCTCGTGCTTATATTTACCGTGAATTATTGATGTATAATCGATTTTTTTGTGTTTTTCTACTGTATTCCAAACTTTAGATACCCAAGGGCAAGTTGTATCAACAATTTTGCAGCCTTTATCGTGAAGTATCTGCATTTCTTGAACGCTAGCCCCAAAGGCGGGTAATATGACTACATCACCAGTTCCAACAACAGAAAAGTCTTTATTCTTTCCTTCAATGGGGATGAATTCTACCTCCATCTCCTGCATACGCTGATTTACAGAAGGGTTGTGGATAATCTCGTTAGTAATCCAGATGTGTTCTGTAGGGAAGTGCTGGCGGGTTTCGTAGGCCATGGCCACAGCGCGTTCTACACCCCAGCAAAAGCCAAAGGCTTGTGCTAGTCGAATTGTCACATCACCCCGTTGTAGAGTGTAATTGCGATCGCGAATTTCTTGAATCAAGTTACTCTGATACTCAGATTGCAACTGGGTGGCAACTTCTGCTTGATGACCAAACCCCTTGCGATTATAATTTTCGGAATGTTGCAGGCTGCGCTTAAAAGCTTTTGTATCCATTAGATTTGTCTACTTAAACCACTATTTCTTATTTTCTCGCGCTCAGACGCGATTTATACAAAGTTGTATTCAAAGATATTATCAGAGAGGGTAAAGGGTAAAGGATTTAATGCCTTTACCCTTTACCCTTTAACCTTTTCCCCTCTTCTTCTTGCTGGGGTTTTAATTCGATCTCGCTATAAATCTGCAATGCAGAACGCCAAACTATATAGCCTTCAGGACTTAAATGTAAGCCATCAGTAGTAAATTCGCGGCGGAGATTACCTTGTTTGTTGGTAAACAGGGGATGTAAATCGAGATATTTGACACCTTTTTTGTTACAAATACTTTGCAGTTGCTGATTTAATTCACGAATGCGACTATTGTCAACAGCCAGAAGTTTATCTCGTCCTTTCCAGGTTGCTTCATCTGCGCCATGTGGCAAAATCGATTGGACAACAATCTGCGCCGTGGGATGCGTCTTTCGTAGGTAATTGATAATTTGACGCTGATTATTTAAAATTACCCTGTCGCTCACCCCTCGAATTAGGTCATTAATGCCAATCATCACAAAAATCACCTCTGGCTGGGTGCGGTCAAATATCTCCAATCTTTTCAAAAGTCCATTGCTGGTTTCGCCAGAAATCCCTTGATTGAGCCAATTTTTACCTTCAGGTAATAACTCAGGCGGAAACCACAAACTCAAAGAATCTCCCACCAAGATCGTTAAATGCGGAGGACGTTGGTCTGCGGCTACCTTGGCTTCTTGCGTGAGGATATCTATCCACTGCTGATAAGAGAGTTGGTGACGACGACCTAAATCAGGTGTAGCAATTTCGGGTGAGAAGTTACGGCTGATTGGCTCTGGGGATGTTACTATCCCAAAAAAAGCGGACAATCTCTGCTGTTGCCAAATTAGCAGGATGACCGCCAACATTAGGATGCCGTTGGTTAACAGCGAGAAAAATGCCCAGATAGGGAAGGTTTTTACAGATGTAGACACGACTAGCGAAATTTACCAATTAATTTGAATCAAATTTTAACGCTAGCGATCGCAAATCAGCCCAATTTTGGATTTTGGATTGAAAGAAAAATCTAAAATCTAAAATCCAAAATTGAAGGACTCAGCACTCTTTACTAAGTAGGACGATCGCCAAACTCGGAGTTGTAACCTTCTTCACCGTGTTCGTTGATATCCAAACCTTGCAATTCAGCTTCTTCTTTTACACGCAGACCGACTGTAGCATCGATAATCTTGAGAATAATCCACGTACCAACACCTGCGATCGCATAAGCAACGGCAATTGCTATTAGTTCAATTCCCAATTCACCAAAATTACCACGTAACACTCCGTCTTTACCTCCGCCGTTGACTTGAGTAGTGGCAAAGATGGCGGTTAAGATTGCCCCCACAGTACCACCAACGCCATGCACGGGATAGGTATCTAAAGCATCGTCAACTTCTAGCTTGTGCTTGAAACTCACAGCATAGAAGCAAACAAAGGCAGTGATGAAACCAATTAAAATCGCTGATAGCGGTGTGACAAATCCGGCGGCAGGAGTGATACCCACTAAACCAGCAACAGCTCCTGTAGCCGCTCCTACAGCTGTTGGTTTACCCCGTAAAGCTGCTTCCAAAATTAGCCACATTAAAGCCGCCGCCGCCGCCGCCGTATTAGTGGCAACAAAGGCTGTTGTTGCTAAATTTGTTGTTAAGTTACCAGAAGTTCCACTAGCAACAGATAGGGCACTCCCAGCGTTGAAGCCGAACCAACCGAACCATAGCAAGCCAGCACCCAGCAAAATGAAGGGGACATTGTGTGGTGGGCTAAGACGATCGGGATGGGTTTTCCGAGGCCCAAGGACGAGCGCAGCTACTAGCGCTGAAACGCCAGAACTAATATGAACTACTGTCCCACCTGCAAAGTCGAGGGCACCCAATCCACCAGCTAAACCTAAGAATCCACCTTTTGCCCATACCATGTGTGCCAGGGGGGCGTAAACAAAGGTTGACCACAGCAGCACAAACAGCGAATAGGCGCGGAAACTCATCCGCTCAACGATCGCTCCAGAAATTAGGGCTGGGGTGATAATGGCAAACATGGCTTGGTAGATCGTGAATGCCTGGTGGGGTATCGTTCCGGCGTATGAGACGACATCAGCATATTTGGGGTCTGCTGCTTTGAGGGCGTCTTCATAAGGCAGATGCGGCAAGTAGCCTTGAGTTTCTAAACCAACACCATTCAACCCGAACCATTGCAATCCACCGATAAATGGTAAACCTGGTGCAAAGGAAAGACTATAACCCCAGAGAATCCAGGTAACTCCCACGATCGCCATCAACACAAAGCTCATCATCAATGTGTTTAGAATATTGCGCGATCGTACAAATCCACCATAAAAGAACGCCAATCCTGGTGTCATTAGCAGCACCAGTGCTGCTGAAATCAGCATAAATGCCGTATCTCCAGTATCAGCAGCAGGCACAGCAGCTGGTGTTTGGGCAAAAGCATTGCCCATCAGCGGCCCTCCTAAAAACAGTAGGGTCATAGCCCCAATGATCGCAATTTTCTTCAACACTTTTTTCCTTCCTAAGCACCAATTATTTGTATACTTAACTACATTTGATTACTTTTAGTTATACATTTTTGTGTTGAAAGTTACTTAACCTTAATTTTCTGGAAATGTTAACGAAAATATAATCCTGTTTGTAGTTGCCAACGTTTAAATAAGGATGTAAACATGCAATGATTGCATGTTTATTTTTTGAACAATAGCATTTTATTCAAACGCTACAAAATTCCAAATTTTTAGTTACCTACTGTTACAAACCAAGATCCTTGTGATAATTGAGAATCATTCTAAATTATTGTCAGTCACTTTGATCGGAAAATTTAGCCAAATATGTGATTTTTTTGGATATCTCCCGCATACATCCGTAGATATCCAGATGCCTGATTCTTACAGGTTAGTTGCCAAAAAATTTTTGCAATTTTGGATGAGGTATTATCCGTTTAAAAGGTAATACCATAAAAGTTCTTGGTCAAAAATAGTATAGAAATTTTACTTAAATTCTGGGTGCAAACATGATAATTAAAACACTCACTAAAGCTAAACATGCTCCGATTAAGTCGTAGCGGTCTGGAGTAACCCCGTCTACCTTCCAACCCCAGAACATTGCCATTGCGATAAACACGCCGTAAGCCGCATAGACTCTGCCAAAATTTGCCGATTGGAGAGTTGCAATAATCCCATAGAAAGCCAAAGCAATTCCACCTAATATGCCCCACCATAAAGGCTTACCTTCGCGCAACCACAACCAGACTAGGTAGCCGCCTCCGATTTCAAATAAACCAGCCCACAAAAAATACAGTAGGGACTTAATCATTTAACAGATTCTTTCATAAGATCGAACTCAGTGAAATTACGCTAACGCTTTTAACTAAAGTGTTGTCATTAATTAAAGTAAGTTTGTTGAACTGGGTACTGGGGATTGGGGACTGGGAACTGAGTACTGCGTACTAAGGAATGGGAAGAAACAAAATAAGGACTTCTTTTTTAATAATCCCTAATTCCCAATCCCCCAATCCCTAATCCCCAGTCCCTAGCCCCTAATCCCCAGAATAAGGATGAAAGCACCATTACCTGATAACGAACCACAGAGAATCGAGACGCTTTTACAGTATAAAATTCTCGACACGCCATCTGAAGCCGCTTTTGATGACCTCACCCGTTTAGCCTCGTATATTTGTCAGACTCCTACTGCTTTAATTAGCTTAGTTGATACAAACCGTCAGTGGTTCAAGTCAAAAGTCGGCTTGGATGCCCTAGAAACACATCGAGATTTCGCATTCTGTGCCCATGCTATTCTACAGCCTGATGTTTTTATTGTGCCTGATGCAACAAATGACAAAAAGTTCGCCACCAACCCACTGGTAACATCTGACCCAAAGATTCGGTTTTATGCTGGTGTACCTCTGACTAATCCTGAAGGATATGCACTAGGAACTCTCTGTGTAATTGACTACGTACCACGAGAACTTGCACCAGAACAAGTTGAGGCATTACGAACTTTAGGTCGTCAAGTCATCAAGCAACTGGAATTACGCCGAAATTTAGCAAGTTTGGTACTTGTAACCAAGAAAAGCAAACAGGCGCAGCAGGTAAGCAAGCAATTTTTCAAAAAGATTGCAGCAGGTTTTGGTTTAGCATCGGTAATTTTAGTTTTGATTGGCGTGGTTTCTTATCAAAATACAAGAGAATCTACTAATAATCGCAGTATAGTAAAAAATACTTATAAAAAAATTGAGAGTCTAGAAAAACTACAGTACCAGATAAAGGATGCTGAGACTGGACAAAGTGGTTACATTTTAACTGGAAAACAAACTTATCTCAAACCTTATCAAGCAGCACTTGGTAACGTCGAGCAAGAAATTGCCAACTTGAAAAGTTTAACAGCAGATCAACCGAATCAACAAAAGCAAATTGCAACGCTTGAATTTTTAATAAGGGCTAAACTTACTGAACTAAAACAAACTATTGACTTGCGCCAAAACAAGGGATTAGAGACGGCATTGCAAGTACTAGTGAAAAATGATCAACAAAATCTCATGGATGATATCCGCAAGGCGATTAATGAGATGGAAAACCAGGAAAGGGGACGACTCCAACAGCAGTTACAAGCAAAAAAAGCCACTAGTCGTAACACAATTCTGATACTTGCGATCGCCATAAGCCTAAGTTTTATCGTTCTTGCTGTAGTCTACTACTTCATCTATCGTGAGGTGATTGAGCGCAAAAGGACAGAAGAAGCTTTAAACCAAGAACGCAACTTTATCTCAGCAGTCCTGGATACAGCCAGCGCCTTAGTAGTAGTTGCTGACTCCCAAGGAAAAATTGTTCGCTTCAATCAAGCTTGTGAGCAAACAACAGGTTACTCCTTCGATGAGGTGAGGGGTAGGTATTTTTGGAACTTGTTCCTACCTCCTGAAGAGGTGGAGTCAGTCAAAGCAGTTTTTGAAGAATTATTAACAGGTAGAGGCTTCCTAGAACACGAAAACTATTGGGTAATAAAGGATGGTAGCCGCCGACTGATTGCCTGGTCGAATACCTTCTTAAAAGACTATGAAGGAGCGGTGGAATACATTGTTGCCACTGGTATTGACATCACCGATCACAAACGAACACAAAAGCATCTGACTGCCCAATATGCTGTAACTCGCGTTTTAGCGGAGTCCGCCACGATTAGCGAAGCTACTCGCCAAACCCTGCAAGGAATCTGCGAGAGTTTGGCATGGGATTTGGGTGAAATTTGGATGGTGGATGAGCAAGCAAATGTGCTGCGTTTTGTCGATATGTGGCATAAGGCATCCCTTGAGGTGCAAGAGTTAGCAGCACTAAATCGGCAAACCACCCTTGCACCAGGAAGTGGTCTACCTGGCCGGGTTTGGGCTAGTTCTGAACCTCTTTGGATCGCTGATATCGTTAAAGAACTCAGTTTCTCCCGCTTCAAAATCAACGCTGAAGTACAACTACATGCAGCTTTTGGTTTTCCGATTCGTAGCGGTCAGAAAATCCTTGGTGTGATTACTTGCTTTAACCGTCAGATTCAACCACCTGACCAAGATTTGCTCAAAACGGTGAATTCTATCGGTGAGCAAGTAGGGCAATTTATCCAACGTAAACAGGCTGAAGAAGAAGTACAACGGCAAAACTTGCGATCGCAATTATTTACCGAAATCACCCTCAAGATTCGCCAGTCTTTACAAATCGAAGAAATTCTCCAAATCACTGTCGAGGAGGTACAAAGAATTCTCCAGACTGACCGAGTTTTAATCTATCAAGTTTTGCCTGATGAATCTGCACCTACCGTTATTGAAGCAGTAGTTTCTGGCTTACCAACAATCAAAGAGCAAAACATCAGCGCCCCCTACTTTCGAGCCGAATATCTACAGCAGTACTATCTACAGCAGTACCGTCAAGGACAAATTTTAGGGCTAGCTAATTTCGATCTGCCAGAAGTCGAACAAAACCATCTAGAATTAATCCAACAGTTTGGGGTCAAAGTCAATTTGGTTGTGCCCATTCTTGTCAAAGAAGAACTTCGTGGTTTGCTCATAGTTCATCAGTGTGACGATTCTCACCACTGGTCTAGCTTTGAAACTCATCTTTTACGACAAATAGCCGACCAAGTAGGTATTGCCTTAGCCCAAGCTCAATTATTAGCAGCAGAAACTCGTCAGCGACAAGAACTTGAAATTGCCCGTCGCCAAGCCGAATTAGCTTCTCAGGCTAAAAGTGCCTTTTTGGCAAATATCAGTCATGAAATTCGCACTCCAATGAACGCTGTATTGGGCATGACCAGTTTGGTGTTAGATACTCCCTTAGACCCAGAACAGCGAGATTTTATTGAAACAATTCGTAGTAGTGGAGACGCCCTTTTAAGTTTAATCAACGAGATTTTGGATCTTTCCAAACTTGAGGCTGGAGAGATGGCTCTCGAAACTCTAGATTTTGACCTATCCACTTGTCTGGAAGAAGTAGTGGAATTATTGGCTCCCTCAGCCCATAACAAGGGATTAGAAATTGGCGCACTGATTGAACATAACGTCCCCACCCACCTCAAAGGAGATACTGGGAGACTGCGGCAAATTCTCATGAACTTAATCAGCAACGCTATCAAGTTCACCAGCGCTGGCGAAGTATTAGTACAAGCCGAACTGCGTTCTCTTACCTCTACTACAGCCACCATTCATTTTGCCATCACAGATACAGGTCTTGGCATTAGCCCTGAAGATCAACGCAAACTCTTTATGCCATTTACCCAAGTGGACGCTTCTACCACTCGCAAGTATGGTGGTACTGGTCTGGGATTAGCCATCTGTAAACAACTAGTGACTTTAATGGGAGGAGTCATTGGGGTAGAAAGTCAGATCGGTAAAGGATCTAAGTTTTGGTTTGAGGTGCTTTTTACAAAGCTTGTTGAGCCTGCTTTACCAAAATGCGAACGCGGACTTTTGAACAATCGCCGCTTGTTATTAGTGGATAACAACACTATTAATTACAAAATTATCTATCATCAAGCTACTCATTGGGGAATGCAGGTAGATCAAGCTGACAGTATTGCTGCTGCCCTCAAAGTTATTCAGTCAGAGCAGGGTAAATCTTATGATGTTGCCTTGGTTGATATAAAAAATGACATGATAATAGAAGAACAAATTAAAGCCAATTCTGCAATTACTAAAATACCTTTGATTATGCTCACCTCTACTAATCAACGGGATGAAGTGCAGCAGACGCTCAAAATTGGATTTACTGCTTATTTGGTCAAACCGATTAAGCCATCACGACTCCTTGATGCCATTATGAATATTTTAGAAAGTCAGTCAGAATCAGAACAAGGAGCTAAAGGCTCTTGGCTAAAAGCTACTGAAAAAATCCAAAGTCAAGAAAATTCAGGCATTCTGACCTCTTCCCCTTACCCCGCTACTAAATCGAAGTTAAGAATTCTCTTAGCTGAAGATAATTTGGTAAATCAGAAAGTAGCCTTGAAGCAACTCGATAGTTTGGGCTACAAAGCCGATGTCGTTGCTAATGGCAAGGAAGTTTTACAGCTATTAGAAAAAATTCCTTACGATTTGATTTTAATGGATTGCCAAATGCCAATTCTTGACGGTTTAGAAACCACAAAAGAAATTCATCGTTGGCAAGAAGATACTTTTGCTCTCCGTCGTCGTCCTGTAGTGATTGCGATGACCGCTAATGCGATGAAAGAAGATCAAGAAAGGTGTCTCAATGCCGGAATGGATGACTACCTGACTAAGCCAGTGTTTAAAGAAAAATTGGCTGCGACTCTAGAGCATTGGACAGGTGTAATCCTCTCAAAACAAGAGGCTGTTGTATATGAGCAGACAGTTACTACTGATTTAGCAATTGACTGGGAACACTTGCATCGGATATCGGGAAATGACACAGAATTTGAGTTAAGTCTATTGCAAGTATGCGTTGAAGATATTAAACCCCGTTTAGAGATAATTAAAGCAGCGATCGCATCTCATGACTTTGGGCAAATTGCGCGAGAAGCTCATCATCTTAAAGGTGCTAGTGCCAACATTGGAGCCACTGTTATGTATCTAGCATCTGACAAACTAGAACGATTGGCTTACCATCAAGACCTTAGAAATACTACTAACTTAATTTTAGAGTTAAAAGAATTTCTTAACAGCATTCAAGATTTTTTAATCAGAAAGGAGGTAACAAATCACACCTTCTTACCAACCAAAAACGATGATGTATAAACCCGCGATTAATGCAAAAACAGCCTTGATGCACCCGTGTTAGTAAAGATTTGTATATAATATTACAAAGTTATAATGCACGAAAAGCTGCATCAAATCTTTCTACATCTCCAACAACTTTAGCTGATATAGTAGCTGATACCGTCGGTATTTGGCGATTTATCATTATTCAAGAGGTCTTATGAAACGCTTAATCTACATCATCCCCGTTACTGCAATTGCCTTACTGACATTAGTAGGATGCAACAGCGATCAAAAATCTACTACCCAGACTCCTGCTGCTACTGAAAACACTTCGGGTACAGCAGTATCCAAAACAACTGTTGCTACACAGGAAGGTTTTAAGACTTTGGTCAGTGTAGTTTCAAATACTAAAACTGCGGTGCAAGGCGGAAACTTTGACAAAGCTCAACAAGAATTTAATAAGTTTGAAAACTCTTGGTCTAAGGTTGAGGATGGTGTCAAAACTAAATCTTCAAAAACCTATAATGTAATCGAAGATACTGCGACTCAGGTAAAGGGTGCGCTGAAGGCAAAAGATAAAGCGAAAGCTCTTAAAGGGTTACAAACACTTAATACAAGTATTGCCAGTGTTTCTAAAAAGTGAGGTAAAGCTAACATAGAGCAGAAGTCAGCCCCTTTGGGGAAGTCAAAAGTTAATAATTTTGAATCCGATAAATGAATTTAGTTGTGCTGCATCCAAATTATTTTTTGGTCAAAAGACACAAGATAGTAGGAAAACAGTCGTCTTTATATCTGGGTTTAAACAAATAGCGAACTACTATAGTTTCCACTGGAGATTTTGGATAATGCGTTCATTTCGCAAGTACCACCGGACTCTAGCGATTATTTTGGCTTTACCACTTGCTGTAACATTGTTAACTGGAATTGCAGCTACGCTGGTAGGTGAGTGGTCAGCTAACCTGGGAATAGGGCGTAGTCTACTGCTTTCAATTCATCGTGGTGAAATATTTGGTTTACAGGGAATCTACCCGATTTTAAACGGACTAGGATTATTGGGATTATTGGTTACAGGATTAAGTATGACTAGTTTGTTTGGTAGAAAAAAGCCAAAATCCGAGAAGGATTAGAAAAGACATAATTTCACTTCCCATGCGATCGCATAGTAAAAAAATTATTACTAGCCCTTTTAAGGTATGCTTAACCCCAGTTTAATGCTAGCAGTGGATGCATTTCCTTGTGAAGATGGTCATGCTCAGGAGCGCTTTCCCAGAAAAATCAATAGGTTGAAACAATAATTAATTAAATTTTACACATAACACATATATTTGAATATATTATCAATCATATTTATCGAAAATTTAAAGTTTTGATAAAGTAGTTGATGTAACCTTGTACTTCATTATAATTAAATAGTTACAACGTTAGTTTAAAAAAGTCTGGAAAAAGAACCAAAATATTTAATATAGTTGCTTACTATTTGGGTTATTAATTAAGAGACTTTCAAAAAAACTATCTAATTCTTTAAAGTAGGCGTCTTGCTCGCGCGTAAGCAAAGGCGGGTTTTTCAGGTCAGCCCACAATAAATAGCTGGATATTTTTTCTTTATAAGTTATTAACCAAATAATTTAGTAGTTTTTAATTTAGATTACACAAATGGTAAGTAATCTATATCTTTACTGATAAATAGTTCTTTGACTGAGGCTGAACTTACGTATTAGTGAGCAATTCAGGAGAAATAACATGGCATTTATTTTCGGCAAAACAAGTGCTGACAATCTTTTAGGGACTTCGGGAAATGACACGATAGTTGGTTGGGCTAGTGGTGGTAATGCCAATAGCACTTCTGGTAATGACACTTTGAATGGTGCAGATGGTAACGATTCTCTTGCAGGTGGGACAGCAAACGACAGTTTAAGCGGTGGAAACGGCAATGACACACTTGATGGTGGCACAGGAAACGACACTCTAATAGGTGGTGCAGGCAATGACACTTTCATAAGCAGTCAGGATAACGACAGCATTAATGGCGGAGATGGCATTGATACCGCAGACTACAGTCAATTAAATCAAACCATTACCTTGTCAGGTTTTGGAACCATTGAAAAAGCTGGAAAATTTGGTCAAGACCAACTCTTTAGAGTAGAAAAGGTTATTGCTAATCCTAATGTTGCCAACAACACCATAGATGCATCCCAATCTTTGGCTGAGGTATCTATCACTGTTAACCTGCAAACCCAAAGTTTAGCTGCTAGTAACGTTCCTGGCTTGGGAAGATTGTCATTTACAGCAGTCAACTTTGATAATGTCAAAGGCACAAATGGAAATGACAGCATTGTGGGTGACAGGCAAAATAACCGATTATCCGGTAATAATGGCAATGACACACTTGATGGGGGCTTAGGTGCTGACACTTTGAGTGGGGGAGCAGGCGACGACACTTACATCATTGATAGTACTACCGACACCATTACGGAAGCTGCGGATTCAGGCACAGATACCGTTCTGTCTTCTGTTACCTACACACTCGGTGCTAATCTGGAGAATCTGAGGCTGACGGGAACTAGCGCCATCAATGCGACAGGTAACAGTCTTAATAACATCCTCATCGGTACTAATTTGAGTAGCAACACTCTCAATGGAAGAGCAGGCGATGACTCAATAATCGGTGGTAGCGGCGATGATATCCTCAACGGTGAGGACGGCGATGATAGACTACGAAGCGGACTCGACAATGACAGACTCAATGGCGGGTCTGGAGATGATGTCTTCATCAGTGTTTTTACTGGTGGTTTTCCTGGTGGTAATCTGCTTCCACCTGGATTAGGGGAAACTGATACCTTAACAGGTGGGACTGGGGCAGATAGATTTATCCTGGGGGACTTTATAAGTGTTTTCTACGACGATAACAACACTGTCAATCCTGGTTTTGGGGACTTCGCTACTATTACTGACTTCGACTCTAGTCAAGATCAAATTCAACTCAAAGGATCTTCACTAGACTACCGTCTAGAAGTTATTGGAAACAACACACGAATATTCTTAGACAAACCTGGAGCAGAGCCAGATGAAATTATAAGTGTTGTTCTGGGGAGAAACAATCTCACACTTGATAGTGATGACTTCCTTTTCAACTATGAGCTGGAAATTCCTGGAAAAGGTACAAACAACTCACTGTTAACTGCTGAAGTGTTAGGTTCCTTGTCATCAGGCTCAAACGTTAATGCTTCAGGCCAGATAGCAACAGTTCAACCAGGGGATAATCCCGATTTCGACTTTTATAATTTTTCTTTAGCAAATTCAGGAACTGTCACTATCAGGACAGTGACATCGGGAGATTCAGTTCTTGGACTGTTTAACGATACTGGGACTTTGGTGCAAAGTGACGACGATAGTGGCGGTAACAATTCGTCATTAATTACCAGTTCGTTGAGTGCGGGTACATACTCCATTTCAGTGAGTAAATTTCCTTTCTTGCCTGAAGATGGCGGAACTTTCTCTGGTAGCAGCTCTAGACCTGATTTTTCTTATACGCTAGAAGTCAGTGTGGCATAAGAAGGTTGTTAAATTAAAGATTGTAATTTCAGGCATTTAGTTTCCACAGTTTTTCCCCTATTTAATGTAGAGACTTTACATATAAAGTCTCTATATAATTCTAAAGATGGCTATTAACCATCATCTAAAGCCGCAATTCCAGGCAATACCTTGCTTTCAACTAACTCCAAGCTAGCGCCGCCCTCGGTAGAGATGTGGCTCATTTGGTCGGCTAAACCGACTGAATAATTATGTAATGCTTAAGTATTATTAAGTTTTACATAATTTCTAGATTTTTATATGAATTAAAGAAATGCATTCTAATATGCATTTCTTTAATAGAAAATTATTTTTTGGTATAAAAAAGATTTGCTACCAAAAAATCTGACTCAGATTGCTATAAATTACACAAATGGCAAGTAATCTACATCTTTACTGATGAATAGTTATTTGACTGAGGCTGAACTTACGTATTAGTGAGAAATTTAGGAGAAATAACATGGCATTTATTTTCGGCAAAACAAGTGCTGACAATCTTTTAGGGACTTCGGGAAATGACACGATAGTTGGTTGGGCTAGTGGTGGTAATGCCAATAGCACTTCTGGTAATGACACTTTGAATGGTGTAGATGGTAATGATTCTCTTGCAGGTGGGACAGCAAACGACAGTTTAAGCGGTGGAAACGGCAATGACACACTTGATGGTGGCACAGGAAACGACACTCTAATAGGTGGTGCAGGCAATGACACTTTCATAAGCAGTCAGGATAATGACAGCATTAATGGCGGAGATGGCATTGATACCGCAGACTACAGTCAATTAAATCAAACCATTACCTTGTCAGGTTTTGGAACCATTGAAAAAGCTGGAAAATTTGGTCAAGACCAACTCTTTAGAGTAGAAAAGGTTATTGCTAATCCTAATGTTGCCAACAACACCATAGATGCATCCCAATCTTTGGCTGAGGTATCTATCACTGTTAATCTGCAAACCCAAAGTTTAGCTGCCAGTAACGTTCCTGGCTTGGGAAGATTGTCATTTACAGCAGTCAACTTTGATAATGTCATCGGCACAAATGGAAATGACAGCATTGTTGGTGACAGGCAAAATAACCGATTATCCGGTAATAATGGCAATGACACACTTGATGGGGGCTTGGGTACTGACACTTTGAGTGGGGGAGCAGGCGACGACACTTACATCATTGATAGTACTACCGACACCATTACAGAGGCTGCAAATTCAGGCACAGATACCGTCCGGTCTTCTGTCACCTACATACTAGGCACCAATCTAGAAAATTTGAGACTAAGGGAAGGTAGCGATATCACCGGAACAGGTAACAGTCTTAGCAACTTCATTTTTGGTAATACTTCTAACAACACTTTGAATGGCGGAGCAGGCGATGATACTCTAGATGGTAATAATGGCAATGATATCCTCAATGGTGGCGACGGTAATGATAGTCTACAGGGCGGGCCAGGCAATGAGGTACTCAATGGCGGAGCTGGAGACGACATCCTCATAGGTGTTTTCCCCGGTAGTCCACTTCCACCTGGAATAGGAGAAACTGATCGCTTTACAGGTGGAGATGGGGCAGATAGATTTATCCTAGGGGATGCTCTAAATGTTTTCTACGACGATAACAATACTACCAGTCCTGGTTTTGGGGACTTGGCTACTATTACTGACTTCGACTCTAGCCAAGATCGAATTGAACTCAAAGGAACTCCACAAGACTACCGCTTGCAAACTATTACAGGCAACACACGAATATTCTTAGACAAACCGACAGGAGAGCAAGATGAAATCATCGGTGTTCTGGAAGGAAAAACCAATCTTAAACTTGATAGTGATGACTTCCTTTTCTATGAGCGGGAAAATCCTGGAGAAGATACAAACAACTCACTAGACAGCGCTGAAGGGTTAGGTTTCTTATCATCAGGCTCAGACATTAATATCTCAGCCCAGTTGGCAACAGTTCAACCAGGGGATAATTCCGATTTCGACTTTTTTAAATTTTCTGTAGCCAATTCAGGAACTGTCACTATTAGTACGGCGACATCTGGAGATACAATTCTCGGTCTGTTTGACAGTGCTGGAACTGTATTAGAAACTAACGACGATAATGGCTTAGACCAGTCATCATTAATCAATACTTTCCTAAATGCAGGTACGTACTCAATTTCAGTGAGTAAATTTAGTTTCTTACCTGAAGATGGCGGAATTTTCTCTGGTAGCACTTCTGTACCTGATTTTTCTTATACGCTAGGAGTCAGTTTTGCATAAGGATGTTGTCAACTTAAAAAAGTACTGACATCAGAGCGCAGATTCGAGGATATTTTTCCTTCTATTTAGTTAGGGGAACACGGTAACGTGTCTCCCTTACCTAAGAAAAGACCATTTATCAGGCAAGATTATTTTCTTCTAAATTTAGACAAGATATAGTAACAAGCAGCGCTCTCTTGTGTTGAACTATCAACTCCCGTTTGTCACTTTTCAAGACATAGTTTGAAATATTTTTTAATTAAAAGTTAGATTATAGATAAATATATCTGTACTAAAAATAATCTTTATTAAGATTTTTAAACTTTAGTAACATATAGTTGATGTAACATTGTATATCATGCATATTTAAAAAAATTAGAATGTGGGTTCCAAAAAATTTGGGATTTGATCTAATTACTTTCCATTTGGGTGATAAATTAAGGAACTTTCAAAAAAGAAATTATCTAATTTTTTAGAGTAGGCGTCTCCCTCCCGCGTAAGCAAAGGCGGGTTTTTCGGGTCAGCCTACAATAAATAAGTGGATATTTTTTCTTTATAAGTTATTAACCAAATAATTAGTGGTTTTTAATTTAGATTACACAAATGGCAAATAATCTACATCTTTACTGATGAATAGTTATTTGACTGAGGCTGAACTTACGTATTAGTGAGAAATTCAGGAGAAATAACATGGCATTTATTTTCGGCAAAACAAGTGCTGACAATCTTTCTGGGACTTCGGGAAATGACACGATAGTTGGTTGGGCTAGTGGTGGTAATGCCAATAGCATCTCCGGTAATGACACTTTAAATGGTGTAGATGGTAATGATTCTCTCGCAGGTGGGACGGCAAACGACAGCCTAATCGGTGGAAATGGCAATGACACACTTGATGGGGGCTTAGGTACTGACACTTTGAGTGGGGGAGCAGGCGACGACACTTACCTTGTTGACACTACTCTTGATACCATTACAGAGGCTGCGAATTCAGGCACAGATACCGTCCGGTCTTCTGTATCCTATACACTAGGTGCCAATCTAGAAAACCTGACGCTGAGGGAAGGTGGGGACATCACTGGGACAGGTAACAATCTTAGCAACTTCATTTTTGGTAATACTTTTAACAACACTTTGAATGGCGGAGCAGGCGATGATACTCTAGATGGTAATAATGGCAATGATATCCTCAATGGTGGCGACGGCAATGATAGTCTACAGGGCGGGCCAGGCAATGAGGTACTCAATGGCGGAGCTGGAAACGACATCCTCATCGGTGTTTTCCCTGATAGTCCGCTTCCACCTGGAATAGGGGAAATTGATAACCTCACTGGCGGGGCTGGGGTAGATAGATTTATCCTGGGTGACGCTGTAAATGTTTTCTACGACGATAACAGCATTACAAGTTCTGGTTTTGGGGACTTGGCTACTATTACTGACTTTGACTCTAGTCAAGATCGAATTGAACTCAAAGGATCTCCACAAGACTACCGCCTGCAAGTTGTTGGAAGTAACACACGAATATTCTTAACAGAGCAAGATGAGAGCATAGGTGTTGTACAGAGGAGAAACAATCTCAGACTTGATAGTGATGACTTCCTTTTCTATGAGCGAGAAAATGCTGGAGAAGCTAGAAACAACTCACTAGACACCGCTGAAGGTTTAGGTTCCTTATCATCAGGCTCAGACATTAATCTCTTAGCCCAGTTAACAACAGTTCAACCAGGGGATAAGCCCGATTTTGACTTTTTTACATTTTCTTTAGCTAATCCAGGAACAGTGACTATCGCAACAGTGACATCGGGAGATACAATTCTCGGACTGTTTGACATTACTGGAACTTTATTACAAAGTAACGACGATAGTGGGGTTCCCGGTGACAATTCGTCATTAATCACCAGTTCTCTGGGTGCAGGTACGTACTCCATTTCAGTGAGTAAATTTGCTTTCTTGCCTGAAAATGGCGGAGTTTTCTCAGGTAGCACCTCTAGAGCTGATTTTTCTTATACCCTAGAAGTCAGTTTGGCATAAAAACGCTGTCAACTTAAAGATTGTACTGACATTACTTACTGGGGATTGGGTACTAGAGATTAAAAAATAGTATTTTTAATCTTATTCCCCAGTCCCTAGTCCCCAGTTCCTACTTACGCATCATCTAAAGCTGCAATTCCAGGCAATACCTTGCCTTCAAGTAACTCTAAGCTAGCGCCGCCGCCGGTGGAGATGTGGCTCATTTGGTCAGCTAAACCAACCTTTTCCACAGCCGCTACTGAGTCGCCGCCGCCAATGATGGTGGTAGTACCAGTTTTACCGATTTCGGCGAGGGTATGAGCGATCGCTTCCGTACCTTTGGCAAACTTATCAAACTCAAACACACCCATTGGCCCGTTCCAAATTACCGTTTTGGTATCTGCAAGGGCATCTTGGAAAAATTTCACCGAGTCTGGCCCAATATCCAAACCCATCCAACCATCTGGGATATTCTCAATGCTAACGGTTTGAGAATTGGCATCAGGGGCAAAGTTATCTGCCAATACCACATCTGTAGGAAGCAGTAAAGCAACGCCCCGTTCTTTAGCCTTAGCTTCCAAAGACTTCGCTAGTTCTAGCTTGTCTTCTTCTACCAACGACTTACCAACATTCAAACCACGGGCTTTATAGAAGGTGAAAATCATCCCACCGCCGATGATTAGCTTGTCGCACTTCTCTAGCAAAGTTTCAATCACGCCAATTTTACTGGAAACCTTGGAACCGCCAATAATTGCTGCCAAAGGACGTTGGGGATTTTCAATAGCATTTTGCAGATATTGCAATTCCTTTTCAACCAAATATCCAGCCACAGAAGGGCTGAGGAATTTAGTCACACCTTCAGTAGAAGCATGGGCGCGGTGTGCAGTACCAAAAGCATCATTTACATAAAAATCAGCATTAGCTGCCAATTTTTTCGCAAATTCTGGATTGTTTTTCTCTTCTTCTGGATAAAAACGGACATTTTCGAGTAACAGCACTTGGCCATTTTGCAACGCACCAACTTTAGCTGCAACTTCATCACCAATGGAGTCATCAGTTTTAACGACTTCTTGCCCCAGTAACTCAGAGAGACGCTTGGCAACGGGAGTTAGGCGTAATTTGTCATCCACACCCTTGGGACGGCCAAAATGGCTGGCGAGAATGACCTTAGCTCCCTTCTGCGTCAAATCTTGGATGGTTGGTAGAGCTGCGCGAATGCGAGTATCGTCGGTAATGTTGCCTTGATCGTCCACAGGCACGTTAAAGTCAACCCGCACTAAGGCACGTTTCCCAGATATATCAGCCGAAGATAAACTTGCTAAACTTTTTTTGGACACACCAAACTCTCCTGATTGCCTTTTTGTTATTGTTTTGAAAGTAGAACCATCAAGATTTTACCGGAGTCAGGGGTACCCAAGTGACAGAGATATTTAAGACAGTACTATTTCCTATTGATCAAAGCCGGGAAACGCGGGAAGCTGCTGATGTAGTAACCAACGTAGTCAAAAAGTATGGCAGTCGCTTGGTGCTGCTGTCTGTGGTAGAAGAACCGCCTCCAGATGCGCCTAGTGCAGACGATCCGATGGTGTCACCAGAGGTAGTTGCTAAACTGCTGGAAAATGCCCAATCTTTATTTTCTGGGCAAGGAATTCAAGCTGAAATCCTGGAAAGGCGGGGTAAACCAGCTTTTACTATCTGCGATGTCGCTGATGAAATCGGAGCCGATTTAATCATTATGGGCTGTCGAGGGCTAGGCTTGACTGAAGAGGGAGCCGATGATAGTGTTACTACTCGCGTAATTAATCTTTCTCCTTGTCCAGTGCTGATTGTGCCTTAGTAGTCATAAGTGCCCAGGAGCTAGTGTTTTGCTGAATACTAATAATATTTCTAGCGATCGCCAATAGACATCTCCAGAAATAAAATATGCGTTACCCAGAACCCTTGTAGAGACGTAGCACTACTACGTCTTTACATTCTTTTTCCCTTCTATGTCTAATCAAAAAGAGCAAAAAAGGACGAATCTCACGAAGAAAAGGTGAAACCCTTAATTTACCTGATTTTGGGCTTAACCGAGAAGTATTGAAACTAGGACTTACGCAAAAATTGCTAAAAAGCTTAATTTCTCGAACCGCCAAGACGCCAAGAGCGCCGAGAATTCGTAGAGTGTGCGTAAGTCCTAGAAACTTAAATGACTAACAGTAGTTTTTACATCTTTGAACCACATTTATTGTCAGCACACAGTATTGCTGTACTGCAAAAGTATATTTTATATACGTGAAAATAGGTGTAACGCAAGTATGTTTTTGCTAACGTGAAGACGGAAGCTCTTGCAGGCTGCGCGAAATACTCAAACGTGAAGGCGGAAGTTCTTACAGGGAAGACGGAAGCTCTTGCAGGCTGCGCGAAACACTCAAACGTGAAGGCGGAAGTTCTTACAGGGAAGACGGAAGCTCTTGCAGGCTGCGCGAAACACTCAAACGTGAAAGCGGAAGCTCTTACAGGGAAGACGGAAGTTCTTGCAGGCTGCGCGAAACACCAATTTGAAAAAAGAATGCGACAAATAGACCATCTGTAGAGACGCGATTCATCGCGTCTTTGACCCAAAGATGTGTTTAAAATCATTAATTGAATTGGTATTATTCCCTCTGGGCGATGCGCTGTTGAAATATCACGACCATAAGTAGAAAGCCGCCTCGAAGCACAAGCTGCCACCACGGAGTAATAGTCCCTTCGAGATTCAGAAGGTTGTACATCATTCCTAAGAGAAGGACACCTATAAGCGTCGGAAACACGCTTCCCTGACCCCCTGCAAGAAATGTTCCTCCCATGACGGTTGCGGCGATCGCATCCGTTTCCCAGCCAAAGGCAGCTACAGGTTGACCCGCCCCTAGACGACCCGCGAGAACGACACCAGCAAGTCCTGAAAGCATACCGCTAAATGTGTAGACTGCAAGCTTCACTTGGTTTGGGTTTACGCCCATCAACCGAGAGGCTTCCTCGTTGTCGCCGATAGCGAACACATGCAACCCTAATCGGCTTCTATGCAGCATAAACCAAGCTGCAAAATATAAGAGCGCAACTATAATCACAGGGACAGGAACGAAACCAATAAACCCTCTACCCAGCCAAACAAGTCCTGATGCTGTCGATGGGACGGCAATCGACCTCTCTTCGGTGATGCTCAACGCTAGCCCCCGTGCCGCGCTTGCGGTGAATAACGTAACAACGAACGGCTGGAGCCTGGCGCGAGACACGAGAAGACCGTTTACTACACCGAGCAAGGTAGTGCTGGCAATGCCGCTAACAATTGCTACGAAGCTTCCTTGTCCAGCAAGTAATGCCGCGATGACACCACCTAGAGCAACGAGGGAACCCACGGAAAGATCGATTCCTCCACTCAGGATCACAACAGTCATGCCTAGTGCCACGATCGCCAGCATACTGTTCTGTCGCATGATGTTCATCAGATTAAGAGGTGTTAGGAAGGTTTCATAACGAAACGATGCGAAAACAGCCAAACTAAGGAGCATGAGCAGCACGCCCTGCGAGGTGAGGAGTCTGGCGAGACGCTTCCCAGCAAGGGCAAGAGATTTTGTAGCAGCCATGACGCGTTAAACCTCCTTCGGGCGCTGTAAAAAAATAGCGAAAAGAATGATTACGGATTTTAAAACTAATGACCAGGTGAAGGGAATTAGGAGCATGTTGAAACTTGTGGAAATTACCTGCATAATCAAGGCTCCGACAACAGTTCCGAGTACATTGGCGCGGCCACCGGAGAAGGGCGTACCGCCAACAACAACGGCTGCGATCGCCTCGAATTCCGCGTTGACACCTACCTTGCTAGGATCGCCTAAACCAAGCCTCGCCGTCTCGACGAGTCCGGCCAGTCCCGCAAGTAGGGCGCTAATTATATAGACAATGTATTTCACGCGTTCCGCACGGATGCCCGCAAGCCTTGCGGCCTTCTCGTTGCCGCCGACTGCAACAATCTGACGCCCAAAAAGCGTAGAGCGGATACAGAAGAAGGCTCCTGCAATGACGATTGCCGCAATTACAACCTGAATTGGTATAAAACCAAGATAGCCCTTTCCGAGTGCTTCAAACGTGGGATTGGTGAAGGGAACGAGCTGACCGTCCCCAATCACCTGAGCGACGCCACGCCATAAAATCAGAGCCGCCAAGGTAGTGATTAGGGGGTCAAGTTTCAGACGTGATATGAGAAAGCCATTGATCAGACCAACTAACAGGGCACAGCACAAGGCGAACAAAATGGCAACAGTAATTCCATACTTAATAAGCAATGCCACAACAACTGAAACCAATGCCATAGTAGAGCCGACGGTCAGATCGATGCCACGCGAGGCAATGACAAATGTCATGCCAACAGCAATAAACATGGTCGTGGATACTTGGAGCAACATGTTTAAGGTGTTGCTAACTGTAGCGAAACGCGGAGTGAAAACGGCGTTCGCAACATACAGAATTAGCAGTGCCGCAGGTGCGCCAAAGTCTGGGTTCCACAGGTTTTTCCAACTCAGGTAAGGCTTCTTGCTATTCATTATCTGTGCTGCTCTTCACGGCTTCCTGACGATCTGCACCTTCCGCCATTACGTGCAGAATTGCCTTTATGTTCTTCTGCTCGCCACTGAGTTCCGCGATTGACCGCCCGTCACGGAGGACGATGACACGTTGCGAACCTTCAACTAGCTCTTCCACTTCCGAAGAAATCATCACAACCCCCAGCCCTTGCTCTGCTAATTCGGCGATCAGGCGCTGGATCTCGCCTTTTGCCCCAACGTCAATACCGCGAGTCGGTTCGTCGAGGAGAAGAAGTTTTGTATTCTTGCACAGCCATCGCGCCAGAAGAACCTTCTGCTGATTGCCGCCTGATAGTTCGTGGATCTTCTGTTCGGCGCTAGTCGCCTTAATTCCAAGGCGCTGCATAAAACGGTCAACAAGTTCATTCTGTCGTTTTCTAGAAACGATGCCCCATTGCGTAAGGTTCGGTAGGGCAGCGAGGGTGAGGTTTTCTCGCACCGAAAGCTCAGGGATGATGCCGTCCGCCTTGCGATCCTCTGAAAGAAAAGCTATGCCAGCATCGATCGCATCATGAGGATCGCGCAGGGATAGAAGATTCCCTTCGAGTTTTACAGTTCCACCTTCAAGTGGTTCGGCCCCGAACAGAGTACGCACTGTTTCACTTCGGCCAGAGCCGAGCAAACCCGCAAGCCCAACGATTTCGCCATGTCGCATTTCAATTGAGACACCATCGAGCCGTTTTTTATATTTGAGAGCTTCCGCTTGGAGCAGCACTGGCCGATCTACCGCATTTTGCGATCGCCCTGCAAACGCCGTGACTCCTTTGCTCACCTCTTCTGGCTGGCGACCCAGCATAGAACAAACGAGTTCGAGGCGATTGAGCGTTGCTAGCGATCGCGTTATGATGTTGCGCCCATCACGCAGAACTGTGACGCGATCGCACACGGCGTAAAGTTCTTCAAAACGGTGGCTGACGTAAACGATGGATGTTCCTTCCGACTTTAGCCGTCGCATGACGTTAAAAAGAACAGAGACTTCAGTTTCGGTAAGCGAACTCGTGGGTTCATCGAGGATCAGCACCCGCGCCCCAAAGGATATGGCGCGTGCGATCGCCACCATTTGGCGATGGGCAATATTAAGCGAATCAACCACCGATCGCGGTTCGATATCCAACCCCAGGCGCTTCAATATTTCGGATGCTTCGGTATTCATCCGCCGTCTGTCAATAATCCCAAAGCGATGCGGCTCTCTGCCAAGAAAAATATTTTCAGCAACGGTTCGGAAACCCACAAGCTGAATCTCCTGGTAGACAGCTACGATGCCTACCGCCTGCGCTTCGGTCGGGTTTTGGAATGTAACAGGATCGCCATAATCCATAACACCCGAATCTCGTCGATAGGCCCCCGTCATGATCTTAATGAGTGTCGATTTGCCAGCACCGTTCTCTCCGACCAGTGCATGGATCTCGCCCGCCTTTAGCTCAAAATCTACGCCCCGGAGTGCCGACACCCCGGAAAAACTTTTTTTTATGTCCCTCATGCACAAAACAATTGGAGTCGCCTGAGTCATCGGCTTTACCTAGTTTTTGTCCTGATACCCCATAGTCATCTTCTTTATTCATCGTCCAGGTTCAATATATTTCCTGGATATTTCCTGGCTATCTTTTCTTTATTTATATGGTGCAAGAAGCTCGGAATAAATATGATTATTTTGACTTTTGACTTTTGACTTCCGCTTTGCGGTATTAGTATGCTTCATGCACAAAATCTTTGGCGTTTGTTACGTCGAAGAGTCTGTCTTCAAGAATGATTCTAGGCGGAATCTTTGTGCCGGCAAAATACTTCTCCATCGTAGCGAAAACAAGTGGCCCAAAACGCGGGTTCGACTCGACACTCACGCCAAGTTCGCCGCGAATAATCGCTTCAAGTGCGGCTTTCTGACCATCGATTGAACCGACGATCACATCCTTGCCAGGCTTCATACCTGCTGACTTGAGAGCCTGGATGGCACCCAATGCCATTTCGTCATTGTGAGCATAAACTGCGGTGATATCAGAACCCTTAGCCTGGATAATGTTTTCCATTACACGCACTGCCGCAGCCCGCGAAAAATCCGCCGTCTGGGTGGCAATGATCTTCATATTGGGATAACTGGCGATCGCATCGCGAAACCCCTTTGCCCGATCAATTGCGACCGATGATCCTGCTGTTCCGGTGAGTTCCACAATAGACGCCTTGCCATTAGTAGCTTGAGCCAGCCATTTGCCAACGCGGCGGCCTTGGACAATAAAATCCGAACCGAGAAAGCTGACGAAATCCTTGCCTGGTCTTCCCGCAGCTTCACGGTCGATGAGAAACACTGGTATTTTTGCCGCTCTTGCTGCTTCGAGAGCAGGTGTAAGACCCTCATATTCGCGTGGCGCAAGAAATATGGCATCGACTTGTCGGGCGATCAAATCTTCAATGTCGGAAAATTGCTTCGATGTCTGCCCCTGAGCATCTGTCATCAGGAAATCGTAAGTTTTCTTACGCTTGGCAGCTTCCTCTTTGATGCTGTTCGTTTCGGCAATGCGCCACGGGCCAATGTTCTCTGTTTGCGAAAATCCGACAATTTTTTTTGTTTTCTCGCGCACACAGCCAGACTGTGAGAAAGCCGCAATAATAATCACAGCGTAGGCGCTAACTACCAGAAACTTTGACATATAGACTCGGACAGGTTTCATTTTTCATAACCCTATCAGATATTCTATTTCTCGTGTGCGATCGCTAATTATACTTAGATCCATCTTCTGATTCATCTTGTCTACCATCTGCTCATGTTAGCGTCGAACATGTTAATACTGCGGCGATGGCCAAGGAGCAGACATCGGATTCCTATAAAAATACTCTACTGAATTTATTAGACTCAGTAGAGTATAAAAATGTATACATATCTTATGCCTCTAAGCATTAGATTATCCAATAGTAAATCTTTATACCACAGTGCAAATACTGTAAATGCGGAAAGTTGAACATTAGCGATGATGCAATCTTTGGAAAGCAATATTGGATTTGGGATTTGGTTGACTCACTATTCAGGTTCAATCTCAGTAATAGGAAATCAACCTAAACGATTAAGCGCAGACTCGGATGAACGCAGTAACTTTTTGGTACAAATCCAAAAACATAGTCATGCATTCACTTTTACTAAATCCACATCCGCAAGCCAGATAATTCTACTTTGAGCCGATGCCATTTCTTCCAAAATTGGGGAACGCCATTCTACTGCATAAAGCCAATTGTTTTTCAGGCTAAAAATCCCTTGAATAGTCCGACGTGATGGTTCTTCACTAAAATCAACTTCCACCATATCCCCCAATTGAAAAGCTGGTGTAGCAACTGGGGCTTTTTCCACTAAGTTTGTTCCAGAAAATTCTTTTTGAGACAAATAGAGTATTTCACGACAGCAGACTATGGCATAAATCCATTCCTGTCTCTCCCATTGGACACCACAACAGTAGCCTGATATATCAGAGTTTGATAAAAAAACTTTTTCCAGGATTTGAACTGCCAATGGTGGCATGTCTTTTCCCCAAGGTACAGAACTATGCCAACAAGATTCTAAAGCGACAATTTGATTAATCATGCAAAGTAATCTCTTTTTTATACATAAACTACTTTGCATTTGTATAATCCGGATGTAATTTCAAAATCCAGTCACAGCAACATCTTGGTGAGCTACTCTAGGGAGGCAGGGGCAGGTAGATGAGGTAATATGATATCTAACGGCAAGTCTTACCTCCGGGTTCTCAAGAAGGGTACGAGTTTGCGCTACTTTCCAATAAAGGTCATCGACAAACAAAGAAGCCTGAGCGCCGGAAGCCGATGCTCAGAACTTTGGAGACAAACCTTGCGTGTAAATATGCAATGTTTATTTGCCTAACAGCTTAAAAGCGATAGTTGCGATCGCGCACCCACATACTAACTGGCACTGCCTTGCCCTGTGGATCAACTTTCGCCTTGACCACAATGGGCGGTACTTGTCCTCTACGGGCGCGTTGGGCTTGTAAGTCGTTCCTAATTTGTTGCCGTTGGTTTTCTGGAATGTAATATGTTTCTAAGCCGTAGTTAACAGAACCATCTTGATAAACACCTTTTAAGGCTACTTGGTTGGCTCTTAGAGTTGTGGGGCGATCGCTACTTACTCGTAACGGTCTCCAAGCTCTAGGAACACCGCGACCAGTGGATAGTTGCTCTTGCAAAGTCACGTAAATGTTGGTTCCTTCAGGCAATCTTCTACCACTTCCACGACCTTTGCTGACTAATGTTTGCCAACCAGGTAATCTGCTCAAATTTGCAGTGCGGGATATATTGTAATCTAAGTCTAAGGTGTTACCTTCTAGCAGATTGTTAGGATTTACAGGTACGGTTTGTAAAATCACCGTCTTACCTGTCACATCTGTATAAACTGCTTGGGCTGGTACTGCCATAATCAGCCCTGTTTGCAGCGCCAGGGGAGCTAGTAACCGCCAAAAAGGCAAAGGCTTATTCGATTTTTGTTCACTAGCAATCAAGTAATCCCGAAAAGTTACCTTACTAGAAAATTCGGCTTCGGGAGATAAGGTTTTATTTTTAGATTCAGAAGAACTATTAGTCATGAGCGTAGTCCTAAAAAGCAGAGGGATTGAGGAGGTCAAAAGTAACGAGCTTAGGACTGACGCAGAGAAACTTTAAAAACTTTAACGCACAGAGATTTCAGAATAAGTTAGGAGTTAGGAGTTAGGAATGCAAGACAAAATCATCTTTATGGTTGGTCTTTTCCTGACTTCTGAATTCTGACTCCTGAATTCTTTGATCCTTTGCACTACTTCTTACTTGCACTACCACCAGGTAAGCGACGTTCAAACCAGAGTCCAGCGCTAATTAAAGCAGAACCGCACAAAACAAAGACCAGAGACTTGAAAAGTAAATCGGTATCGTACTCTTGCACGCGACTGATAATTTGCAGTGTTACTAACAACATACCACCCCAAAAGGAACTTCTGTTGTTTAATTTCAATCCTTCTTGAATTAGTCCCCAGGCTAATGTTGCTAGAAGTACATTGAAAATAAAAACACCAAGTTCATCAATCCGGCTGATAGTTTGATGCCAAAAAGGTACTACGGTAATAAAGGCAAGAAAGGTAGTAATGACAGCAGTAGTGAAAATCACTTCGCGGCGCGGTGGGTTATTTCTTTGACGCAGTAGAAACAACCATTGCAATACTGCCAAGCCACTGAGAATCCCCAAATCGATAATCGGCAGAGACGCGAATAAGTTTGTCACATTCGTAGGCTGATTATAACTATAATTTGGAGATTCCCAGACCCAACGAAAAGACAAGATATAAAAGACAATGCCGAAGCTTACCAAGGCTAAATTACGGGCCAGAGATTGAAACAACCTGTAATTTATGCTTGGAAACAGCAAGTCATCATAACTCCAGAATAATGCAGGTGGGAGTGCAAAAGCAAAAGATGCCACCCAAGGGGCTATATCAGCATAATTCAGCAGTGGCAGAGGATTAAGGTTGGCTTGTAAGGAACTAGCAAAGACAAAGGCTGCTAAACCAAAAATCCAACGCGAGCGACAGAAGTAGGCTAAGGGTACAAACACCAGCCATGCCAACAAAGGCATGTGCTGCACCACTAGACGCGACCAAGTTGGATCACCTGAAGCGTACCACAAGTCTTCTAATCCTGTCCAATAGCCGATTTCCACGAGGATAATTGACAGAATTCCTAAAGAATTTAAGCACAAACTGAAGGCCATTACCACAACACCCAACCCCCAGGCGAGAAACAGTTGGGAAGCTGAACCAGCAATATTGAACATCTGGGCCATCAGCAGTAAATTTGCACCGAAAATTAAGGCGCTTAAAATGAGCAACCCCTCTCCCAGTAAGCGTTTGCTTTTTTGTGGCTTCTTTCCTTCAGGTGTTATCCAATTGTAAAATCCAGTGATTGCGATCGCAAAAAACAAACTGATCAGTACAATAAACTTGACTTCTCGCGATCCTCCCTGCCAGTTTCCTGCTACAAAGGTAATTATGCCTAAGCATAAAAGGATGCCACCTATAGCAATTGCGATCGCTTTATTGCGATCGCGTGTAGCAGCTTCCAGGTTTTTAAATTGATAACGTTCTGCTATTTGCTCATAGAGCGAAGAACTAATTAATCCTTCATCCCTCCATAATTGTGCTTCTTTGCGTAATTTTTGCGGAAAACTATCTAAGAACATGACCTTCTCCGGTGCAGTGGGGTAGCTTGGCCATTGCGTTCCCAATGGCGGTCATTATATTTTGAGTATGAAGCCAAAAGCCTTAATTACATTGTTCTTGTGTAACAGTTTTATTTTGATTTTGATACAAGCTAATTCATAATTCGTAATTCCTAATTCGTAATTAATAATCCACATGGAAAAACCTTCTAATTTATTACTTAAAGTCTCGCGGCGTTTGTTCACTAATCTAGATGATCAAGAAAAATTTATTGAGGCTTTAATGAATCCTCAGCCATTTTCACCTAGTATTCTTTGGTGTAAAGAAAAGCCAGAGGTTTCGTTTTTCGCGGTGGAAACACCAACCTATTGGCAACCAGAATTTATAGACCGTTTATCTTTGGGAGAAAAACCCGGTCAGCATCTCTTGCATCAACAAGGATATTTCTATTGTTTAGATTTTTCTTCGGTGTTTGCAGCGACTACTTTGTTAGCTATTCCTGTGCCAATAAGTTTAGTTTTTGATATGTGTGCCGCACCAGGAGGTAAAAGTATCTTCGCTTGGAAAGCTTTACAACCTGACTTACTCATTAGTAATGAAGTAATTGGTAAACGCCTGGGAATGCTAATTTCTAATTTGAAGCGTTGCCAGATTAGCCCTAGTGCAGTAGTTAATAGAGATTCGAGTATATTTGCCGAAATGTTTCCTGATTCTAGCAATCTAGTAATAGTAGATGCTCCTTGTACTGGACAATCTTTACTTGCTAAAGGTGAAAAAGCTCCTGGATGTTTTCACCCAACTGCTATTAATAAGAGCGCAAATCGACAAAAACGTATTATAGCTAACTCTGCTAAACTTGTTTCACCACAAGGCTATCTTGCTTATATGACCTGCACATATTCGCCTGAAGAAAATGAGCAAGTTTGTGAATGGTTTTTGGAACGCTTTCCCCAGTTCCAGGCAGTAGAAATTAGTAATTTAGCCAAATATCAGTCGCATTTAACTAAAATGCCTTGTTATCGGATCTTTCCTCAAGATATGTTAGGTGCTGGCGCATTTACAATACTGTTTAAAAATACTAACGAGCATGAAAGTGAAGGTAATGAAGTAGATTTAAATACAATCTCCTCGTTGTATATCTACCAAAATCTGAAAAAGTAAAGTTAGTTAAATTGATGGCAGATATTTTGGCATTAAGACTTACATAATATCTAATGTTTTGAATAATGCTACATTTGTCAATCAGTCATCAGAAGTACACTTTTTACAACAATTGATTTTATATTTATAAGGTTACAAACCTAGTACAGCACAACAGAAATAAGCATACTATTTCAATGGCACAAAAGTTTGGAATACAATTATGCGTGACTTTTGACTTCCGCCTTGCGGTTGTGCGGTGCTACTTCAACAATCAATAACTTTCAATAATTAAATTTTATAGTTAAAAATGTTTTTTAACCTTTTTATAACCTTAAGTTAACTAAAATTTATCCGGTATCAGCTCTCGACTTTTTGAAATAAACATTGTACAAAAAAGCTAGACCGTAAAGGATGCAAATTACATGAGTCGAAAAATCAGCAAAGTCTTTAAACAGTCTGGGGTTATTCCTTATAGAGTAAACAATGGCAAAGTCGAAATCTTGCTAATCACAACCCGTAACTTTCAACACTGGGTAATTCCGAAAGGAGATATTCCTAACGGCATGAGTCCACCCGCTTCAGCAGCCAAAGAGGCGTGGGAAGAAGCAGGGGTAATTGGACAAGTAGACACCAATGAACTCGGTAGTTATAAGTACCGTAAAGGAGGAAAAATTTACCGAGTTAAGATGTATTTGTTACCAGTTGAGATGCTAAGTGAAGATTATCCAGAAGCAAGTAAAAGAAAACGGCAGTGGGTAGAAGTTACTAAAGCTATCAGGCGGGTTAAGTTTAATTCACTCAAACGAATCCTTAAAGGTTTTTTCCAGGTCGAATCTCACTTTTGTGCATTTCGAGATTTTACTCAAGTATAGTAAAATACATTAATTAAATATGTATAATTAAACATACAATAAAATCCTACTTTGTAGTGAAGATTCATCACTCATATAGCAGTCCTAAATCATTCGTGAAAAATCAGATCCCCGACTTATTTGAGAAGTCGGGGATCTGAGTCTCTCTATTTTCACAACTTATTTAGGATTGCTATAGCAAGGTTTATTTATTTGATAGTACTATGGATATATTTATTGAGTGTCGTTTTAAATCCACAATAAAGCTACCCAAGTTTTGATACCAACAATTCCATCAGCTTGCAATCCTTTAGATGTTTGGAAACTAACAATTGCATCCTTAACTGACTCAGAAAAATGCCCATCAATGGCATCAGTATACAATCCAATATCTTTTAATTGCTGTTGTAATTGTTTTACTCTCAGCCCAGAATCTTCTAGCTGTAAGGGATTAAATCTATTTAAATCAGCTCGACCACTAACACCAGCTACACCAGGTACATCATCATCATATTGATGGATTAAGTATTGCCCCTGCCAAGCACTAGGAATATGTGGAACTTTAACATTGTAATGGGCAATCCATAAGGGATAACTAGCAAAATCAGATGGGTTGTCAAGGTCTTCTTCCCAGAAATTGGGGTAAGTATAAATAATCGGTTTAATTGGTTTTTGTGTTTGTTGTAAAAGAGCTTTTTCCACCTCTGCTAACCACTGTTTGGCTGCATCAATTACTTCTTGTTTATTTCCTCCTTTGTCAATTGCCTCTACATCCAAAACTGGTGGTAAGTCTCCTGGTTCTAATTTTCCCACGGTTTTTAAGAATTCCTTCGCTTGGTCAACCGGGTCTGATGTACGGGAATGAAGGAAATGATAAGCACCCCGAATAATACCAACAGTTTTCATAGTCTGCCAATGATGAGCAAAAGCAGAATCTTTAATGGTAACTCCTTCTGTGGCTTTGACAAATGCAAAGGTTTTACCAGAGTTTTTTACTGCCGTCCAATCTACTCTGCCGTCTTTATCAAAAACATCAATTCCTTCCATAGAATTTTTTAACCTTTTTGATTAGTACAATAGTGAACTTATCAGAGGCTTTGATTAAATTTATGCTTTTCTTGGGTATTTGAGTAAATTACAGAAATTTACTAGGGTTGAGTGTCAACAGACCGTACTGGAGTCACTCTGACTTTACCTGTACAAGGATTGATTTGTTCTGTGAGGGTAAAGTGCTCGTAAGCATTAGGAGGTGTGATTTCAATCTTACTAGACATTGGGCATTGTTCCTCTGTGGAACGAATGTGGTTATATGCTATCTGAAATGAGGCTTGTTTTCCAGGAGCTAGAGTTACTTGTTGTTGAGGTTGCTTACTCGAAAAGTAAGTGCCCTCAGAGCGAAGAATTTTAACCCCCTTCAAAGGCTGGTCTTTTTTATCCAATAATGCCAATCCTGGATAACCGTAGAGGGTGCAAGGCGATGAGGCGTTATTGGTGAAGGCGTAAGTCAGTGCAACATTCCCAACGCCAGCATCTTCAGAAACTCGGCGCACTGACAATTGGCTAGTTTCACAGCGCGTTGGATTTGTAGCACTAGTGGCTTGAGGGGTAGAATTGTCTGTAGTTTTTCTAGTGGGTGTAGGTGTTGAGGTTAACACAGTTGCCTTCGTTGCTTGCTCAGTACTTGCTGGCAAGGCTTGCGGCTGGTTTGTAACAGAGGAAGAACCGACACATCCACTTGTCACCGCAGTTAGGAGCAATAACATACTGCTTTCCACAATTGAAATTCGCATATCTGTTTTTTGTAGTGAACTACTTAGACTGATGCTTTATATACAGTGTAAGTTTCCAAATTCACAAGGGTTAGGATTGCTGTGTATACAGCATCTTTTTTCCTTTCATGGGTATGGTTCTGAATAAGCTTTGATCATCATTCCTGAGGTCATAATTCTCTACTAACACGCTTGGTGTCTGGAAACTACAAAATCTCTGATTTTGAACTTGTGAGGATTACTTCAGGATTACGTCTTCCTTTTCTGAAGAATGTTAATTTCTTAAAAATTCTTTATAGAACCCATTTGACATCTAAGAAGGTGCAGCAAGCCTTCTAACCATCAACCGAATAAAACAAATTGGTGATAACTGTGGTCTAACAGGATAGTGATCTTGGAAATTTTATCCAGTAGAGAAGCGATCGCAGTTCCGTATAAGCGATCGCTATAATTAATCCCTAACCACAGGGATTGATTATGACAATTATATTTGTCCCAGTAGTTTAACGATTGCAGTGCTAGCCCCCTCATCCCGTCACTCTTAACCCCAATTTCTCACAAATGAGAAATCCGGGGGTTGACCTGTTGAGCCTGAAGTGTAGATGACATAGGCTAAATTATCGAATGTAGAGCTATTAACAGGATTATCTTTATTTGCGTGAGATACGTCTTGCCAGTCTTGATCTAAGCAGACTGCCGTTTCTTACGCAAAAGCTTTGTCAGTTAGTTGTGCAAGTTGCCTTAGAAAGTTATAAAGGAACAATTACTATACCGAACGGTGCTGAAGGATATTGGGTAGAACAATTGGTGCGATCGCTACTATGTGTAGATTTCAGGCATTGTTGGAAAGACTAGGGTTATTACTGTAGCGTCTTTGAAAAAGAATTGCTGCCAAATTAGTTACTAAACAGGTGATTGCTAGCCACAGCAAGATATAAGTAGGAGCCATCACCACGCCAATCTGGAACCAAGTATATACGTGCAGTATCATTACAGAAGCGAAAAAGCTAGCAATTCCCGCAGATTGCCACACTTGATACGATGGGCGACGTAAGGCTACCAGGCTCATCGTTAAAATTGTGACAAGTAAGTTCGCTGGTACGAGAAATGCACAAATACTAACGCAATTGCCACGAGAGAACTCAGCTAAGGTGTTTAAATCGAGCATTAATTTCTTGGGATAGATGTTAGCGTTTTAAGAATTTAATTTATTGTATTTTAAAATAACGAAATTAACTTTAATATATGAGTGAGTAATCACATTGCAAATATAACATGATTTCAACTACAGAGTTGCGTTTTGATACTCCCAATAGTTAGTTAATTATAAAGATTTTGGATAAGTAGGGTGGAAAATACCCACCCTAGCGGAATTAACCCGGTAAAATCACCGTATCGATAACATGTATCACACCATTATCAGCTTCGATATCTGCTGCTAAAACTGTGGCATTTTTAACTTCAAAACCATCAAAAGAACTAATTTTAATCGGTGAACCTTCTACAGAATTAACCGTACCGAGTTCTGCTAAATCAGCCTTTAGGAGCTTTCCTGAAACGACATGATACTTTAATATCCGCGTTAACTGGGGAATATTCTGTAACAAAGTTTGGATAGTTCCCGGCGGTAACTTGGCAAAAGCATCGTCATTTGGTGCAAAAACAGTGAACGGACCAGGACTTTTTAATGTTTCTACTAAACCAGCAGCTTGTACAGCTGCCACTAGTGTTTTAAAAGACTCAGCCGTAACTGCAATATCAACAATATCAGCCATATATCTTACCTAAATCTCCCTAAATCTCTGCAAAAGATTTTAAAGGATAATAAACCTATTTGAAGTTTTATTAAACAAAATAAATTTAAAATTAGGCATTAAAAAAGAGGCGGGGGAGCAGGGAGCAGGGGAGACAAGGGGACAAGGGGACAAGGGGACTTAAATCAGAACTTGCAACAAGTGTTTCCCCTTGTCCCCAATTCTCAAGAGTCCCCAAGTCCTCTTTCCAATGCTCCATGCTCAATTCCCATTAGTTATGATTAACTTTCCAGTTTGCTAGATCGGTTAAAGAGCGATCGCGGTAACGTCCATAACGCTCCTGCTTACTCTTGATTTTCGCACCCAGTTCGGGAAAAATCCCGAAGTTGGGCGGCATTGGTTGAAAATGCTTCGGCGAAGCGGAACTAATAAATTCTAATAACGCACCCATCATTGTTGTTGGTGGTAAAACTAAAGCTTCTTTACCCAAAGCTAGCCGCGCTGCATTAATTCCCGCCAGACAGCCACCCGCAGCCGCAGCAGTGTAGCCTTCAGTACCAATCAACTGTCCAGCAGCTAACAATGTTGGACGCTCTTTAAATTGCAGAGTCGGATGCATTAGCCCAGGAGCATTAATAAAAGTGTTGCGGTGCATTACTCCCAATCGGACAAATTCTGCCTTTTCCAAACCTGGAATTAACTGAAATATTCGCTTTTGCTCACCCCAGCGCAGGTTAGTTTGGAATCCTACCATATTCCACAGTTGACCAGCTTTATCTTCTTGTCGTAACTGCACCACAGCATAAGGACGTTCCCCGGTGCGAGTATCTGACAATCCCACTGGCTTTAGGGGGCCGTAGCGCATGGTATCTTCCCCACGCTGTGCTAGTTCTTCAATGGGTAAACAAGCTTCAAAAAATTTCGCCGTTTCCCGTTCAAAACCCTTGAGTTCTGTTTGTTCCGCTTTACAAAGTTCTTCTCGAAACCGCAAGTACTGCTCCTTATTCATTGGGCAGTTGAGATAAGCAGCTTCACCTTTGTCATAACGTGATGCCATAAAGGCAATGTCACGGTTAATCGATTCTCCCACAATAATCGGACTAGCCGCATCGAAAAAGCTCAGGTATTCCATCCCTGTAAAGCGGCGCAAATCTTCGGCTAAGTCGGGACTCGTTAAAGGCCCGGTTGCCAAAACCACAATTCCTTCCGGAATCGCAGATACTTCACCCCGGCGAAATTCAATTAAAGGATGGCTGGCTAAAGTTTGAGTCAAGTCTTGGCCAAATTGTCCCCTGTCTACTGCTAGCGCCCCACCCGCAGGTACGGCGTGTTCATCAGCTTTTGAGATGACAATAGAACCGAGTTGGCGTAATTCTTCGTGCAATAATCCAGTTGCGCGATCGCTTGCCATTGCCCCAAAGGAATTACTACACACTAATTCTGCCAAATGTTCTGTATGATGAGCAGGGCTGAACCGTTTTGGACGCATTTCATGGAGAATTACCGGCACTCCAGCTTGGGCTATTTGCCAAGCTGCTTCAGTCCCAGCTAGTCCACCTCCAATTACTTGTATCGGTTGTTGTTCCATAGTTAAATTTTTAATTCCTATATCATAAGTATCACAGAAGGAAAATTAAATAAAAAGTCATGCTGACTATATAATCAGCGTAAAACATAGTGGAGCAACAACACCAGATAATCTCTGCTATGCCTGTGTTTTATGTAATTTTCAAACAAAGAACTGATTTGGAGTCAACAATTATAAATTATCTGTGTCAATTCCCTTTTCTTTGAGTTTAGCCAACAATTCTTGATAGCGATCGCGCTCTTTTTCTAATTCTTGTAAAGCCGCTTCCTTTGCTTGGCGTTCTTGTTCGCGTAACTGGTCAATTTCTACAGGTGACAAAAACTTTTGTCCGGTTGGAGAAACAATTTCCAGGGTATCCGGTGTCAGTGTAAAACTGATTCCCAAACGCGGACTTACCCAGCCATTCATCTCTTCGATAACTTCAAAACTATCTCCAGAACGAAGCAAGCCATTTAAATCGTTCTTAGCCGGATCATAAATATAATATTCTTCCACGCCGTAACGCTGGTAAAACTGCAATTTTTTGGTCATTTCTTTGAGGGTGTTACCTGGCGATAGAATTTCAAATACTACCTGTGGGGGGATATTATCTTCATTCCATTGTAAATAGGAACCCCGTTTTCCTTTTGGTCTACCAAAGACTACCATCGTATCCGGCGCTTGTTTAATATTCGGGCTTCCTTGAACTGGATACCAAAACAAATCTCCGGCAATAAATACATCAGCTTGCGATGCAAATAGAATTTCTAAATTTTCTTTAATTTTGACAATCCATGTAAATTGTTCTGTATTATCCGCCATTGGCTGTCCGTCGCTTTCTGGGTAGATGACTTCGATGGTGGTTTCTGGTGTAACTTGTTGTACCATTGCTGCACCTCCAAGTATGGGGTTTATAGCTGATATTTGTAGTTAAGGTAGCGATCGCGTTAATCTAAAATGCTTAGATGCAAAAAGACTTGTCGCCAAACATTGCTTGTCTGAATTTATTCATTTAGAGGCGTTTGCTGTATTGCTTGCTGAACCTGTACAACATCCAAATCTAACGCCTGTGATATCTGTTCCACACTTAAACCCAGTGCTAGCAGTTTAGGTACAGCTTCTAACTTTGCCTCAAAACGACCTTCTTGTTTGCCTTCTTGATAAACCCGTGTTTGCTTCAACTCACTTAACCCAAACATCGCTTCTATCTCCTCTCGACTTATGTTAGGCAATTTATAAACTAAGATTGTCTCTATTAATTCTAGTAATTGTTCTTGTGGTAGTTGCAAATTTACCGCTTGTTTAGTACGGTTAATTAGTTCTCTGGCGGTAGTAATAGTTGTATCTTCATTTTCAATTACTAATTTTAGGGTAGCAATACCTATTGGTAGTGATGCAGCTTCGCCTAATTCATCCAAGTAAATTATACTAATACGACTGCTGTTGAAGAATTCGTGGCAATCTTGTCGCTCACCAGTATCTATATTCCTTCTGGGATAAATCACCACTCCTCGCCAAGAATTTTTAGATTTATTTTGCCGTAAATAGAGAAATACTTCTGAAACTAGACGTAAATAAATATCTAAATCTGGTTGAAATTGAACTTCGACGAAATAAATGGGATTTTCTTCGTCTTGAGTGGGAAGAAATACACCATCTATTCTAAAGGCAGTTTGTTTGATTTCAACTGAAGAGAATTGATAGGTATTTGCAGTTTCAGGAGGATTCCCAATCAGTTCAAAGAAGATACTGGGAAATTCTTGAAATAAACGATAAAAGATGCTGTCAGTTTTCACTCTGGATGTTAAGGCACAATTTTGAACTTCAGCAATTTTATAATGTGCTGCTTTCTAATTGCATAAATTATCCCAGATGGAAAACTAGCTATTTGGCAGCTTCTTGTATTTTTTGATCGTAATTTCCATACTTATGGAAATTTCCGATCGCGTACTTCCAGCGCATAATCTTGCACGGCTTTGGTAATCGTTTCTCGCAAGTTTGTATAAACTTTGGCAAATGGTGGATGCTTTTCGGTAAGTCCGAGGACATCTGAGGTAACTAAAACTTGTCCATCGCAGTGAGTTCCTGCACCGATACCGATTGTCGGAATGTTTAATTTTTGTGTAATCTGCATTGCCAAATCTGCGGGGATATGCTCTAAGACAAGAGAAAATACACCTGCTTGTTCCAGAGCGATCGCTTCTTGTAAAATCCTCTCACTCGCTTCTTGCGTTTTCCCTTGTTGTCGCAAACCGAGTTGATGTATTGATTGCGGTGTCAAACCGACATGACCCATTACCGGAATTCCAGCTTGAACCAAACGAGCAATAGTTTCTGCGATCGCTGGATAGCCACCTTCCAATTTTACCGCTTGAGCGCCCGTTTCCTTCAGTACCCGCCCAGCTGAGTGCATCGCTTGCTGGAGACTTTCTTGATACGTCAAGAATGGTAAATCTACTACCACTAATGCCCGTTTAACCCCACGGCGCACAGATTTGGCGTGGTATATCATCTCATCCAAAGTTATCGGCAGTGTTGTTTCATACCCTAGAACTACTGCCATAGAATCACCCACAAGGATTAAGTCTACACCAGCTGCATCGATGAGTTGAGCGATCGCATAATCCCAGGCCGTCAACGCTACAATTGAACGTCCCTGTTGTTTCCATTGAATTAATTGCTGGGTAGTAATTGCCATTGCCAATTTTAGATTTTAGATTTTGGATTTTGGATTGGGGATTAGGTATTAGTTATTAAGTATTGGGTATTAGGAATAAAATTTCCTATTCCTAGTCCCCAGTCCCTAGTCCCCAGTCCCTAATCCTTACTTAACGGCGCGACTGAAAGCAATATGTGGTTTTGCACTGTCGGTTTTAGGCATTAACCAAGCTAGACCTTCACTAGTGCCGATCCATAATTTATTAGCGATGTCAGGTGCAAGGGCAAGAACCCGACTAGAAGGAAGTCCAGCAACTTCTGCATCTAACACAGCTCCTGTATTTGGATTTAATCGTAACAAACCATTGTTAGTCCCAACCCAGACACTACCATCTTTAGCAAAACGTATTGCTGTCACGTCACGCCCACGCAGGCGAGTCACAGACCGTAACACTGCACCAGTTTTTGGGTTAATAACTAGCAAATTATTTGGCATTCCCGCCCAAATTAACCCTTCTGGACTGATAGCTAAAGCTTGGACAGTCGTCCCTGGTAAATCGGCTATCCGCTTCATAATCGCAGCACTAGCAGTATTTATCCGCACCAGTCCATCAAGAGTGCCAACCCACAGTTGACCTTCAGCATCTAAAGTCAGGGTGTTGGCGCTGACACCAGGCAGATTTTTTAATGTTGTCATAATCAAGCCTTGGTCGGGACTAATTAGGGCTAAACCGCTATCGGTTCCAGTCCACAAATAACCCCTTTTGTCAACTAACAATGACAACACCCGTTTAGAAGGCAAAAATAAATTCTGCGCCGTGATTTCACTAGTACGGGGGTCTACTCGGAACAGTCCATCATAACTTCCTACCCACAAACGTCCTACTTTGTCTTGGGCTAAAGCACCAATAGCAACATTCGGTAAACTAACACGAGAAATAATCTTGCCGGTTTTAGGATCAATCCGCGATAGTCCCCGCCAAGAACCTACCCAAAGATTGCCAGTAATATCTCCCAGTAAATTACCGACACGATAATCAGTTTTTGGCGAATTTTCTTGCACTCCTCGCTCATCGGGCAAAGGTTCTACTCGCGGTGGCGGTGCAGAAGGTGGGTAAGCAGGAGTTAAATCAGATGAATTAATATCAGGGGTTTTTTGTGCCCATCCTATACTTGGCAAAGCTATCAACCCCAGCAAGATAGAAGTAGTCAATAAACTAGTACGCTTGCAAAACAATACCACGGTGACATTTCCTTTGGAGACAGTACCCATAGCCGTTACCTAAACTGGCTTTGGGTTAGTTCCAGTGTTCCCCTAGTCAGGATTTTTTAAACATTGAGAATTGGGCATTGGGCATTGGGCATAGAGGATGAGTCTTTGAACTCCATTAATGAGTTTTTGAACTCCACTCCCCATGCCAAAACACCATTGATGACACCTTGTAAAGCATTTGTAATAAAATGTTAAATGTTTATGTAATAACAAAATTAAATATATAAGTTAAAAACTTTCAAAGAATAACTTATCGAATTATTGATATATTGTGGAATAAGTTACAAATTACGTGGTGTGCAATTTTTTATCTTTAACGCTCACGACTCTGCTAAATCTCTGTCAAGTAAATTCTTTTCTGGTATCTTTTCCATCAACGGAAAAGATATAGGGAGTGTAGAGGCGGGAATGTGTGCCAGCCAGCCCAATCCCCTGAATACCCCGATTTGTAGGGGAATTATCTAAAATAAAGCCGCAAAAAGCGGAATTTTTGGTGAAATTGAGAAGGTTTAGTTAGGTGCGAAGAAGAGGTAAAAAAGAATTTTGATTCGTAGGAAGAGGAAACAGTAGAAGCGCTAGGTTGTGTACCCATAGAATGGGATAACACTGGTGAGGAGGGCTACCACCGCTACCAAAGTGTCAGCCGCAAAAAAACTGCTACCCTTTGCCAAAAACAACCCCTAACAAAAATTTTTCCTGATCTCCTCCCCGATGAAGGGGGGAAAAATCGGGTGAGGGGAAGTTGCACAAAACGTGATTTGATAATTAACAAGAGTGATTTCAGGGAAGGATAAAATATGTCTTACGCTCAAACGAAGACTCAGAGCAAGTCTGGGTATCAAGCCGGGGTTAAAGATTACAGACTAACTTATTACACACCCGATTACACACCAAAAGATACCGATCTTCTAGCTGCGTTCCGCATGACACCCCAGCCTGGTGTTCCTCCCGAAGAAGCAGGTGCGGCTGTAGCGGCTGAGTCTTCCACAGGTACTTGGACAACTGTGTGGACAGACTTGCTCACCGACCTTGATCGCTACAAAGGTCGTTGCTACGATATCGAACCAGTTCCTGGTGAAGACAACCAGTACATTTGCTACGTTGCCTATCCTCTGGACTTGTTTGAAGAAGGTTCTGTAACCAACGTTTTGACCTCAATTGTAGGTAACGTATTTGGTTTCAAAGCTCTGCGGGCATTGCGTTTAGAAGATATTCGCTTTCCAGTAGCTTACATCAAGACCTTCCAAGGGCCTCCTCACGGTATCCAAGTTGAGCGCGACAAGTTAAACAAATACGGTCGTCCTTTGCTGGGTTGTACCATTAAGCCCAAATTGGGTCTTTCTGCTAAGAACTACGGACGCGCTGTATACGAATGCTTACGCGGTGGTTTGGACTTCACCAAAGACGATGAAAACATCAACTCCGCACCATTCCAAAGATGGCGCGATCGCTTCTTGTTCGTAGCTGAAGCTATCAACAAATCACAAGCAGAAACCGGTGAAATTAAAGGTCACTACCTAAACGTTACTGCTCCTACCTGTGAAGAAATGCTAAAGCGGGCTGAGTACGCAAAAGAACTCAAAATGCCCATCATCATGCATGACTACCTAACCGCAGGTTTCACCGCCAACACCACATTGGCTCGTTGGTGCCGTGATAACGGTATCCTGCTACACATTCACCGTGCTATGCACGCTGTAATTGACCGTCAAAAGAACCACGGTATCCACTTCCGTGTATTGGCTAAAGCCCTACGTTTGTCTGGTGGTGACCACATCCACACTGGCACCGTAGTTGGTAAGTTGGAAGGTGAGCGTGGCATCACAATGGGCTTCGTTGACCTGTTGCGTGAAAACTACATCGAGCAAGACAAGTCTCGTGGTATTTACTTTACCCAAGACTGGGCTTCTCTACCTGGTGTAATGGCAGTTGCTTCTGGTGGTATCCACGTATGGCACATGCCCGCGCTGGTAGAAATCTTTGGTGATGACTCCGTACTACAATTCGGTGGTGGTACTCTGGGACATCCTTGGGGTAACGCTCCTGGTGCAACCGCTAACCGCGTCGCCTTGGAAGCCGTTGTTCAAGCTCGTAACGAAGGCCGTAACTTGGCTCGTGAAGGTAACGATATCATCCGCGAAGCTGCCAAGTGGTCTCCTGAACTAGCTGTTGCTTGCGAACTGTGGAAAGAAATCAAGTTCGAGTTTGAAGCAATGGATACCGTCTGATCGAAAGTTAGGAGTTAGAAGTTAAGAGTTAAGAGTTACATTAATTCATAATTCATAACTCATAACTTATAACTCATAACTGTTAAAGGCTGGGGTCAAGCATGAATCTTAAGCAAATTGCGAAGGACACAGCCAAGACTCTCCAAAGTTACCTGACTTATCAGGCTTTAAGGACAGTACTGGCACAGCTAGGCGAAACAAATCCTCCACTAGCACTTTGGTTGCATAACTTTTCCACTGACAAAATTCAGGATGGTGAAGCATACATTGAGCAATTGTTCCGAGAAAAGCCAGATTTGGCATTGCGGATCATGACTGTCAGAGAACATATTGCGGAGGAAGTTGCTGATTTTTTACCAGAAATGGTTCGCACTGGCATTCAACAAGGCAACATGGAAAAGCGTCGCCAGCATCTAGAACGCATCACACGAATAGACACATCTAACCCCAGTCTGCAACCAGAACAGCAAGCAACTTCAGATCCGAATTTAGATAACTTATCTAATTAGTTCGATCAACCTAGTAGTCAAAAATCGCAACCCATTATCAAAATCTATGCAAACTTTACCAAAAGAGCGTCGTTACGAAACCCTTTCTTATCTACCACCTCTGTCTGACGCTCAAATTGCCAAGCAGATTCAGTACATTTTGAATCAAGGTTACATTCCAGCGATCGAATTTAACGAAACTTCTGAGCCAACAGAATTATATTGGACAATGTGGAAGTTGCCTTTGTTCGGTGCTAAATCTACTCAAGAAGTATTGAGCGAAGTTCAAGGATGCCGTTCTCAATTCAACACCAGCTATATCCGTGTTGTGGGTTTTGACAACATCAAGCAGTGCCAAGTTCTCAGCTTTCTTGTTCACAAACCTAACAAAGCTAATAGATACTAAAGCAAGCGTTGCTTTAAGTAATTAGTTTATCTTCATAGGAGAGGTAGAATTATCTGCCTCTCCTATTTATTAACTAAATAATTATAAAAATTCTGGCAAACCTCACTATTCAGTCCCAGGAATTTTATGGAACATGAGTGAATCAAAAGTAATTTTAAATACACCATCACCTCGTACTTGTCAAAGTTTGGCTAAGGACTTGTTGGACGCAGGTTTAACTCCAGGTATGAATGTGATAGTACACTCTTCTCTTAGTTCGCTGGGATGGGTTTGTGGTGGTTCAGTCGCAGTAGTTCAAGCACTGATGGATGTGATTACGCCAGCAGGAACTCTCGTAATGCCTACCTATTCTGGTGATTTGTCTGACCCTAATACGTGGCAAGCACCAGCTGTTCCCACTGACTGGTGGTCAATTATATATGAAACAATGCCAGCTTTTGATCCAAAAGTAACTCCTACGCGACGTATGGGCAAGATTGTTGAAACTTTCCGAACTTGGCAAGGCGTAGTGCGGAGTTCTCATCCGACGGTTTCCTTTGCTGCTTGGGGAAAGCACGCCGAAAAGATTATCTTTGATCATGCCTTAGAAAACTCTCTTGGAGAAAGTTCACCATTAGCTCGTCTTTATGAGTTGAACGGTTCGGTGCTATTATTAGGAGTTGGATACGATCGCTGCACGAGTTTTCATTTAGCAGAATACCGGGTTGATCGAACACTGCGAGTTAGCAGGGGTGCGCCAATTCTGGAAACGGGACAGCGAATCTGGAAAGTTTACACAGATATTGAATTTGACGATGACTGTTTTGTTGAGATCGGTGCAGCTTTTGAACAAACTGGTCATGTCAAAGTTTCAACAGTTGGTTCTGCACAAACCAAGCTATTGTCTATCAGAAACGGTGTTGATTTTGCCGTTAATTGGTTGACAACTCATCCCAGATAAACCTCTCAATTCACAGGCTATTTTATCAGATTAAAATCTGGATTTGAAAGCAAAAATTTAAGAATTAGACAGCACAGAAGTAATGAGTTCAGTACATATAGCAGAAGTAAGGATTTGTTTTGTTGGTGACTCTTTTGTTAATGGTACTGGCGATCAAGAATGTCTTGGTTGGACAGGGAGAGTATGTACAAATGCTAATAAAAGAGGTTATGACATTACTTACTATAATTTAGGAATTAGGCGTGATACGAGTACTGATATAGCAAGGCGTTGGTTACAAGAAGTATCACTGCGATTACCCAAAGAATATGATGGTAGAGTTGTGTTTTCTTTTGGATTGAATGACACAACATTAGAAAATGGTAAAACTCGCGTGGATTTGGTAGATTCTATCAAAAATGCCCGTGAAATTTTAAGTAAAGCTCAAAAGCTATATCCTGTTTTGATGGTTGGCCCTGCACCCTACGCAGAACAAAAAGATGGTCAAAGAACGAACAGAAATACTGATTTATCTAAACAGTTTGCTTTAATTTGCAATGAATTGAATATACCTTATTTAGACCTTTTTCCGATATTAGAAAAATCAAATATCTGGATTAATGAAGCAAGAGCTAATGATGGTGTTCATCCAAGAGCAGGCGGTTATGCAGAATTTGCCCAAATCGTGGAAAATTGGGATAGTTGGTTAAATTGGTTTCCTCTGAACTTAATTGAGCATTCAAAGTTAGGATAGTGGTAGCACCTGATTTTTATATCCAAAAGTGGTAATTATGCAACAAATTACTCTAGCTGAAGCATCTCAAAACTTACCTGACTTAATTGAAGCAGCACTCGGAGGTGAGGAAATTATTATTATCAAAGATAATCAACCTTTGGTGAAGTTAACTCCTATGTCGCCACTTAAACACCGCCGTCAACCTGGAAGTGCTAAGGGTTTAATTACAATATCTGATGACTTTGATGAACCACTGGAAGATTTTAAGGAATATATGGAATGATATTACTGTTGGATACACATACTTTTATTTGGTATGTGACTGACAATTCAAGGCTTAGTAATCAAGTACTAGAGTTCATCAATGATGAGAATAATGAGATTTTGCTAAGTATCGCTAGTCTATGGGAAATAGCTATTAATCAGAATTTAGGAAAACTTAGTTTCAATCAGCCATTTGAAATATTTATCACACAGCAACTCAACCTCAACGATTTTAGGTTACTCGATATCAAAATTAACCATATTGCTGTTGTTGCCACACTACCTTTACATCATCGCGATCCATTTGACCGAATTTTAATTGCACAAGCACTCGTAGAAAATATACCTATCCTGAGTGCTGATAAAATTTTCGATGCATATCCAACAAGACGTTTATGGTAGGTAAGGTTGCTTTTCTACCAAAAGATAAATAAACAGTCATCGCCAAAAAAACTTAACATTACTTTAGGCAGTGCTAGGCAAAGATAATTTTATGGGTTACTACATCGCTCCCCGCTTTCTAGACAAACTGGCTGTCCACATCACTAAAAACTTTCTAAAGCTTCCTGGCGTGAGAGTTCCCGTGATTTTAGGTATTCACGGACGCAAAGGAGAAGGCAAAACATTTCAATGTCAATTAGTCTTCGAGAAAATGGGTATCGAAGTAACTCACATATCTGGCGGCGAGTTGGAAAGTCCAGATGCAGGAGATCCAGCGCGGTTGATTCGGCTGCGCTATCGAGAAACAGCAGAACTAATCAAAGTACGCGGCAAAATGTGTGTACTGATGATTAACGATTTAGATGCGGGGGCTGGACGCTTTGATGAAGGGACTCAATATACTGTAAATACGCAGTTAGTGAATGCCACACTGATGAATATTGCTGATAATCCCACAGATGTGCAGTTGCCTGGAAGCTATGATTCCACGCCTTTACATCGTGTACCGATTATTGTCACAGGTAATGATTTTTCTACTCTCTATGCACCGTTAATTCGGGATGGACGGATGGAGAAATTTTACTGGGAACCAAACCGAGATGACAAGGTAGGAATTGTCAAGGGAATTTTTGAACCGGATGGATTGTCACAGAAGGAAGTTGAACAGCTAGTTGATACTTTTGTCAATCAGTCAATTGACTTTTTTAGCGCTTTGCGATCGCGCATTTATGATGAACAAATCCGCAACTACATCCATCAAGTAGGTTTTGAGCGGGTATCCTTGAATGTGGTTAATAGTACTGAAGGGCCACCAGAATTTAGAAAACCAGATTTCAGGCTGTCTCACTTAATCGAGTCTGGTAACTTCCTCGTTGGTGAACAAAAACGGGTGGAAAATTCCCATTTGGTTGATGATTACAACCGACTCAATCGAGGTAGAAATTCTCAATCTGCACCACCTGCTGCTGTAACACCAATTAATCAGCCATCAAGCAATGGTGCAACTCAAGAAGCAAAAACTAATGGATTCCAGAAGCAGGAAGCATCCAGTACCCATTTAACCCTAGATACACAAGCTCAAATTAGGCAATTATTATCTCAAGGTTACAAAATTAGTATTGAACACGTCGATGAGCGCCGTTTCCGCACAGGTGCTTGGCAAACTTGTGTTCATAGCCACATTGATGCAGAGTCTGATGCAATTTCAAATTTGGAATCAACTCTGACAGAATATAGCGGTGAGTACGTGCGCTTGGTTGGTATTGATCCAAAAGCCAAGCGCCGGGTGGTGGAGACAATTATTCAACGTCCGAATGGAAAGAATTAGTCATTAGTCATTAGACCTGCCTTGAAAATAGGGACTGGGGATTGGGGAATGGGGACTGCCTTGAAAATAGGGACTGGGGATTGGGGAATGGGGACTGGGGAAGAAATATTTTCATTCCTTCATTGTGAAACGTGTTTATCGCTAACGTAATTCGTAATTCCCGATAAAAGGCAGGCATTTACTGTAGACTATAGGACTAATGTTTGATTTCTGAAAAAGCTCGGTAGAACTTGAAAAACCTAATTCCCTACTCCCCACTCCCCGCCCACGTAGATAATTTCAAAAATCAAATACCATTCCTATATTAATTACGAATTATTTGGTTACAGCAATTTTTTGGCATTAGTCTATTTTTTTGGGAATGAGACTGGCGCTTTTTGTTACACTATCCCAGACAATCCAGCTAATAGAATTATCTAAATCATCGGGGCTATTTGAAACTTTAAAATATAACTTTTCTGTACCTTTTGTTTCAATAGCAAAGTCGGCATTTTGAGCATAAACGACTATAAAACCTTTGTCTCGTAAACAATACATTGCCCAGGCTTTCAATGATTGCTTGTATGGTTCGTGTGGAATTGGCGGTTTTGTGATTGTGTCTTCAATTAGTTTAAATATTTGCGTGATTTTCGCGGTCATAGTAGATACTTTTGTTATTACCCTTAAGTTAACTAGCTTCTGGATCGCAACGAATTTCAATCATAAAACCATCTGGATCGTAAAAATACACTCCTCTACCAGTAGGACGTGTGACTGGGCCATGTGCGATCGCTATTTTATTTTCTCTGATCACTGTCACCGCATGATCAAATAACTGCGGATCGATGTCAAAAGCTAGATGGTACGCTCTGGTGAAAGTCTTCTCTGGGTCTGGATTTGGTGGTGTTAAATCGGGTTCTCCAAATAAATCCAGAATTGTACCATCCGGGGTGATGAAGTTGGCTACTTTCCCAGATGCTACAAGTTCCACTAGGGTTGCGGGTACTTCGTCACCTGTAAGTTCATGCAAACCCAGGATTGTGCCATAAAAATAGCGCGAGGCTTGCATATCCTGGACGTTTAGGGCAATGTGATGCACTTTACGCAGATTTCCTGGCGCAAGGACACTATTCACGGATTGGGTGCTAGAGAGCATAGTAGAACAAAATCTCAATACTTAGATAGAAGTTGAACTTTCTTTGAAAGTTTATTATTCCTAATAAAAATCTATCATGGCTTTTGATTATTCTTTAGACTTTAAAAATATTGATTTTCGCCAACATCCTGAACTCTATCGTGTTGGTAAGGGTGAGCAGGGTGTACTTTTGGTTGAACCATACAAATCAGAAATTCTTCCTTACTGGCGGTTCAAAACCCCTGATATTGCTAGAGAGTCAAGTGAAAAAATATACGAGATGTTTCTTGATTATTTAGAGAAAGATGATTTTATTGGCGCGGATATGGCACGAAAGTTTATCCAAATGGGCTATACTCGCTCTCGCCGTTATGCTAATCATAAAAGTGGTAGGAAGTATAAACAAAATTCGGAAGATTCAGGTTCCAAAAAAGAGATTCTTCCCTATGAAGTAGACCCAGTTAAAGCGGAATCAGCAGCAATATTTAAAGCCAAGTGGGTAGAAGCAAAGACAAATGAGAAATATCAAAAGCTTTTAGCCAAACATAAGCAGATGTATGAGCTAGAGTAAAACACTATTAACTTTCAATTGAGCGGCTTTCGGAGAGTGTGTTACGTGAATGAACCTCTGAGCTTCGTCAATGAACCTTTGAGCTTTGCGAATGAACCTCTGAGCTTCGTCAATGAACCTTTGAGCTTTGCGAATGAACCTCTGAGCTTCGTCGATGAACCTCTGAGCTTTGCGAATGAACCTCTAAGCTTCGTCGATGAACCTCTGAGCTTTGCGAATGAACCTCTGAGCTTTGCGAATGAACCTCTAAGCTTCGTCGATGAACCTCTGAGCTTTGTCGATGAACCTTTGAGCTTTGTCGATGAACCTCTGAGCTTTGCGAATGAACCTTGGAGAGTAATTGCAGAATCTTGTCAATCACATTGCAATACTTGTCGGGTTTTGGGGAAAAGGGGAAAGGGAAAAGGGAAAGAAAAAACCTTTAACCCAAACCCAGTAACCTTTTCCCCAAACCTGATTCTGAGTTAAAAATCCTTTACCCGAGCAGTATTGACTCACATTGTGGCTTACGAAAACGCTTGTTCAGCTAGAATTTTATCGTGATTTACTGATGTATCTTTAAATCCACTTCCCTTGGATGCAGGAGTTAGGCGTAAACCTTGCTTTTGTGGAGGTAAATAACCACGTTAGCTGAGGAATTCTTCGAGGGCATTTTCTACAATAGCGTTAGCAGGTAAAGAAACAATTATCGGCGATATTCGTCGCCGCAATCGCCGATTAGCTGGTATAAATCGCGTGATTGGCGAGATACTGCATTGATGCGATCGCGATCGTCTTCATCTAAACTAAAACTAAATACTTTGGCATTATCTTCTATATGTTCAGATACACCAAGTCTTGCACCAACTATCACACCTCCCACAGTTGGTTGATCTAAAATGTAACGCACTGCTACGTTAGAAATGCTCACTCCATGCTTATTAGCAATTTCCTTCAGGATAGCCAGCAACTCTTGAAATAATCGCCAACCACCCCAAGCATCGATCATATTTTTATATTTTTTCAAACTAGCAGTGGATAAATCAAATCCTCGCGGTTCCGGTTTTCCCAAATAGTTTTCTGATAACAAACCGCCGCACAGTGTACCGTAAGTAAAAAGCTTTATGTCATGCTGTTGACAAAACTGCACCATATTAACTTCGGGACGGCGGTCAACAAGGGAAAATTGCACTTGGTTAGAAACAATTTTGATCCCTGCTTCGGTAATCAGCTTCAAGTTTTCTGTGTCAAAATTAGTTAAACCTAAATGCTTAATTTTACCCTCAGTCTGAAATTCTGCCATATATTTGAGGGCATCCAGGTAATTTTTATCCTGATATTCCCACCAATGGAATTGCATCAAATCTAACGATTCCACATTCATCCTTCTTAGGGAAATATCAATATTTTCCTCAACGAGTTTTTTCGTCATTTTGCCAGGACGAGGCACCCATTTTGTAAAAGCTTGCACCTGAGATAAAGCATCTTTACCACGAGTGTCAATTAGTTGACAGCGAAACTCACCAATAAAGTCTTCTGCGGGGCCATAGTGGTCTGCTAAATCCCAAGTAGTAAAGCCTGCATCTACATATTTGAACATAGTCTCAATAGCGACTTGGGGATTGATCCGTCCGTGTGCGCCGGAGACTTGCCACATCCCATTTAAGATCCGGCAAATGTTCAAATCAGGAGTGAATTGGAGACGGCTAGCTGCGGGTAAGTTCATTTTCAAGTTTAGGAGTGAGAAGAGACGCGATTAATCGCGTCTGTACAATAGTTAGCAGTGAGAAGAATGAAGAATTTGTGAGTTCGGAAGCATCTTATTACAACATTCTTAGACTTTATGCCTTCTTAAGAACCATTTATAACAGCGATAATCAATAACTCTTAAATCTTAACTCTTAACTCCTAACTTTGAACTCCTAACTTTTGTACAGACGCGATTAATCACGTCTCTCCTAAGGCCAGCCTTTTTCAGCTTGTTGGAGAACGTAAGCAGCAACGTCTTGAATTTGCTGTTCAGTAAGACGCTCTTTGTAGGCTGACATATTATTTTTACCATTGGTAACTATAGATGTAACTGCCTCTATTGAATCCATACCATACTTTTTCAGCGCTTGCTTTTTGAGATTTTTACCTCGCCTGATGATGTTGCTGCCGTTGATATGACAACCAGCACATTGAACACTAAATATTTGTTCACCGTTAACTGTGTCTGCTGCACTAGCAGGTAAAGTAAAAGTGCTTATCAACAACAAAAATGTTACTAATACTAATGTAAGTAGTCTTTTCAATTAACTTCTCCTGATTTGGACATATTGGTTGCAAAGATTAATGTCAGAGCCAATACTACAAGGATTCAAAGTCAGTTGTAAATCCAGCAAAATTTGCACAATCTTCTTGAAAGGCTTCGGCATCGCTAACATCCTCAATTTTATAAGACATGATGCGCGTCCCATCTGGCATTTTTTTAGAACCAATCAATTCACCTTGATATTTTTCTGCGATCGCTTTAAATTCAATACCATAGAGCTTCCAAGCATCGGCTGAACAAGTAATATTTACTCGCCACATATTTGCATCTCAATTACTACTAACAATTAATCATCTCACGAATGGGCAACATGCTACACATCACCTCTTTCGGGTTATTATTTTCTATCTAAAGGAAGTGCCTAGCCTTTTTAGGCTACGCCATAATGTGGGTATGGGAACATGTCTAGAAAATATTATCCAAAATAGTTAAACCCTAAGAGTTGAAAATGCCTAACAATATCAAACAACAAATTCAAGCAGACCTGCAACAAGCTAAAGAAACTGGACAATTAAGAACTGAGCGGATTCGGGAAATTGTGAAATCCGCAGTTTCTCAAGTAGGTTCTGAGTTTAAGCAAGGTTCTAGTGAACTTCGTAGTCTTGTTAAAGATGCCGTTTCTGCTGTAATTGAAAACTTCCAAGAAAAAGGTGGCGAACTTAAAGATGAAGTGACAGCTTCTATTGAAGGAGCGCTGGAAGGGATTAACAGCAAAAGACACGAAAGCATTGCTAAAACTCAGACAGATATAAAACGGCTACAGGCTCAACTAGATGGTGAAGAAGAAAAACTCCAGCAAGAGGTTGATGTAATTTTGGCAGAAATTGAAGAGACAGGTAAGGAAAAACCTGCTAGTACTAAAACTGCAATTGATTCAGCTATCAATGCTCTTAAAGATAGTGAAGAAGCCGGATTGTTAAAGAAACGTTACGCCCAACTGCAAGCGCAGCTAGCCATTGTCCGAGCTAACTTAGCTGCACGCTATGGCGGACGTAATATGGAAGTTCAGGATTATCTAGACGAAGCTAAACACTGGTACGATAAAGCTCGTCCTCAAGCAGAATCTATGGCTGTGCAGGTAGAACAGAAGCGATCGCAGCTTGAAGATAAACTGGGTGAAGCTGGTACATCTCTAGCAAGAAAAGAACATCAAATTAAACAGACGTTGAGAGAGTTACTCTTAACGGCAGCTGACTTATTCAAAGATAAGGAACCTGCGAATAAAGAGCGGGATACTATTCACAAATAGACTAGACTGCTTTTGACAAAACTCTGATACATATAGAATTTTTGTAGGGACATGGCATTGCCGTGCCCCTACAAAAGTATCTGTATAATTATTAAAGATTCACTTTTCGTAGGGTGCGTTAGCCAAACGCTAACGCATCGCTTGATAAGCTGAAAAATATCTAAATTACCATAATCGTAGGACTAGTGAGGTACTCTCCTAAAAGGAGAGAGGCTTTGAATTTTTTCTCCTTCCCGCTTCGGGAAGGGGGTTAGATTTTATAATCTCTAATTCTACTAGAAACTAAAATGGTGCGTTACAGCTTTAGCCATAACGCACCCTACTTAAGATTCCCTAAAATTCATCTTACGTATTAGTAAATATTTCCTTCCCTATTTAGTTGTTCATCACGCTTGGCAATGACCCAAATTGCATGAATACTACCGGGTAGCCAACCTAGAACTGTGAGCAAGATGTTAATAAATAGAGTTGGCCCAACTCCAACAGTCAGGAAAACGCCTAAAGGAGGCACTAACAAACCTAGAAGAAAACGAACTAATTTCATGATTTTTCCGTATTTTTGTGATTTTCTTTAATTACATTCTGCTGAAGATACCGAATTAGGAAATTCACCTTCGGATATTTTATTTGGAGTAGAAACGTAATAAAATGCGTATTTCTACTCCAAATAATACTTATCTAGAAGGTAATTCACCTTGACTTTTTACATCTCCACTGCCGGTTAACAGGTTTCTTTCAACAAAGTAGTTGTTAATGAAGGTGTTAGCAAAAGTTAGGATCACCGGCCCAAGAAGGAAACCAAGAATTCCGCGAACTGCAAACCCAGGAACTAGCACTGCTGCTAACCAGAAACATAAACCGTTGACGACGAGTGAAAATGCTCCAAATGATAGAAAGTTAAGTGGTAGAGAAAGAGTAGACAAAACTGGTTTAACTGAACCGTTAATTAGACCAATTACTAAAGCAGCAATTATAGCTGCGGGAAAGTTAGCAATATTAACGCCTGGAACAACTAAATCAACAATCAACAGGCTCAAAGCTGTAGCTAGGGCGGTTAATAATGGTGTTAACATTTTTCTTACCTAATCACTAAAGATTTTTTGTAACTTCTTATCTCATATTCAGCTATCTATTAGGTTTTAACCTCTCTTGCAAGATAGAATTTGGTTCTACCGTTAGGCCGATCATTGAGAAAAATATAGCGATTTCAATACTACCTAGATTTTGCTTAAAAAAGCACTCCGGGGTAGGTTGGGTTGAGGAAGGAAACCCAACATTTTCACCGCTTTGTCGGATTTCACTACCTTTAACCCAACCTAAAAATCTTCTCAACTGATTAATATGTCAATCACTTGGATTTTCCCGACTCAGGCTGATAGTAAAGCGCTGATTTATACAAGATTTGTTCTTGATGGGTTTCTAAAGTGCAATTAGATAAGGGGTAAGTTACACAAGTAACAACATAACCAGCCTGTACTTCACTTGGGCGCAGAAATTTTTGCTCACTTTGATCGACTTCACCGCTAATGAGTTTGGCGACACAAGCAGAACATTCGCCTTGTTTGCACCCAGATGGTAGGCGGATACCTGATTCTTCTGCGATATCCAGAATATATTGATCGTCTGGTACTGGAATGGTACGATCTAATCCAAGTGTAGGGTTGATGAATTGAACTTGATAAACTGCCATCTGCTGTTTGTAATTATTGTTTAACTGCTTTCATCGACAAACTAATCCGCTTAAGTTTCTCGTTGATTTCTAAGACCTGTACTTTGACTACTTGTCCGACTTTGACAACTTTTTTGGGATCGTCTACAAATCTATCAGCAAGTTGGGATATATGCACCAAGCCATCTTGATGTACGCCGATATCAACGAAAGCGCCGAAGTTGGCGACATTTGTGATCATTCCCTCTAGTTCCATTCCCACCTTTAAGTCCCTGATTTCCTTAATTCCTTCTTTGAAGGTGGCATACTTAAATTCTGCACGGGGATCTCTACCTGGTTTTTCTAGTTCGCTGAGGATGTCGCGCAGTGTGGGTTCGCCAACGCTATCGGTAACATATTTTTTCAGGTTGGTCTTTTTAAGTTTTTCAGCAATTTGTGTCACCTGATTTAATGGCACATTTAGATCAGATGCGATCGCTTCTACTACAGAATAACTTTCTGGATGCACTGCTGTATTATCCAATGGGTTATCACCGCCGCGAATCCGCAGAAAACCCGCCGCTTGTTCAAAGGCCTTTGGCCCCAGCTTTGGAATTTTCAAAAGTTGTCGGCGATTTTTAAAGGCTCCATTCTGGTTACGATAGGCGACAATGTTATTGGCAACTGTTGCCGTAATTCCAGAGACGGAAGTCAGAAGTTCTTTGGAGGCCATGTTCAAGTCTACGCCGACATAGTTAACGCAGCTTTCTACAGTCTCATCCAATTTCTTTTTCAGCAACTTCTGATCGACATCGTGCTGATATTGTCCCACACCAATAGATTTGGGATCGATTTTCACAAGTTCCGCTAGAGGATCTTGCAAACGGCGGCCGATACTAATTGCACCGCGCACGGTAATATCTAAATCGGGAAACTCTTCTAACGCCACAATACTAGCAGAATATATAGATGCACCAGATTCATTTACCATCACCTTAACTGGTTTGCGTTCTATGGTTTGCAATACTTGTGTGACAAACTCCTCTGTCTCGCGGGAGGCTGTACCGTTACCGATGGCGATTAACTCAATCTTGTACTTTTCAATCAGATTTTTGACAGTTTGTGCAGCTTTAGCGCGTTGTTCAGCCGCTTGGTGAGGAAAAACCGCTTGGTATTCCATAAATTTCCCCGTTTGGTCGAGCACAGCAACTTTACACCCAGTTCTAAATCCAGGGTCTATCGCCAAGGTGGGTTTCATTCCGGCTGGTGGAGACAGCAGCAACTCTCGCAGATTAGTTTCAAATGTCTTGATTGATTCCATGTCTGCATAGACTTTCTTCTCAGAAATTACCTCTCCCATTAGAGAGACTTTCATCAAACGATTGAATGCATCCTTCAACATCGCTTGATAAAAATCCCGAATTGTCCGAACTTTGGTTTTAATTTCTTTCGACTCAAGATAGTAAAGTACCGTATCCTCATCAAAAGCAATTTCAAAGCTTAATACTTTCTCCGTTTCACCCCGACACAACGCCAGCATATTGTGTGGTGCAATATTTTTTACCTTAATTTGATAATTACGGTACATCTCAAATTTGGTTGTACCTTCGGGATAATCATCTTTGATGCGGGAGACAAATACCCCTTCTTCGAGAAGATAATCGCGGATATATGCCCGTAATTCAGCCTTTTCAGCCACTTCTTCCGCTAAAATATCAGCAGCGCCTTTGAGCGCTTCTTCTGCTGTTTTTACTCCCTTGGCTTCAGAAATATACTTAGCGGCTTCTTCTTCTAGTGAAGCCGTTGCAGCATTTTTTACATTTAGCAACTTGATGAATTCCGCTAGTGGTTCGAGTCCTTTTTCTCTGGCGATAGTGGCGCGGGTGCGTCGTTTTGGGCGATAGGGTAGATATAAATCCTCAAGTTCGGTTTTTTGTAAGCAGGATGAGATTTTGGCTTTGAGTTCATCTGTGAGTTTACCAAGTTCTGCGATCGCACTTAAAATCACAGATTTTCGTTCTTCCAGTTCTGTTAAATAAGTATATCGATCAGCCAGTTCACGGAGTTGCACTTCATTCATCTCATCGGTGCGCTCTTTACGATAACGTGCAATAAAAGGAATTGTTGCACCCTCCGCCAAAAGTTCCAGCGCGTTTTGCACCTGATGAGGTTTGAGGTTTATTTCAGTTGCCAGTAATTGAGGAATGTTCAGCATTGAGTGTCTAAAATGAAAAAATGAAAATGCTACTTCTAAAGTTAATATGCTAGATCCTTATCCTGGCGCAAGGCCAAAGTTTTAAGCTAACTTACTAGATGATTGCTCACAAAAGTGCAATTGGCTAAATAGACAAAACCCGCCTTTGCAAGTTTAAAAGCTTTCCAATCTGCGTGGTTAAACAAGAGTTTGTATAGCATAGCGCAGCTATACTGAATCGGGAGTGTGTCACCAGAAAGTATTTTGCACTCCTCACCAAGCTACGCCTAGCGTCTGGTAAACTACTGTTTGGCTTACCATCGACCACAGAAGAAGTATTAGCCAAGGTTTTGGGCGCTACTTGTGTCGCAAGAATTATTCCAATTTGTGTAAGATAGGACGTTGCGTAATCTTGATTTTCTATAATATTTATTTCAATGGGCTGTTGTGGCTAAAACCTGATTGGATGTAAAATTAACCACAATTCCAAAAAACAATTTCGGTTTGTTTTATAAGCACAACACAACAACTTATAGTTCAGAAGTTAGTAAAATGGCTTTGTTCTTTTTGATACCACTGTGTACGGCTTTAGCTACTGGCTACTTCTTTAACAAGAGTAGTGATGAACTTGCATATATTGCAGGTGTATTTGCAGCTATTAGCTTAATTTTCAGTTTAGTATTAGCACCCTGGCAGATTCAGTTTGGATTATTAATCATTGTCTTAATTATTACCAACAGACTTTTGCAGGAAAATGAGTCCAAACAAACTCAAAACAAAGGAGAACAATTTAGGGCAACTAAATAATACCAACTACCACTAAGTATCAAATATAAAGTTTGATAGGAATGTGAATTAAATAACATCTAAATGTGGTTTTTAACCTTACCCGCCTTTGACGAGATCAAAGTCTCCTCTCTCATTAGAAACTTCCAACAAATAAATTACTATTTGTGGAATGCTCGTGTCGCCCACGCCACAATAAATAGTTGGATATTTTTTTATTTGTCAGTTTCTTAGTAAGGAGCTACGGTGTGTACACAAGTCCTACTTTTCTCTCCATTTGATTCCTGATTCGACTTGGGTATAAACGATAGTAGTAAGGAGAGGGGTTGGGGGCGAGATTTTGTACTTTATTAAATTCGCCTTTTTGAGAGAGTTCAGAAATACAGACTTACGCCTTATTTGGCGTCTAAGTTAACCTTAAAATAAGTTTTGTTTAAGATATCTGAATTTAAAGATTTTCATAAATAAAAAACGATTCAAACTATTGGTTAGAATCTATACTCTGAGAGTTAAGTATATTTTTATACCAAAAAACTACTTGCACTAGTGTTCAAGTTTCAATTCTCCTTACTCAAACTCTTAGCTTTACACTTTTAGAGTCTGATACTAAATCGCTATTTCTGCAACTTTATTAGGCAGAAAGTGATACCTAAATGTACAAATTATTAAAAATAAAGATTCATCAACAGGAAAATGTAGATTTTATAAAGTTTTTGTTTAAGTATATTTTCCTAAAATGAATTTTTGATGAAGTGTGGCGATAAATTTGCAACATTGTTTTCTCATGGTATTCTAGTAAGTAATTATATGTAAAAATAAACTTTGAGATAAAGCTCTAGTTAAAATTACATATAGTTAAAAACAATTAGACAACACTGAGTACTAAGATAATGTAAAAACATCTCAAATCCATTTAACTCAACATAAGTAAGCTGCGAATTGCTCGGCAAACGCTAGTTTACATTACGCCTTAGTATCGTCAAAAGCTCCACTTATTTTGACAGGCAATAAAATTCCCCAAAAACCTGTAAGGCGTATTACTCTATAGTTATCTATAGATATTTCTCGCTCTCACGCAGATTTTTCTTAACTGTTGTGTTCCTATGTCCAAAAAGAGTACCTATACACACTATTTTTGAGTACAAATTTTTATGGATCGCCTTAGTTTCCAGTATAGGTTGCAGATATGCCTGTAAGCCTGGATAAATTTTATGGCATGTCAGAGAACTAATAAACACTTCCTGGAGAAAATTAAGAACATTTATCAATCCAGCTTAGTTTTGATGCATAAGTTAATGGCTTTAGAAGTTGAGTAGTGTCTTCAACAAGGTTTCTATAGCAGGATACAACTGATGAAAGTTAATGAATGGATTAATAAAAAATTCCAAGAATCCATTTTTATTCGCTTAACTCCATCTGTTGAACATGCGGGCCGAATCCGAGTTCAGCATAAGCGATGTCTCACTGCTAAACTTTGTCCACACAATTTTGGCAGAGTACTCAATGTTCTTTATATATGCATTCACTATGACATAAATATTGCGATCGCCTATGGCGGGCGGATACGCCATCGCACTCAAACTAGTCTGGAAACATTACTGGCTGATACGGAAGACATCTGCAATTCACAATTTGGCAAAGCCTAAATTGATTGCGCCAATTTCCAAGCAATTAAACTGTTATGTCTGCGAGTGTAACTCAGTAAGCCAATTTAGCATACTCTACTACGATAATATCGGGTCTTGCCAAAATACAGCAACCTTGCTCCAATCGGCATAGTATCTAGTTGCTAACTCTTGGATATGAGCTTCTATGATGATTTTGATATCAATCCCTTCAACATAAGCTTCCTAATTTTGTTGTCTATTTACTGAAGTGGAAATTGAATTACACAGAAGGTATGACCAAAATCTAAAACTGTTTAAAACGATAGATTGTTTACTGTCCGGTTCATACCTAATATCTCGATTGAGGCAAATGTACTATGAAATCTATCTCGCAAAGTTCAAACGTTAAAATAGTTCCTTATATTATATTGTTTGTCAGTATTTTATTTAGTATTTCTGGTCAATTGCTGATGAAGTATACCATGAGCCATACAAATGAGGGACTATTTAATTGGGTATTTATTCAAAAATTAGTATTAGCTATTAGTATTTATTGCTTGGGGGTAGTAAATTGGATATTAGCTCTGCGCTCTGTCAAATTAAGTATTGCTTATCCACTAACTAGTTTAAATTATGTCGGTATATTTTTCGGTTCATACTACTTTTTTAATGAACAGATTACACTAACTAGAATAGCAGGAGTAATCACTATTTTTATAGGTGTTCTTTTAGTAGTTATTCCCTGGAAAAAATCTACATCATCAATGTATAGCAAATATCATCAAAAAGATTAAAAAATGAACATCATTACTTGGCTTGTCTTAATGCTTGTGGTTTTATTCGGAACAACAGCTAACCTATCACTAAAGTATGGACTTCACATTTCTAGCCATACTAAGGGAGCAAGCGCATCTATCCAAAATCTGTTATTGTCTCGTTATTTTTGGATTTGGTTTGTTTGCTATACATTTATGACTATATTGTGGCTTTATGTATTGCGGACAATTCCTCTAAGCCAAGCATTTCCAGTTTTAGGATTAATGTATGCATTTGTGCCAATTGCTTCTCACTATCTTTTAAAAGAGCAGGTTGTATTTAGCCAGTGGTTAGGAATTTCCATTATTATAACTGGTGTAATTCTGGTTGTAAATTAATAGCCAAAGGTGTAGACAGCAAGACTATTAATATTAAAATTTTTTGAAGATAAATCTCAAAATCATCCTTACCAACACTTAAACTAAATTTATGAATATAGGCATCATTGGCGGAGGTATAACTGGACTAGTATTAGCCCAACGTCTTTCAAATCAAGGACATAAAGTAACTGTATTCGATAGTAATAAGCAGCTTGGTGGACTTACCACTTATCATGATTATGGGTTGTTTACCTGGGATCGGTTTTATCACGTTATCCTCCCTTCTGATACTCATTTAATAAATTTTCTCAGAGATATTGATCTTGGAGATAAGCTGCGTTGGCATCGAAGTTTAACAGGCTTCTACGACAATAAAAAATTTTATTCTATCAGTAACTCTATAGAATTTCTCCGCTTTCCTTTGTTCGGACTTATAGGTAAAATCAGATTAGCTTTCACTCTACTGTATGGTTCACGCCTGAATAACTGGCGGCGCTTAGAGAAGATATTAGTTGAAGATTGGCTATTGAAACTTGGTGGCAAAAGTACATACGAAAAACTATGGAAACCTTTGCTTCTATCCAAATTAGGAGAGAACTATAAGCGAATATCAGCAGTTTTTATTTGGGCTTATATCAAAAGGTTATTTTCAGCGCGGGATTCTTCATTAAACAAAGAACAACTTGGTTATGTCTCAGGCGGTTACAAAACTGTTTTTGACCATATAGAAAAATTAATTTACGCGGCTGGGGGTCATATTCACACAGGTGTTGCGGTGGAATATATTGCACCTCATCCAGAGGGTGGAATGTGGGTAGAATATCAGAGCAAAAAGGAACATTTTGATAAAGTCATCTTTACTGGCCCAGTTAATATTCTGCAACAGGTTGCTGCTAAAGAATTAGTCAAAGTTTCAGACACAGGTGAAACAGTAGAATATCTGGGCGTAATCTGCATGGTACTTATTACTCGCAAGGCTTTAATTCCTTATTACGTAGTAAATATTGCCGATAGAAATGTACCCTTTACTGGAGTTATTGGGATGAGTAACCTAGTTTCTTTGCAAGAGACAGCAGGATACCATATCACATTCCTACCAAAATATATCCTTTCCACTGACCCGTTATTAAAAAAGCCAGATGATGAATTGCGCCAAGTATTTTTCCAGGGTATACGTTTGATGTTCCCAGAACTTAAAGCAGATGATATTGTCGCGGCACATATTAATCGAGCTATTAAAGTACAGCCACTACAAGTTTTAAATTATTCAAGCCTTGTTCCAAAAGTGAGTACTGAAAACGATGATTTTTTCGTTGTCAATACCTCACAGTTGGTCAATGATAGCGTCAATAACAACGCAGTCGTCCGACAGGTTGATGAATTTCTCAAGAAATCAACATTACTAAATTCTTGAGCTTAGAGAATAATATTTTGAAAATCACACGAGGTACTTATGAGTCTTTTTGTTCTTTTACCCGCATACAATGAGCAAGAATCAATTCGCCCCTTGTTCAAAAAGTTTCAAGTATTGCAGCAAATATCTAATATGGATATCCGGCTGATTCTTGTTGATGATGGTAGCAAGGATGCAACTGCTCAGACTGCAATAGAAGAATCTCAATCGCTGGGGATATCGCTGAAATTAGTCCAACATCCTAAAAATGCTGGTTTAGGTCAAGCAATTAAAACAGGTTTCACAACTTTCTTAGAAATTTCTAAAGAAGGTGATTTTTTAGCCGCAATGGATTGCGATAACACTCAACCACCAGAACTATTAATCAAGATGTATGAGACGATGATAGCTGGTAGCTATGATATTGCGATCGCATCTAGATATCGAAAAGGCTCCAAAGTCATAGGCTTATCAAAATTTAGAGAGATAATGAGCTACGGAGCAAGCTGGCTTTTTAGAATTGCCGCCCGTGTACCAGGTGTAAGAGACTACACCTGCGGCTACAGGCTGTATAACCGTACTTTCGTCAGTAAACTAGATATGTATTATGGCGAGAGTTTATTCACTGAAAGTGGATTTGCTTGCATGATAGATTTACTGCTGAAAGCCAAACCGCTCAAACCAAGAATTGTAGAAATTCCAATGGTTTTGAGATATGACGAAAAGCCAAGTGCTAGCAAAATGAAAATTATTAAAACTATTACTCGAACCCTAAAGCTCTTGTTTAAGAATCTAACATCGGCAGCGCCAACTGCTGCTAATTTAGGTCAGACTTTCAATCAGCAAGAAACATTAAGAATTCCCTTGAAAATGACAAATCGTAAATAAACCTGAGAAAGAATAGGCTCTTACCAAGAATTAACGAGATGGAAAATGGTAATTTATCAACGGTATCATTCTAGGGATGAGAAAGGCAGAAATCAAAAATAAGTTTGATTAAGTTGTTGTTTTTACCAATATATGTGGATATTCTTTCCTAAGAGTTTAAATAATTGGAAGACAGTCTAAGACTGTCTTCCAATTATTTATGTATAAATATTTTCACTTTTTGGTTTGCTCATTCTTTGTGAAAGTGTATTATATCTCAACTTTACATGATCGCTCTCCAAAGAGCGTTACTTACAATTCACTCACGCTTAACCAGAGGGAAATAAATTTCCCAGGTGAGGAAACCCCTACTACTTAATTGCCGACTCTGACTTTCACTGATTTGTTAGACTAAACACACCAGGATTTTTCAGTCAAATCTCTGAACTACGCCAGCAGACGAGGCTACCCATGCTTACAAGTACGCTACTTCTCTCGAATCAACTTCCCACCCTGCAATATTCCTCCACACCAGAGCGTTTCGATGAAACCTGGGAAGCCCCCCTGGCTACCCTCCTGGGATTAGGACGCGCCGCAGGCGCTGACTTCATCGAATTATTTTTAGAACGTCGCAACTATATTAGTTGTCTTGCAGAAGACGACTCCATCACTAGTATTTCACCCAGTCTGTCTACAGGCGCGGGAGTCAGAGTATTTCGCGGCAAAGCTGATTGCTACGTTAGCACCAATGACCTTTCGTTTTCCGGTTTGAAAGCAGCTTTAGAAAAAGGTCTTTCTATCCTGGGATTGCAACTACCCACTGCTAAAGCTTTTATCCCAGAAATCAACCTAGAATTATTGAGAGATTACGCCACCAAAAGAGGCAAAGATGCCTGGCTACCAGTGTGTAGCTCCATCCGAGAAATGGGAGAAGTCCTCCTTGATGGTACTGCCCACCTGAAGCAAAAAGCTAGCCACGTCCAATCGCGCCGTGCTACCTATTTCCGGGATTGGCAAGAAGTTTTAATCGCCGCTAGTGACGGCACTTTTGCCCGTGACATTCGCCTCACTCAGTCAGTAGGATTTAACCTGTTGTGTGCTGATGGTGCTAATCGTGCTTCCATCGGTGAACGCGCTGGTAATACTAGCGATGCTAACTTCTTGAGGACTTGGGATTCTCAACAAGCTGCCGAAAAAATAGCAGAATCTGCTGGCAAAATGCTCTACGCCGATTACGTAGAATCAGGTACTTACCCGATTATTATGGCGAATCACTTTGGCGGCGTAATCTTCCACGAAGCTTGCGGACACCTGTTAGAAACCACCCAAATTGAACGTAATACTACACCCTTTGCTGATAAGAAAGGCGAAAAAATTGCCCACGAAAGTTTGACAGCCTGGGATGAAGGGCGTTCTGAAAATGCCTTCGGGACAATCGACATGGATGACGAAGGTATGCCTGCTCAAAGAACCCTATTAATTGAAAAAGGCGTTCTCAAAAACTTCTTAGCAGATAGAACAGGTTCTGCACGTACTGGACACCCCAGAACTGGAAGTGGACGCCGCCAAAATTATACCTTTGCTGCTGCTAGCCGGATGCGTAATACTTATATTGATTCTGGCGAATATAGCATTGATGATTTATTTACCTCTGTCGATAAAGGTATTTACTGTAAAAAGATGGGTGGCGGAAGCGTTGGTGCTACAGGCCAATTTAACTTTAGCGTTGATGAAGCTTATTTGATTGAAAATGGCAAAATCACCAAACCGCTAAAGGGAGCAATTCTAATTGGTGAAGCTAAGGAAATTATGAATAAAATTTCTATGTGTTCCCAAGATTTGGAAATTGCACCAGGTTTTTGTGGCTCTGTCAGTGGCAGTATTTACACCACAGTAGGACAACCCCACATCAAGGTTGATTCTATTACTGTCGGTGGAAGATAATAATTTTGGATTTGAAATTTTGGATTTTGGATTGTGAATGATCAGGATATTGTGTCAATAAAAGGCTACGAGACAAATATAAGTCATAAGCTAAACCACATTTAGCATAATACTCAGTTGTAGGGTGGGCGTCTCGCCCGCCCAAGAAATACAAGCAAATTTTCTGTGGAAAAGCTTAACATCCAAAATCCAAAATCTAATATCCAATAGGACTTACGCAAAAAGCGCTAAAAAGCTTAATTTCTCGAACCGCCAAGACGCCAAGAACGCCAAGAATCGTAGAGTTTGCGTAAGTCCTATCCAAAATAAAATTGCTTCTAATCCAAAATCTAAAATTCAAAATTCAAAATTGACTATGCCAAATATCAATGAGATTGCAAATTCTGCCAAGGACAATGCTGGTAAGCTTGGCATTAAGAAATTCGACATTTATGGCTCAACAGTAGATGATACTAGCGTGCAAGTAGACCAAGGTGAACCAAAACAAGTCAAAGCCTCAAATCGCTCTGGTGTTACTGTTCGTGTCTGGAATGAAGATAATACAATGGGTGTCACCAGCACCACAGATGTAGACCCAAAAGGACTGGAATTAGCTTTGAAAACTGCCTACGAAGCCAGTTTCTTTGGTGTTAAAGAAAATGTTCCTGATTTTAGTCCAGAAGCTACTGTTCCGATTGCAAACAAACCTCAAGATAAGACACCCCAAGCACCTGTTGCTGAACTCATAGAAAGATTGTTGGTAGCTGAAAAAGAATTACTAGCAGCTCATCCAGCAATTAAAGGTGTGCCTTATAATGGTTTATCGCAAAGAGATATTGATAGATTTTATCTCAATAGCGACGGTGCAGTGAGAACTGAATCTCACTCCTTAGCATCAGTTTATCTTTACAGCAAAACTGAGGAAGAAGGAAAAAAACCTCGTAGTGCAGGTGCTTTTAGAATCAACCATAGTTTAGATAATCTAGATATCAATGGTTGCATCAAAGAAACCGCAGATAAAACTATCAGTCATTTGAATTATGAAAAAATCAAAACTGGTAAATATCGGGTTGTTTTTTCACCAGAAGCTTTCTTAAGTCTGTTGGGTGGTTTTTCTAACTTATTCAACGCTCAAAGTATTTTAGACAATCAAAGCTTATCTACTGCTGATGATTTAGGTAAGCAAATTGCTTCTCCTCTGCTTTCAGTTTTTGATGATGCACTTCACCCAGCTAACGTAGGTGCAGAAAGTTTTGATGGTGAAGGAACTCCTACTCGTCAGGTTTCGCTGATTGAAAATGGTGTTTTAAAAAGCTTTCTCCACAGTGCAGGTACTGCTAAAAGGTTCAATACCCAGCCAACAGGTAATGCCAGTATTGGTGCAAAAGTTAGCGTTAGTCCCAATTTTTATCACGTTTTTTCTACAGTAACTCCTGAAGAAGAGTTAAGTTTAGAAACTGCTGAAAATGTGATTTTTATCGATGATTTACAAGCTCTCCATGCTGGAGTTAAAGCCTTGCAAGGCTCGTTTTCTTTGCCGTTTGATGGTTGGCTAGTTAATAAAGGTGTTAGGACGAGTATTGAGTCAGCAACTGTTGCTGGTGATTTCTTGGAAGTCCTGAAATCAATTATTTATGTAGAAAAAGAGCCAGAGTTAACGCCAGGGGGAGTTTGTCCGAAAATCTGGGTTAATGAACTGTCGATTACTGGTGAGTAAAAATTAAAAAGTAGAGAGAGAGTTAGGAGTTGAATATAACTCTTAACTCATCACTTTGAAATTATTACTCACCATTAGTATTCACCACCAATGCTAATGGCAGTATTAAATACATCAGCACCGCTTAAATCAATATTAGCCATAATAGCGCCATCTACGTCTGTATTATATAAATGAGCATTACTCAAATCAACATTGGTGAGATTAGCATTATTTAGGCTAGTACCATTGACAAAAGCATCTGTGAGATTAGCAGACTTCAAATTTGCACCAGTTAAATCAGCACCTTCTAGGTTAGCACTTTCAAGATTAGCTCCTTTTAAATTTGCATTTCTGAGGTCAACACCTATCAGGTGAGCGCCTTTGAGGTTCGCTCCTGCTAAATTACATCCAAAACATTCCCTAGTTTCCAGCAAGCGCCGGACAGAAGCGGAGTTTTCTGCTTTGACAGGAAGGGGAGCAGCTAGAGATAGCGTGCTGAGTAAGGCTGCTGCCGTCAAAAAAATTCGTTTCATATTTACCTCCGACACTTCTAGAAGTCATTAAATTCTTTACTTCTACGATACTAGTGTGCCAAGATTACAGACTTATGTACTCATGCGATCGGAGTAATAGATAATTTCTATAAGAATAGGTATTCTTTTGTAAGCTAGTCCGATCGGACTAATAGTAATATTATTGGACTCAACTGCAAACCGCTATATATAGCAAAATTCAGAAGCAAAACACGCTTTATACCTGGGTAACAGACTTAGCTTGTGTACCTCATCAACTTGAAATCTGCTGTATTTTTAGTCGTTAATTGTTCCATCAGGCATGACTGCACCACGCAAATCAGCACCCTGTAAAGTTGCACCATGTAAATTAGCATCATGCAAGTTGGCATCGATTAAACTTGCCTGATTTAGGTTCGCACCATTTAGCTTTGTACAAACTAGATTGGCCTTATTTAGGATTCCCCGATTTAGATAGCTAAAAATTAGGATTGCATTAGATAAATCTGCCTTATTCAAAGTTATATCAATCAAGTCTGCACCAAACAAATTTACGCCGTTTAAGTTTGCCTCCAAAAACTTTGTTTCTCCATTTTCATATCGTTTAAGAAGTTCATTGGCATCCATATTTCTTTTCTCCTATCAATTACTACACTCGTTTTAAATTTACCAGTATCAACAATAGTCAAAAGTTACCATTATTCTTTGGTAGGGGGTGCTAGAAATTGAGAGGTATTATTGTCATCCTTGAATGCCATTTTATGATAAGGATTAACTAGTGTTTTCGTTTCTAGAGATGAATCGCTGTTAAACGGTTGATATCCGTTGGCACTGGATAATATATTGCCATATAGACCTCGCATAGATTGGATAATTGCACTAGCTGCTTGAATATTTTCATCTGGTTTGCCTTATTTATTTACCGCCGAGACACAGTAGAAAGTTTGAAGGCAGCAAACCTCCGTTGGCGCAGTCCGCCGTAGACATCAGGCTTTCTAAGACAGAGAATACGGAGAATAGAAATTTATATTATGTCCGCTTGATTACTTATTAAACTCGAAAAACCCCACCCTGCCAAAACTACGCTTTATCTCTCCTACCCGCAAGTGGGGAGGGAATTAAAGACTGAGGTGCAAAGGCTCTCGGAATCACAACTAATTATGCGGCCATGATATTAGAGAGGAATTCACTTGCAAGAATTTCTACTTACTTTAAAAGGGCTGGTCTTATGTTATACCTTTTTTATCTAGCTTGTGTAGTCATGTCTTTGCCTACAGTTGCCTCAACAGCTGAATACTGATGGTCATTGCCTGTGAGAGTTAAATTACTTAGACCTTACTGCTTCCTATCAAATACAACAGCGCCATACGAACGGCGACACCACTGGTAACTTGTGATTGTATGAGACTAAATTCTGGGTCATCCATCAATTCAGAACTGATTTCGACACCACGGTTAACTGGGCCTGGATGCAAAACTTTGACGTTAGGTTTACAAAGTTGCAGTTTTGTGCTTGTAATACCAAATAGCTGATGATATTCTCGCAAACTTGGCAGTAAATGAGCGGTCATGCGTTCCTTTTGCAGGCGCAAAGTCATGACAAAATCGGCATTTTGTAAAGCTGGTTCTAGTTGCCAATGTAGAAATAGTTGGGGAGTGGGGAGTGGGGAGTGGGGAGTGGGGGATGAGGAGATAATAAAGTTCTGATTTTTGACTCCTGCCTCTTCCAAAATATACTCAGCAAATAATTTGGGTAAGAGGGTGGGTGGGGCTGCTAGATGCACTTCGGCACCACTAGCGATTAAACTCCAGATATTCGATCGCGCTACACGAGAATGGAGAATATCCCCAACAATGGCAATCTTTTTACCTTTTAAAAGTTCTAGTCGGGGACTAGCTGGGTCAATTAGAGTACAAATGGTAAATAAATCTAGCAGTGCTTGGGAAGGATGCTCATGTTGACCATCACCAGCATTGAGGACGCTAACTTTTACACCTAAACGATCCATTTCAGCCGCGATCGCATTCGGTACTCCTGCCTCTCGATGGCGGACTACCATAATATCAGTTCCCATCGCCAAATAGGTTTTCGCCGTGTCGAGAATTGTTTCTCCCTTAGTCATAGAAGATGTGGCTGCGGCGAAATTCAGCGTATCTGCACTTAAGCGTTTCGCCGCGAGTTCAAAACTGCTGCGAGTGCGAGTAGACGATTCAAAAAATAAATTCGCCACCACCTGTCCCTGCAAGGTTGGTACTTTCTTCGTCCGCCGTGATAGCACCTCTTGAAAACTGGCAGCAGTTTGCAAAACAGTATTATATTCAGCCGCCGTAAAGTCAGCTAGGGAAAGAACGTGATGACGATTCCAGGTGGTAGTAGGCATATTTGGGGAGTGGAAAGTAGGGAGTGGGGAGATGAGGGAGATGAGGGAGATGAGGGAGATGAAGGGACAATTGATGCCCCATGCCCCATGCCCTATGCCCAATCCTTTTAGGTTGGTAAATGGAAAACGTTTAAAGCTAGAGAAATTAAGCTGAGGAACGTTAAAAACCCAATTGTATCTAGCATTGTAGTGACTAACGGGCCACTAACTAAAGCAGGGTCAAGCTTCAGCCGTGTCAAACCCATTGGCAGTAGAGTGCCAAGTGTAACAGCCACAATTGTATTAGTTGCCATTACCATTCCGGCAATTAAAGCCACCCATCGTTCTTGGGGTCGCGCCCAAATTAAGGAAAGCAGGAACATCGTTGTGGCTAAAGCTACGGCTGTACCTAAACCAGCTAAAAGTTCCTTGCGGAGAATTTTTAAGGTATCTTTGGATGTTACTTCGCCCACTCCCAAGCCACGAATTGTCACCGTTAATGATTGAATCCCAACAGTACCACCTGTGTTAGAAAAAATCGGCATGATTACTGCTAAGACTGGTACTGCGGCAATTACAGATTGAAAAGGCGCGATCGCACTGGCAGCACCAATATACAGTGCCATAATCCCCAACAGCCAAGGTAAGCGGTTGCGGATGGTGAGTAAGGGAGAGGATAAAGCTGCTTCATCACCACTGACACCCGCCAGTTTTTGGATATCTTCTGTGGCTTCCTCTTCCAAAATATCCATAACATCATCAATGGTGACGATGCCAACCAATCGGTCTTCTCGGTCAACTACGGGTATCGCGATTAAGTCGTAGCGCTGCATGATTCGCGCCACTTCTTCTTGGGGAGTTTCAGTTCTAACTTTGATGACGCGATCGCTAGCAATATCTTTGATGAAAACATCGGGAAAGGTAAACAACAACTGGCGCAGTGAAACTACTCTCACCAATGTCCGGTTGTCATCTGTGACGTAGGCGTAGTAAATAGACTCCTTGTCTTCGTCCTGACGGCGGATTTTGCTCAGGGCTTCACCTACAGTCAATCCTTGGCGCAACCGGACATATTCAGTTGTCATTACCCGCCCGGCAGTACCTTCTGGATAGCCGAGAATCGTTGCTGTTGCTTGCCTTTGTTCTGGACTCAGTTCTTGTAATAGCCGTTTGATTACCCCAGCAGGTAGTTCATCAAACAATTCTGCCCGTTCATCGGGACTCATCGCTTCTACAAGTTGCACTACCTGGACATCATGCAGAGAATTAATTAGTTCTTCCTGCACCTCTGTGGGCAGATATTCAAATACATCAATTGCCTGAGCTTTATTGAGTAAACGGAATGCGATCGCGCGTTGTTGTTCAGGCAATTGTGTAATGTAGTCTCCCACATCCACAGGTTGCAAGCGATTTAAATCCCATTTTAACTGGTTTAAATCGGTAGTATCAGTCAGCAAATCACGAATATCTTGTGTGAGCATGTAGATATATCTCCTAAGTCTCCCCCGCGCTGGGAGACTTCCTCGCCAGCTCAGAGGAGGTTGATACTGCCATCTGGTGGACTATGGCCCATAAAATTTCAACAATTCAATATCGATATCTAAATTAAGGCATCGCTAGTCATCATCCTAACCCGGAATAGCGCTCTCCGGTAAATACTGAATATCAGCATTCAGTATTTGTCATATTTACCACTAATAGCTGAGTTAATTACCCCGAATTTTAGGTAATTTTCGTCTAGCTTAAAGTAGATTTTACTATTGCTATAAGCTATGTGTCTTCCCAATGAACGAATTTTTTCGCAAACTTTATACAGTTAAAATATTCACAACATCAATCAGCAATACTTGGTATCAAGCAACTTCATGCATAGTCAGATGGATGACGGAGAATCAGAAATGGGTTACCAGGTTTCACTTCAACGTATAATTGCTAATGTTATGAATGCTGCGACCTTCTCCCTGTCCAAGTCAATTTTGTAATATTTAATACATTAAATCATCAACCATCAGCCATCCTATACCTACCCATCAGCACAATTAATCACGGGATCGCTTGCTGTATTCTTCACAGTTTGTTACAAAAGTACAAAGAACTTCTAGACACCCAAAACCACATGTTCGGCGGACTTACTGGTTTAAAAGATCCTAAAGGCACAGATTGGGGAGAGCGGATGCTCAACACGGTTGCCAGCCAAACGATTCGCCACCTGTTTAGCATGAGCGAGTCAGTAGAAGTCTTTGTGCGCTGCTACCCCTCCAGCAAACTGTTGCAAGGCAGCATTGATAGCTTTAAGATGAGTGGTCGTGGCTTGGTGATTCGGAAAGATTTTGCGGTAGAGGAGATGTCTTTTGAAACCGATGCCGTTGCCATTGACTTTGGCTCGGTTTTAAGTGGCAAACTCAGTCTTAAGCAGCCTACTCAAGCGATCGCCCAAGTGATTTTATCAGAAGCAGGCATAAACCAAGCCTTTAATGCGGAACTGGTGAAAAAGCGCCTGCTTAACCTCACCGTACCATCATTGACAGAATTATCTGGCGGTGAACCAGTTTCCTTTACGGAAGTACAGGTACAGCTATTGCCAGGAAATCGCTTACAGCTTGTAGCAAAAGCAGATTTAAATAATGGCGAACTCGTTCCCCTGAACATGAGCCTAACTTTAGGCATTGAAAGGCGGCGGCGAGTTTCCTTCAAAGATCCAAAAATCGAACTTGACCAAGTACCAGAAGCACAACGGGAAATCTCGCAAACCTTGAGTGTGGCGCTGGTAGAAATTTTAGATAATATGGTTGACCTTGATCGTTTTGACCTCGATGGAGTAAAAATGCGGCTCAACCGATTAGACACTGAAGGTGAAAAACTTATTTTCAGTGGTTATGCTGAAATTGAACGTATTCCACATAGCGCTTGATATGGTACTTTCACGCAAGCAAGGTAAGTAAAATTTTTAGCGTGAGTTCGATGAACCTCTCTCTGCCTTGAACTTTAGTTCAAGTTTTCCCCGCCCTTCGGAGAGAGAGGGTTTTACGTAGTAAAATCTCTTAGCGGTTTTTTGATTGGTCTAATTAAACGTACAGTGTATGAACAGTCAAACTCATGTTTTTTAGGGTCTTTGCATGAAGCTCTGAAAAAAAATTAAATACCGCCTAAAGCAATTTAGGCGGTATTATAAATCTTTAGGTTTTTAAGAGGTTAGGAGTTATGGATTATAAGTTGTAAGCAATTCTTATCCATCATTAATCACTTCTAACTCTTAAAGCTCTATCGCCCCACACCTACATATTGGAATCCAGCCCGGATCATTACTTCAGGGTCGAGGAAGTTACGACCGTCAATGATAACGGGGTGGGTCATCAATTTTGCCATCTTCACATAGTCAAGAGTGCTGAACTGCTGCCATTCGGTGACAAGTACCAATGCATCGCAGCCGTCAGCTAGTCTTTCGGCATCGGTTTCTACTAGTACACCAGAAAGCCCATGACGTAAACCTGTTTGGGAAACAATCGGGTCAAAGGCTTTAACTTTGGCCCCCAATCGGTTGAGCTGTTCAATTAGGTTGAGGGCTGGGGCGTCGCGCAAGTCGTCGGTATCGGGCTTGAAGGTCAATCCGAGTAGTCCAACTGTTTTGCCTTTGAGAATTTTCAGAACTTTTTGGAGTTTTTCTAAAGCAATCAATCGCTGGCGTTCGTTGACACTGACAGCAGCTTTGAGTAATTGGGCTTCATAGCCATAATCATCAGCAGTGTGAATCAGAGCGGAAACATCTTTGGGAAAACAAGAACCACCCCAACCAATACCAGCTTGTAAAAATTTGTTACCAATGCGGGAGTCTAGACCGATACCTCTAGCTACTTGGCTGACATCAGCACCGACGCGATCGCAAATATTAGCAACTTCGTTAATAAAACTAATCTTAGTGGCTAAAAAGGCATTAGCGGCGTATTTAATCATCTCCGCCGAACTCAAGTCTGTTGCCAGAATTGGCACAGGGGGTAAAGATTGATCCTCAGCGTACTTACGTTCCACAATTGGGGCATAGAGTTTTCGCATTAAGGCTACTGCTCTTTGACTATTGCCTCCTAGTACAATGCGATCAGGGTTGAAGGTGTCGTAAACTGCCGAACCTTCGCGCAAAAACTCTGGATTGCTGATTACATCAAACTCGGCTGCAAACTCAGGTAATTTTTCATTACTTGGAACCCCACCTGCGGGTACTAATGTTTTCTGCCGTTCAGCCACACCATCTAGAACAAGCATCCGTACCCAGTCACCTGAGCCAATGGGTACTGTAGATTTATTGACTATGACTTTATAACCACCGTTGAGATTTTCCCCAATTCCCCGGGCTACAGCTTCAACATAACGAGTATCACTTTCACCAGTGGGTAAAGGTGGCGTTCCCACAGCAATAAACAGAACTTCTCCGTGGGCAACTCCAGCAGCGAGATCGCTAGTAAAATGAATTTTCTCTGCTTGAATGGCAGACTGCATTATTTCTGAGAGTCCTGGCTCAAAAATTGGGGATTGCCCAGACTTCATTAACTTAACTTTTTCTTCGTTGTTGTCTACGCAAATGACATCATGCCCAATATGAGCCAAGCAAGCACCTGTAACTAAACCAACGTAACCAGTACCAATCACGCAAACACGCATTTTTTAACTCCTCACTTTTTTTTGGGGTTAGTCTTCTAAAAGAAGTATCAATATGACACTTAAACACAGGCAGTCAACTCAGCCACTAAACATACTAGCTACCGATAGGGTAGAGCCTGCATGAAATTTAGAGCAACGCTCTAGCTATTCAGGTGGTTGAATTATTTACATCGCTTTGAATGCGAGCGCGAAAATCTTCTATTGTTAGTTTTAACCCCTCTTGCAGAGGAATAGTCGGTTCCCAATTTAACCAAGTTTTTGCCTTTGTGATATCAGGTTGGCGACGCCGGGGATCGTCCGAAGGTAGTGGCTCGAATTTAATCTGCGCGTCTGGATTAATCATATTTTGCACAGCTTGTGCCAATTGCAAAATCGTATATTCACCAGGATTACCCAGGTTTACTGGGCCTATGTAGTCGCTATTCATTAGGCGGATGAATCCTTCGACTAAATCGGAAACATAGCAGAAACTACGAGTTTGCGAACCATCACCGTAAACGGTTAAAGGATTACCCCGCAAGGCTTGAACTATAAAGTTGCTCACCACCCGGCCATCATTTTCTAACATTCTCGGCCCATAAGTGTTAAATATCCGAACAACTCGAATATCAACTTTATTTTGCCTATAGTAATCAAATGCTAGAGTTTCAGCAATTCTTTTACCTTCGTCGTAGCATGAACGTATGCCAATGGGATTGACGCTACCCCGATACTCTTCAGGTTGGGGATGAACTTCTGGATCGCCGTATACTTCACTGGTTGAAGCTAAGAAAAATCTAGCTTTCACACGTTTAGCCAGCCCTAACATATTGAGTGTTCCCATCACGTTAGTTTTAACGGTTTTAACTGGGTTGTACTGGTAATGTACTGGTGAAGCAGGACAAGCTAAATGATAAATTTGATCCACTTCTAAGCGAATTGGTTCGGTAATATCGTGGCGGATCAGTTCAAAGTACGGGTTATCTAACCATTTAAGGATGTTCCGTTTGTGACCAGTGTAAAAATTATCTAAGCATATTACTTCATGCCCATCGGTCATTAGTCGGTCGATGAGATGGGAACCAATAAACCCAGCACCACCCGTCACCAAAATTCTCATAGTTTCCCAGTTATTTACAAATATTTTCAGTAGCTATTGCACTCAGTTTTAGATTACCCAGATTAGGGACAAAAATACAAAACGAAAAAAAGAACAAAGTTCAATCAAAAAGTCCTGTTGAATTTACGTATTTTTCTCCGGTTATATTTCTGTTATTTTTTACTTCCTTCCTTAATAATTTAACTAGTAAAATAACAAAAATTGCCAGTCTTCCATCTAAAGTTCATCAAATCTTTAACAATACAAAGTGTTTTTATGAATACTACTGTTTTAAGTTGGATGCAGGAATTGGTTGACACTTTCCACAGTTCAAGGTCTTACAATTACCTATATTTGTGCAATAGTCAAGTTATCGTATTTACCAATATTCTGCCCTGTATTTAAGTGCAGAGACTTATATCATTTCAGGATATTCTTGCTATAAATACATACATTTGTAGGTGTATACAGATGTACCCCCTAGAAATGATTCATTTGTTGTAAAGTTTGTTGTCAATGCGATGCCTCCGGCGGACTACACCAACGCAGCCTAAGTCCACGTGAGTAGACTGAACTCTGCCTCATATCATACAGCAGAGGTAATGCTAGTAACCGTCTTAGACATAACTAAATTTGTGGTTTGAGTACGTTGCGGCTCTCCAAGCATGATAATGGAGCAGGTGAGTTGTCTGGCTAACTGAGTTGTGACATCGCTAATGGCTAATCCTCCAGGGCTGGTACGATTACGTATAAAAGGTAAAACTACTAAATCATATAATCGCGCTGCCTGCAAAATTGCTTGAGCAACATTCTCATGAGCGATAATTTGAATTTCTGGGGCATTGGTTAAAGCTAATTGAGATACCAATAGGGAGAGATGCGATCGCCTCCAAGCAATTTTACTAGAACTAGTGCGGCGATCGCACACATTCAGTACAGTAATGTGGCTCTGATTTGCCTCTGCCAGCATCTGGGCAAATTGTACAGGCTGTAATGTCGGCGCTGTTAAGTTTTCTACTGGTACTAAGATGCGCTGAATTTTTTTCGGTGATTCTACTAAACGTGTTACCGCTACTGGACAATGGGATGCCCAAAGTACACCATCAATCACATTCCCAAATAAACGCGCTCGTAATCCAGTCCGTTTACCCCAACCCATAACGATTAAATTAGCCTTTTGTTCACGAGCTGCTCTGCTAATTCCTTGAGCAAAAGCATCATCAATCCGCAGCATTGGTTCTGCGGCTACACCCAATCCTCGACTGTGTACCGTGGCTTTGGTTAATAATTGCTCACTGCGTTGTAGAGATGCTTCTAACTGCGGTGCATCCATTTGACCAGTGGCATTAGCGATCGCAAGTGGTATAATTTTGCCTTTACACTGACGCGCTAATAACGCCGCCATTTCAATCAAATACTGCTCAGTATGAGGATTGTAGACAGGTACAACTATAGTAAAAGCACTGTCTGTTTTTGGTGCATTTTGGTCAGGTTGGGGTGATGCTGGATCTTCGGCGGGTGAAGAATTCAAACCAACAGCTATTTTATTAGTGATCAACGGCCCCAAAGTTGATGTGACAACCATTAAGACAATCACGCTGTGTAATACTTCTAGTGGCAGCAACCCAGCCCGGTATCCCACTAACGTTGCTGCTAACGTTGTCGCCACCTGGGGAAGTGATAGCGACCAGATGGTTAGCATTTCTTGCCAGTTGTAGCGGTAAATCAGTTTTGTGAAAAAAGCTGCTATCAATTTACTGACAATCAAACCAACTATCATCAACAGCGTTAACTTGAGCGTGTCTAGGTTATTCACAAAGGCGGGTAGATTGATCGTTAAGCCAAGGTCAACAAAGAAAATGGGAATAAATAGCACACTGCCAATAAATACCATTTTTTGTTTGACTGGGCCTTCCCCTACAGCTTCATTTACTGCCAAACCCGCTAAAAACGCACCAACAATTTTCTCTATCCCAATCAATTGAGCGCCCACAGCCGCCAGAAACACAGAAAGCAATACAAACAAAAACTTGTTTCCTTCGTCGTCTCCAGACCGTTTGAAAAATTCTTTGCCTGCCCAATCAAAGCCTGTCACAACGGCAACAGAGTAAATAATTAACCAACCAGACAAGCTGAGTAGTTTTGCAAAGCTGAATGCTCCAGCATGAGCGACGCTTACACAAACGGCTAAGATTAGTACTGCGCCAATATCTGTAAAAATCTTAGCTCCAATAGTGACCGTAACAGCTTCGTTATTGCTGACTCCCAAACGGCTGATTATGGGATATGCCAAAAGAGTATAGGAAGCGAATAAAGAGCCAATTAATATTGAAGTATTCCAGCCATAGCTTAAAATCAGCCCTACTAAGGTTCCCATCACCAGGGGTACACTGAAAGTTAAACTAGCAAATCCGAAGGCACGACTTTTTTGCCGACGAAACTGTTCTAGATCAACTTCTAGCCCTGCGACAAACAGCAAGTAAATTAACCCAATGTCTGATAGCAGGTTAATCATCGACGAGTCCGACTGAAATAGATTCCAGCCTGAGGGGCCCAGTATTAGCCCTGAGAAAACCAAACCCACTAATCCTGGTAATCTTAGCCGCTCAAACATGATCGGTATAACTAAGATGACCACTAGCAAAATAGCAAAGGGAACAATTGGTTCCTTGCCAAGAACTTGGGAAGTTGGCTCCAGAGCAAGAACTTGTAATATGAGTTCCATCATGTAGGAATGAAGGCGCTATGGTAAAACTGCGATTCCTTTGGGGCGATCGCTTAATCGATATAAATAAATAGAGAAGCCACCTGAGGAAAAATCAAATATATTAATTTACACTAACTAGGCAATTGTCTCAGAACTAACTACCTATGGATGGATTTGACTCAAAATGAACCGTAAGCGATCGTAGTCGTCTTTAAGTAGGACACTTAAGCTACGTCCAGCTTTAATTAGCCATTCTCGATCAGCTTTGCGTAACTGGTATATATCTCGAATGGCAGCTGCGGCCAAAGACTCTACTGGCGCACCGTTAATACAAAGGAGTGTCCGCAAAAAATCTAGTTCTTCAGTAAATTTAATAATTGCTTCTGGTTCGCATCGATAAACAGCTTGATGAATTTGCGGGGGACGCGGTGGTAGATATTGATATATTCTTTGGTTATAACCTCGATTCTGGGAAGATTGCTCAAATCCTACGATCGCAGCCCTAAATTCTGTTCTAAGCATGGCAAATATCTGGGGTTGTTCTTCACGTAAGTCTTGCAATGACAACCCCAAAGCTCTAGCCCGGTGTACGGAATCTATGGGCATAGTTGTGGCATAATATACTACCGCATAAACTTGATTGCCCGATTCTTCATCTACAGAGCAGACCCAACTACCAAAGGGTGGCATGGAGGGAAAGCTCAAATCGTCTGGTTCCAAACACTGAGCTAAAAATTCAGTACTAGTAGTTTCAATCACCTCCGCAATGTGGTTGGGATGGCGATCGCCAGTAGCAAACTGTGGTAAAGGGAGGCGCATAGTAATTTAGTCATTAGTCATTGGTCATTAGTCATTTGGTAAAAACAAATGGCTAATGACTAATCTTATTTGGCTTTTTTACGTCCGGCTGTGGTTTCTACGAGTTCCAATTCGCTCAGGCGAAAGGTAATTAATTTATCCCAGTTACCACCTTCAAATAATACGGCTACTTTGCCATCGGTCAGTCGTTGCACGAGTCCTTCGTAGCGATAATAGGTATCTGCGGGATTTTTGACGCGAACAGTTGCTCCAGGCAGAATCATGTTTTTAGCCTCGCTTGTTTCCTTTTAATAGCTTAATACTTCTTATTAGTCATTTGTCATTTGTCATTGGTCATTAGCAAAGGACAAAGGACTAATGACTAATGACGAATCAATAATACTTCTGCCTTTGGCGAAAATTTGCTACTGATTCTACTATTCCCAAGGAAATGAAGTTGGTCAGCATAGCAGAACGCCCATAACTCATCCAAGGTAGGGGAATGCCTGCCACAGGCGCTAAACCAACTGTCATGCCAACGTTGACAATTAGCTGAAACACAATCATAGACAAAACGCCAATAGCCAACAAGGAACCAAAGTTATCTTTGGCGGTTTGGGCAACATGCAGTAGACGAAAGCAAATTAAGCAGAAGGCAAATAGCACTACCAAACAACCAACAAAACCGAATTCTTCCCCTACTGCGGAGAAAATAAAGTCTGTATGCTGTTCAGGTACGAAATTCAGTTGCGTCATTGGCCCCTTGAACAGACCCCATCCCCAAATTTCACCAGCACCAATAGCAATGCGAGATTGGATTAAGTGATATCCAGCACCGAGTGGATCGTGATCGGGGTTCATGAATACAGTTAGTCGATCTTTTTGATACTCTTTCAAAACATGGTTCCAAGCGAAGACTCCTAATTCGCCACCCAGTATATTGAGAGTCCACGCACCAATAGCACCTAAACCAAATCGACGCCAGGGAAGAGTTTGCCAGCCCACAATAGCCATCGCAAATGACCAAACTATTCCTAATGGGCCAAAAGATAGTTCTTTGAATAAAACTATCGGCTCTGATAAAGGCCAAGATATACTAAACAAAATTGCGGCAACCACAGGAGAAATCATCAGAATTAACCAGCCTGGGTTAGCATTTGCCCAGTAAAGCATTCCTAAAACGATCGCACCAAATACCAGTGATGTTGCTAAATCTGGCTGCAAAAATATTAATCCCCAAGGTATAGCGGTGATTGCCAGAACGCGAAAAACACTTTCGAGGGTAGAAGCAGTACGCCTATGTAGTAAAGCTGCTAAGGTGATGATCATGCCGATTTTGGCAAATTCAGAGGGTTGGACATTGAAACCAGCAATAGGAATCCACCTCTGTGCCCCTTTAGCACTTGTACCAGCAATCATCACAGCGATTAAGCTGAAGTTCGTTAGTGCATAAGTTACCCAGTGCAACTGCATCAAGATTTCATAACGGGTGCGAGCTAAAAACAGCGCTATAAGCACACCGATACCCGCTACGATCCAGTGCCACCACCAGTCAGTTACTGGCTGCTTCAGTTCCGTACTGAGAATCATGACACCACCAAAGATACTGACAGCAATCGGCAAACAAAATAGTAGCCAATCTACATTCTGCCAAGGCTTAACCCAAGACTTCCAGCGAATTTTGGGGAGCGATCGTTTTAATAACATTGTGTAAGTTTAGACTTTAGCTTTAATTGTTGGGAATTGGGCATTGGGCATGGGGCATGGGGGCATTGGTTATTTCCCCTCTACTCCCCCTGCTCCCTCATCTCCCCACTCCCCACTCCCCATTCCCCAGTATTCCCAAGACATAGCCCAGGAAGCAGATAGAAATTAAAATTAATTATGTCAAAGCAGCAACTGATACTTTACCAGCAATGGTAAGAGCGATCGCTGTTAATGCTTTTGCTGAGGCTGAATCTGGATCACCAACAACTATTGGCACACCACTATCACCGCCAACTCGTGTAGAAATTTCTAGCGGTACGCACCCCAAAAGTGGCACTCCCAATTCGGCGGCTGTTTTAGAGCCACCACCGGAACCAAAGATGTCATACTGCTTATCCGGTTGATCGGGGGGGATAAAATAGCTCATATTTTCCACGATCCCCAATACCGGGACATTCATCTGCTGGAACATTCGCAATCCCTTGCGAGAATCTAACAGGGCTACATTTTGCGGCGTGGTGACAATTACTGCCCCTGCCATCGGCACTGCTTGGGTCAAAGTTAACTGAGCATCTCCGGTTCCCGGTGGCATATCTACAATCAAATAGTCCAGTTCTCCCCATTGCACTTGATAGAGAAACTGGCGAATTACACCATTGAGCATAGGCCCCCGCCAAATTACTGGCTGATCCCGGTCAATCAAAAAGCCCATTGAAACTAATTTGACGCCGTGATTAAAAGCAGGTTCTAGGATGTCACCTGTTTCACTAGAACGCACAGTGATTTGGGCATCAGCTAGCCCCAGCATGGTGGGGTCATTAGGCCCGTAAATATCAGCATCTAGCAAACCGACTTTTGCGCCAGTTTGAGCTAGAGCCACTGCTACATTCACCGCCACCGTACTTTTACCAACGCCACCTTTGCCACTGGAAACAGCAATGATATTTTTCACCCCAGAAATGCCAGTGCGTTGGCGCAGCTCGCCGGAGGCATCGGGTAAACTTTTTTGTTGCGGTGTTTCTGCCGTTACTTCTATACTGACATCTGTAACACCTGGGAGTTTTTTGACAGCTTTCTTACAGTCTTCAACGATAAATTCACGTAAAGGACAGGCAGGAGTGGTTAACACCAAAGTGAAACTAACTTTGCCACCGTCAATTTTCACGTTGCGAATCATATTCAGTTCTACCAGACTTTTGCGGAGTTCTGGGTCTTCTACTGGTCGCAACACTTCTAAGACAGAACGAGAATCGAGGACATCGTACATAAAAATTTAAAATTCAAAATGAATAAATACACTTGTGGCGAACATCTTAGCTATTAACTGGATGCTTTCTTAAGTAAGGTCAGCTTAGTATTTTCACTGTCAATGCCGTAATAAAACTTAGCAAATTGCATTATCACCTAATAGAATCTTAACTTTCTTTAGTCATTAGTCATTAGTCATTGGTCATTAGTCATTTTCTAATGCCCCATGCCCCATGCCCCATGCCCAATGCCCCATGCCCAATCCCCAGTCCCCTATCCCCAATACTTAAAAATCCAAACAACTGTCATTAAGGGATTTTTTCTTACCAGATACCGTTGGCAATGCCGTCTTTTCTACTGCTTCTACTAAAGACCGGGCTACGCGGTCTGCATAAGGACGGGATAAAGACCAAATTAGGGGCGATAACCAACCCCGTAGTGTTACAGAATAAGACAAACAAGTACCACAAACTGTTGACTCTACTTGATAAGTCACCCGTTCCTCTATCCCAGGAATCGCTAGCACTCGGATACTCAGCATCTCCCTATGATTGACACGTTCCACAAAAATTCGGATGGGAATTGGCCAAAAGCGTGTTACAGCATGAAAAATTAATCCTGGCTTGGGTACTAATCCGTAGGGCACGTTAGTACTCTTAAGTAGTGGATGCCAGGAAACATCAGTTAAATCAGCAACTTTTTGCCATAGTTCATCTACAGAAGCAGAACTTATCTCTCGATACGTCCGCACCAGAGAAGCGCAAAACCGACGACGTTTGCGGTGGATGAATTTGGATAACCAACCTTGCATTTTCCTAATCCTCCTCGCTAGACACTTTCTGGTAACTCTGGTATTGTGGGCAATTACCCTTAAACCCTAATAAAACTGTATGTACTCAGGGGCAACTCATGTAGACGCAAAGCGGTGAAGCAGCGCGGTCTTGGGGGTTTCCCCCATGAGCGACTGCTGAACCCGGAGGGCTTCTTGCAGGGTATTGCCCTAAGAAAAACATTCTTTTCAATTATTGTTTGCGTAACTCCTGCCTAAATTAAAACTTTCTCAGAAATGCCCTAAACATAGCAAGCCTGTATTCGGTACAGACGCTAACAGATAATATAGGCAATATGGCAAAGAAGTTTTGATCAGGCTACTTAAACCTTTGATAATTTAAGGTTACGACTAAAGTCTAGTGTTTATACCAGAATGTTCCAATTAAGAATTTCAAAAAAAACTCAGTCAATATACAAGCCTATACGCATTTGAGGGAAAATAAACTCTAGTGATGCCCATCAATCGTATAAATGCTTAACCAGTAAGAAAAAGCGGGTTGGGCAAATAGAGCTTGATTGTTGGCGCGTGTTTCCCCCAAATTTTAAGATAAGAAATTTGTGGCTTTCTGGAAATTGTAATTTTTTAGGTTCGGGAATCTATGTTGACCAACTCGCAAACACCAACTGTATCAGCAGAATCATCCAAGTCTTTGCCAGCACCTGACGCTCAGACTAGAGTCAGTCAGTTTATGAAACAACTGCAAGACGAAATTACCGAATCATTGGCAAAACTAGATGGTGTGGCTAATTTTCATGAAGATAGTTGGGAACGCCCAGAAGGGGGCGGAGGGCGATCGCGCGTGCTGCGAGAAGGTGCAATATTTGAACAAGCTGGTGTAAATTTTTCTGAAGTTTGGGGTTCCCATTTGCCAGCCTCGATTTTAGCCCAACGCCCTGAAGCCGCAGGGCATGGCTTTTATGCCACGGGCACTTCAATGGTATTACATCCTCACAATCCTTACGTGCCGACAGTTCATCTCAATTATCGCTACTTTGAAGCGGGGCCAGTGTGGTGGTTTGGTGGTGGTCTTGACTTGACACCTTATTACCCCTTTGCTGAAGATGCGGCACATTTACATAAAACGTTAAAACAGGCTTGTGACAAACACCACCCAGATTATTACCCTGTGTTTAAGCGGTGGTGCGATGAATATTTCTACCTCAAGCATCGTGATGAGACACGGGGCGTAGGTGGTTTGTTTTTTGATTACCAAGATGGCGAGGGTGCTTTATATCGCGGGCCAAATCCCAATGGAGAAGCAGCTATTTATAGCAACCAGGTGGGAACACCAGCAACCCGTAATTGGGAAGATTTGTTTGCTTTTGTGCAAGACTGTGGTAGAGCATTTTTACCAGCTTACGTACCAATTGTAGAACGGCGCAATGGGATGGAGTATGGCGATCGCCAACGGAATTTTCAACTCTACCGTCGAGGACGGTATGTAGAATTTAACTTGGTTTATGACCGAGGCACCATTTTTGGTTTACAAACCAACGGACGCACCGAATCAATTCTCATGTCCCTACCGCCCTTAGTGCGCTGGGAATACGGCTATCAACCGGAACCCAATTCCCCAGAAGCCGAGTTGTATGAAACTTTCCTTAAGCCTCAAGATTGGATCAACTGGACATCACCAACATCATCTCATTAGTGACTTGAAAATCGGGCATGGGGCATGGGGCATGGGGCATTGGTTATTAATATTCTCCTCTGCTCCCCCTGCCTCCCCTGCTCCCTCTTCCCTCCCCACAATTTTGCTGAGTTCAATTACAAAAGTTAAGCACTTAGCAAAAAAAGGTGACAATTTTAGCTATAGCTTGTTAATCTCAAGTGGCAGTATTAGAAAATTCTGTAACTAGTTAATCTTCAGAGAAATGTCACGGGGAGGGCTTTAGTGATTCATATAGACCAAAAAACTTATACAACCCAAGACGGAAACACCGTTATTGTCCTGACACCAGCAGGTCGCCTAGACATTACTACTGCTTGGCAATTCCGGCTGAAGTTACAGGAGTGTATTTCCAAACTCAGCCGCCATGTAGTTGTAAATCTGGCTCAGGTAAATTTTATTGATAGTTCTGGTCTTACATCTTTGGTTGCTGGGATGCGTGATGCTGATAAAGTCAAGGGCAGTTTCCGTATCTGTAATGTACATCCAGAAGCCAAACTCGTGTTTGAAGTGACGATGATGGATACTGTCTTTGAAATATTTGAAACAGAAGAGGAAGCTTTAGAAGGTGTACCTCGTAGCATCGCTAGCTAATAAAGAGTTAGGAGACGCGATTAATCGCGTCTGTACAAGAGCGATTAATCGCGTCTGTACAGGAGTTAATTCAAAATTCATAACTCATAACTCATGACTTATAACTTTATCTTATTGAATACTGGTTTCGCTTGGTGTAGCGATAAGACCCCATAATCGCTCCCCAAGTTGCTTTTCCAGTTGCTGGCTCGATTCCTTTGTCGTAGCTGTGAAATTCTGTCGCCGTAGCTTCAAAACCCAAGGAAACATTGATGCTATTGCCAAGATAAGTAAAACTGCAACGAGTTTCTGGTGGTGCGGTAGCGGTAAACTTATAGCGATCGCCAGCTAGGGTTTCTTGAGTAACTGTTAGGATACAACCTGGTAGTAAATCTAATTTTTCGGATGTCAGTGTGTTAAGTAGAGCAGGGTTATTGCCTGCGCCTATTAATGCACCTGGATCTTGAGGCATGTAGTATTGTACTTCCAAAGATGTGTTATTACTGCCCTGGCGCAATCGCATAATTCGCTGGCGGTAAGGTTTATCTAGGTTAACAACGTTAGCTTGTTCGGCAAACAGGGTAATGCTATCTTCTGTGAACAGATTAATTGGTCTTTGCCACAGCCGGAGATGGACATACCAAATTGGTTCTCCTATGGCTTGTTCCTGATTATCAAATTCCCCAGCTAGATACTCACCCAAAGCAATTAACTGTGGCGAGAAGTTCATAAATGCGATAAAAAAATCATTAAGGATAAATATTTTTGGCTAGTTTTTTAGCGGAAAGAGTCTTAATCCCCTATGGCTACTAGCTTATAAAATACTTTTGATTTCTCTACATTGTAAATGAAACCGTCACCAGTCAAAAGCTAAACTTGGCAAAGTAGCCTTTAAGCGAGAAAATAAAGATACGTCGCCCTTAACATTTTCTTTGTGAACAACGTCCGTACTGTCTCTGATACAAAACGAACTTTTTACAATCTTCATACCCGTCCGATCAACACTATTTATCGTCGGGTAGTAGAAGAATTGATGGTAGAAATGCATCTGCTGTCTGTAAATATCGATTTTAGCTACAATTCAATTTATGCCTTGGGCGTCGTCACTACTTTTGACCGCTTCATGCAAGGCTATGAACCAGAACGGGATCAAGAATCAATTTTTAACGCCCTATGTCGGGCTATGGAACAAGATCCGCAACGTTATCGACAGGATGCTGAAAGATTACAAGCTGTAGCTAAAGGTTTGCCTGTTAAAGATTTAATTGGGTGGCTAGGCCAAACTACTTTTTTAGATCGAGATGGTGACTTGCAAGCACAACTACAAGCGATCGCCAACAATCCTAACTTTAAATACAACCGTTTGTTCGCAATTGGTGTATTTTCGTTATTAGAACAGTCAGATCCTGAATTAGTTAAAGATGAAAAGCAACTCACGGAGGCGCTAAAAGCGATCGCTGCTGGCTTGCACCTTTCTGATGACAAACTCAACAAGGATTTGGAGCTATATCGTTCTAACCTAGAGAAGATGGCGCAAGCGCTAATAGTGATGGCAGATATGCTCTCAGCCGATCGCAAAAAACGCGAACAACGTAAACAACAATCAACTACCCCCGTTGCTCCCCCAAGTTCCAACGAATAGTTAGGAGATGGAAGTAAGGAGTAATGAGTTATGAGTTAAGGGTTGTTAATAACTCCTGTACAGACGCGATTAATCGCGTCTGTACTCCTAACTCTTAATTTTAGACGCCCAATAATTTGTAGATTAAGCTGTTAATTATAGTCAGCGCAAATGCTCCAATAACGGCGCTCCAAATACCGTAACGTAAGCGAAAGCCCTCAACTAACCAAGCAGCAATACTAAAACAAACCACGGCAATCATAAATGTGAAAATGCTGGATAGCAAGTCCAATGTGAGTAAATTTGGTACTGCAAAAATGAGGCTTAAAATCGGTCTGACTATTGCCGTCACGATACCAAGCACTGCGGCAGAAAGGAAGGCTTTACCAGGAGTCTCAATTTCAACTCCTAAAGGTAATTTACTAATTATTAACAGGCTAATAGCTGTTACTAACCAAACAATTAAAAGCGTCACAATATTCATGCCACAACCCCTGAAACGTGAATGGCAATTGGTGATAAATTACTTCACTTTATCAGTGGAAAAATCTTTAAAGCTCAACCAATTATTTATAAATTAGCAGTAAATTTTTCTCTAACGGAATTTTATTTCAGATATCTTTAGGATTGGGGAGTGGGGAGTGGGGAGTAGGGAGTAGGGGGAGCAGGGGAAGAAGAACTATTGATTATTGACCAATGCCCCATGCCCAATGCCCAATGCCCCATGCCCCATGCCCCTATCTCATCTTTTAAGACTAGGTTGAGTTTGTTTAGGTGCTACAGGCGCTTGGGATGCTGGTGGGTTGGAAATACCAGGATTGATAGGGCTGATGCCTTGTCCAGTTGGAGGCTGAGTTATGCCAGGAAGAGGTACAGGATTGGGTGCTAAGGGAAATTTTGGAGTAAGATTCCCTTCGGGATTGATTGGTGCGGTTGTGGGTATTGGTGTTGCACCAGGATCGATTGGGAAAGAAGGGATATTAGGCTGGTTGAGTAAGTTTGTGGGTGATTGAGATGGGCCAGGAATAATTCCTAAAGAAACGCGATCGCCTCCTACTTGCCGTAGCAAATCTAATGTTTCAATCACATCATTATAAGTTGCTGTCCGCGAAGCATTCAGTACCACAACGGCACTAGGGTTTGCTTGGAGATACTGTTTTAACCTCGCTCCCAAATCATCCCGTTGTACAGGCTGTTTTTCTATGTAAGTATTGCCAACGGCATCGATAGTTACAATCAGACTTCCACTCTGTGATGTTATTCCAGATACTGAACTGGCGCTGGCTTTGGGCAAATCAACATTTATTGCCTGTTGGCGCGTAAATTGTAATGCCGCTAATAAAAAAAACGTCAGAATACAAAAAACAACATCTATTAAAGGGATGATTTGAATTTGGACTTCTTCAATTGGGGTATGTAGATTAACTTTCATTTTCTCAATTTAAACGCCTATTTCGGGGATTGAATTTTTAACTAATTAGGTGCATTCGGGGGTTCAGGAGGTTCAGGTAACCTAGTCTTTCCTGGCTTGCGGGGTGGAGTGAAATTTTCCCGGACAATTGCTGATGTACTATTACTAAAATCAGGGGGGGACTGACGGTAGAGCAATTCCATCTCATTCCCAGCCTTCCGAAAAACTTTGACTTGGTTGACTACAAAACTTTGAAATAGGCGATAGAATACCAAACTAATAATGGCAACTATTAGCCCGCTTGCGGTACTAATTAACGATTCACCAATACCAGTAGTTACTCCGGCGGTAGATTCAGTTCCCAAATCACCAATCCGAATTGAGCGTAGAGACTGGATTAGACCTAAAACCGTACCTAACAATCCCAGTAGGGGCGCAAGGGCAATTACGGCTTCTAGAAGTTTTTCGCCCCGCCGCATTCCAGCTAACTCATCTTCGGCTGTAGCCTCAAGTGCTAGTCGAAAGGTTTCCGCATCAGTTTTTGGAAAACGTAAGGGAGCATAGAGAAAACGCCCGACAGGCTGATGGCTTGCTCGTTTTGCAATATCAGCAGCTTCTTGCCAATTATTCTGGGCAGCATCCAGGATGCGATCAACTATTTGCTTTTCCTGAGTCAAAATTCGTAACCAAAACCACAAGCGCTCAAAAATCACACTCAAGGACAGAATCGAGAGAACAAGCAAAGGCCACATCGCTGGCCCACCCTTATAAAATAAATCTAAAATATCCACTGTTTTAGTTTCCTCCCTCCATGACTAAAGCAAATGTGCTAAGGCATTTTAATTCTAGAGATTAATGCAAAATGAGGGACTTCCAAAATATAAATTTACCGAAAACCTAAAAAGATAGTGTATGCATGGAGTATTGGACTTAGACTGGTGGACAAACTTGCTGCTGGGTTGTCATAATCCCGAATTAATACAATCACTGTCTAATTTGTCAAACCCTTGTAGTATTAAACTCTTATGAAGAATTACAAAATAGATTTTTGATAAGAGATTACGAGTAGCGTCTTCCAGACTAATTAGGGCGGTTATTCGCACCGGAAGTTTTTAGGATAATTTGTCAAAATTAAAGATAACTGGAGGTACAAAATATGAAATTTTCAATCGAATCACTTTACACCTGGTATCGCAATGTGCTTCGTAACCCGAAGTACCGTTGGTGGGTAATTTTAGGAACGCTAGCCTATTTGGTTAGCCCATTTGATATTCTTCCAGATTTTATACCCGTTGCGGGACAGATTGATGATGTTTTCCTTTTGACTCTGCTAGTTTCGGAGGTGTCTGGGCTAGTAATTGAGGGCTGGAAGGCTCGTAAGGGTGAAGTGGGTACTGAAGCATCTAATACTACTGAGGGTTCTACCTCTACTGCAAGCTCTAACGCAAGCACTATTGATGTTGATGCTGTTTCTGTTAAGTAGTTTTAATAAAACCCCTGCTTTTGGAATCTGAGGTGGGGGATATTTTTTTTTAACGCAAAGGGGCGCAAAGGGAAGCGCAGAGGTTCGCAGAGGGGGAGTTAGAGGTTGTTGGCTACGCGTTTGATGCCTTCTTTGAGGTGGAGGACGTTGAAGTTGAGGAGAAGACCTAGTTTGCAGTTTGCTAGTTTGAGATAGGTTAGGAGTTGGACGGAGTGAATCGGGTGGAAGGATTCTACAGATTTAATCTCTACAATTATTTGGTTTTCGACAATCAAATCTAATCGATAAACGCATTCCAATTTCACTTCTTGGGGTAAAAGTAGCGAAGAGAGAATTTGCCGCCACGCAATGGCTGAAAAGCATATCTAGAAGGCATTTCAGAAAAAAAAGCTAATTTACTTACCAAAACTGTTATTGGAGATATCAGTAAATTATTTGAATTCTTGTAACCTTTGATTAACTTCATTAATGTCGAAGGTATCTGGACTAAAGCCTTCACCTACCCACTCCATCCTCTCTTCGTATTCTGGATGTGACGGTGAAGTAATTATTGAGAGTAACTCTGCATAGCCCCAAGAACCACCACAATCTTCAGGAGGACAAGCACGCTTCCCAGTGATACATATGGGGTAGTTTGTATCAGGAGTTGAGTTCAATTTTAGTGTATCAAATAACTTATACTTTAGCTGATACGATAATTAGATAAACTTTTGTATCCTATGGCTAGGGTGAGGAACGGTAAGGAGTGAAACGTCAATGGGATGCAGAAGAACTGGTAGAAAATTTTACGCTCCTGCCAACAGAAATGGCACTGCTGTCAAATAAAAATGAGGAAAATCGCTTGGGCTTTGCTGTGCTACTGAAATTCTTCCAGATGGAAGCAAAATTTCCCCGCACCAAACAGGAAGTTCCCAAACAGATTGTTTCTTACATTGCGAGACTTCTCTCCGTCTCGCCAAAACAATATGGTGAATACTCGTTTAATGGACGCACTATTGAACGTCATCGCGCTGAAATCCGTGAATTCTTTGGTTTTCGAGAATTCAATCCACAAGACAAAACAGAACTGATTGCTTGGTTGTGCGAATTTGTTTTGGCATACGACCGTCAAGCCTCCTCATTAGAAGCAGCAGTGTATCAACGTTTACGGCAGTTAAAGTTAGAACCACCAATACCTGAAGCGGTAGAACGGCTGATTCGGTCTGCGGTCGTCACTACTGAAAAACAATTCTGTGCTGGCATCTTCAAGCAAATTGAATCGGGAACGCTGACCAAAATGGATGCCCTTCTCAATACTCAAGATGCTCTAGATGATGACCAGAGCCAATTTAAACAGTCAGTCTTCAATTTTCTCAAAACAGACCCCGGTCGTACCAGTCTCAAGAGTATCTTCAAAGAAGTCTCCAAACTTGAATGTATCCGGGATTTGGGACTACCGACCAAACTGTTTGCTAACGTTCCCCCCAAAATTATTACTCACTACCGTCGGCGGGCAAGTGCAGAAACACCCCGCGAACTGCGTCGTCATCCTGCGAAAATTCGTTACACATTGGTTGCCGCTTTCTGTTGGCAACGCAACCAGGAGATTACCGACAGTTTGGTGGAGTTGCTCATTCAAATTATCCACCGCATTTATGTTAATGCCGAACGACGGGTGGATAAACAACTGTGGGATCAAAATTTGATGACAGAATGGCACATCCGTTATGGAGGTCGGGGAGTGATGATCTATTGGCACGTTGAGAAAAAATCTGCCTGCATCTACTCTCAACTTAAGACCTGTTCTTCTTCGGAGGTGGCAGCAATGATTGAGGGTCTCTTACGTCATTGCACTGATATGAAGGTAAAGAAAAACTATGTAGACACCCACGGTCAAAATGAAATTGCCTTTGGCTTCTGCCGTTTACTGGGCTTTGAGTTGATGCCTCGGATCAAGCGCATCGGCTCCCAAAAGTTATATCTACCCAGTGCTGGACAAAAACAAGATTTTCCTAATTTACAACTTGTACTGACTAAAGCGATTGATTGGGAACTGATTCGCCAACAGTATGACCAGATGATTAAATATACTACTGCTTTACGTTTAGGAACGGCGGAAGCAGACACGATTTTGAAACGTTTTAGCCGTTCTTCTCCTCAACATCCGACACAAAAAGCACTTTCTGAGCTAGGTAGAGCGGTTAAAACTATCTTTCTCTGTCACTACCTCAACTCTGAAGCATTACGGCGTGAGATTAATGAAGGGCTGAATGTGGTGGAAAACTGGAATAGTGCTAATGGTTTTATTTTTTACGGCAAAAACAGTGAAATTGCTACTAACCGCCTGGATGAACAAGAATTATCGGTTTTGTGCCTGCACCTGCTGCAAATCAGCCTTGTTTACATCAATACCCTAATGATTCAAAGGGTTTTGGCAGAAGCCACTTGGATGAAGCAGATGAGAAAAGAAGATTTCCGCGCATTATCACCGTTGATTTGGTTACATGTTAACCCTTACGGCACTTTTCGACTGGATATGAACGAGCGATTACAAATTGATGCTGCTAATGCTTGATTTTTTCTGAAACCTAATCTGGGTAAGATTTTCAGCCGTCATGTGGCGGCAAATTAGCTCTTCGCTACTTTTACCCCGATTTAAAAAAAGATGCGGCAGCATGTGTTGATAACTCAGTTTGGTATTGTTCTCTTGATTATCAAACCTTAGACAGTTGGAGCCGTAGTCGTCGTGTTGTCGTCAAGGTAGATTATAGCCATGAAGAAGTCGATACTCGTTTTGTAGTGACTTCGCTCCCTGTTAATAAAATTCCTCCAGGGCAACTTTATACTCAAAAATATTGCCCGCGAGGCAATATGGAAAATCGTCTCAAAGAACAAAAATTAGATTTACAAAGTGATAGAACAAGTACTCATACATTTGAGGGTAACCAATTACGCTTGTGGTTCGCAGCTATTGCTTACATTTTAATGAATACCATGCGAGAGAAATGTTTAGTCCATACGGAATTCCAAAATGTAACGATTGGTACTATACGCACAAAATTATTAAAGCTAGGGGCTGTTATTACTATTCTTCAGCGACGAATTCTAATTGCAATAAGTAGCGCTTGCCCTTACAAGGACATTTTTGCAACAATTTATGAGTGTTTATCTCGACTGCCTTACCCCGGTTAATGACATGTTGAATTCATAAGTAATAGCTAATTCTGATTTTAAATGACTACTATTTGGGTTATTTACCTAATTTAGCCCAACAAATTGGCATATCAATTTTTCTTACTAATTCTTTCGTGTTTCAGTATTTTTGAATTTTAAATGTATTTTATCTATCTTTAATAGGCTCGGTTTTTACTTTGAACTTCTCATAATCTGTGGAAGTTTGATAATGTATTAATTAAGTTATCCTAAATCTGGCTAACCCAAGTGTTTTTTTCTTGCTCGTGAGAAATCCGGGGTAAGTAGTCTATTAACATTGAAACTATTGAATCTATCTCTGGCACTGTTGCCACTTCTACTAAAGGTTCTTTGGCTAGCTTTATCGCTTGCTTATGAGCTAGATACATTTGGGCAAACTTCCAGCTATCAAGACTAATACGGCGATACTTCCACTTCTGTCCGTCTGCTTTTTTGGTTTCTAGCTCCAGCCCGATTTGATGTACAAGTTCACCAAAAATCTGACCATTGGTAATGTTCTCAACCTTTAAACCTAACGTGTCCCGTACACGGTGATTATACTTTTTGGCTGTATTACCCATCTGTTCAAAGTCTTTAGGTTCCCACCATTTATCAGGGTTTAAAAACTCTGGTAGTCCTAAGAATTCCCATGCTTTACGCTTGCTGGCATTCCATCGAATATCACCAGCGAATCTTTCACCAGATACTTTTAATTGCCTTGCTTCGGCTGCATAGTCACGGGCGATCGCTTCTCCAATATCTTGATTTAGCAAGTAAAAATTCTCTAGGTGGCGACCATAGCGACCACCTTTATTTTTAAGTGCCATTGCTGCAAAACCTGATAGCTCAGTACCCGAATTGTGTGTAAATGTCGTAGCGTCGATTAACTCTTGTCCAAAGATTTGGAGCATTCGAGTTTTTAGATATGCTGGCTTTAATTCTGGGGGCATATCTTCACCGCTATGCTGTATCGCCTCCATCTCAGCATCACTCAAAATTCTAGCGGCTGCTATAGCTTCTGCCTCTTTTAAATCGATACTTCCCCAGATATTTTTTAATTTATCTGCTATTTCTTTTGTGCCTTTAGATGGGGTAAACTGCTGTTCAATAATTCCATAGCCTATTTCTTTTAAATGCTCGACAGTGAAGTGGCGTAAATACTTCATCGTCATGAGTTTGTAAGAAAGATTTTTCACGAACAGTTCAAAGTGTGGTGATGTCCACTCGTGTGTCATTGGGTCATAATCATGTTTGAATGAGAGAATATGTTTGCTGTTAGCTCCATAATTTCGCTGATAATAATCATGAATTTCTTGCGGCGTAACCAAGTCTGGGTTAACTCCTCTTGGTGGGTATCCTTCCTCAGCAATCCACATATAAATGTCTTCCGCGCCTCTAACTCTATTGAGAAACTGCTTAATCTCTCTATCGCCTAGAATGCCGTTACAGAAGGCAAAAACACCATTTACAAAACGCTGATTTTTCAGGCTAAGACCTGAAATAATCGAAGGACTGGTAACAACAAATCGATATTGCTCAGATTTTTTATCAGCCGATTGTACGAACTCCTGTACATTAGGATCGTCCATTGAGTCAGAGTGAATCTCAAGGGTTAAGTCAGGAATATCTTTTAATTCTTGACGCACATATTCAGCGATAGACTTACAACCTTTAACCCCATCTTTCATGTCATCCAGAACAAAACAGTTAATACCTGCTTTCAATTTTTCAACCAGTAAATCTAATAACCCTTCTGGGGAAGGAGAAGTATCTAGATTAATATCCGGTCTTTTTGGCTGATATTTGTTGATGATTAATCTTACTGGTGTACCTTCTGGGGTAACTGCTTTGATGTAATCAATTTCTTTTTGGGTAGTGTCAGCACTCATGCAAAGCACAATACCATTGCCAGCGATCGCCGATTGAAAATGTGCTTCAAGTATTGCCAGGATTAACGGGCGGATACCATCTTTATTACAGAGTGAACCAAAAATAAAATCAAAAACTTGGTCACATTCATCAAACAGGAGAGTACCACCATTTGACAAATTCTTAGGTTCAAACTGGTAAGCACTAGGGGCACAAAAAGCAGCTTTTTTCTTTTGCCCATTACCGCTAATATCGTCTTTGTAATTCAGTCCTAGCTCACTGCTCATCTTGCGGCCAAGTGAACGCCGATTATGCCAGCTATAGAATGCTTCACTCTTTTCAGCGAACGGTTTTACACTTTCAGTTTTACCCGTGCCTGTGTCAGAGATAATTATGTTAACTGTCCCCGGTTCAATCAAATCTTTTAGAACTTCTCCCATGTGTGGCACGTTCACCACACGGTAAGGTATCTCTGTAATATGAGTTAGTTGCCGGCGGATACTTGCAAGCTGTTCTATTTCATCGCGCTTCTCTTTAGCTTTATCTGCTGTCTGTTTTTGCTGCTCAATTATTTTTAGTTCTTTGTCAGCGATCGCAAAGAATTCTTTGGCAGAAATGTACTGTATTTTTGAGTATTCAGTGGGGGCAAGCTCATCGATATCGCTATCATTTTTTGTGAATTGACCCCACCATCCAAACTGAAAATCCCATCCAAAATTACTCAATAATTCAGTAACAGCTTTCCATCGGCTGACTACTTGCCGATTTTGTACGTCTCCAGCATCGGCAAATATATCAAGTTTTTTCTCTCCTCCAGTTTCAGCTAATGCCCTATCAAGGCAATCTTTCAAAAGATTGGGGCTGACAGCAAACTGACCACCAGCCGCGCCGATGGTCAATAGATTAAATCGGCTGCTAGTTAAGAATGGTTTCGCGCCTGTACCCTCTACAAGGGCAATTCCTTCTGGCTTGGCAGGATGAAATACAGCCAAAGGATTCTCTAAGCTGTCTCCGATTAAAAGAGGTAGTGTTTGCTCTGGACTGCTTACCCATCTGTAGCGCCCACCATCGCCAGGATTGTACAGCCGCAGCTGTAACGCTACGATACGCCCTTCAAAATCTCTAATTGGGCACAAGTAACCATCACCGCTAACAATTAGCTTGTTGCCGGACTCTGTAACCCCTGGTAGACGTTTATCAAACTGCCTTGGTAGCTCTTGATATTTGGTGACGGATTTAAATCCACAATTGGCAATTTCTTCTGGGGTGAAACCTCTTTGCTGTAACTCAGCAATTAATTTTTCATCCTGTGGCAGACCGTCTAAAATTTCCGAGTAAAGCTTATGTCGATCGCAATTGCTTAATGCTCTTTCTCGCTTCTGCTGATGTTGCTCTTGGGCCTGCTGGTGTAGATAAGCTTTGCGCTGCTCCCACTCGCGCCGCCGTTCTTCTGTCCATTCCTGAGAATTATCAGGTTTGAATGTGGCTGTATGTCCATTGCTAGGTTTTACACATACATAGCCATTAGCTTTTTCGCCTTTTCGGGTATCTGCTAGCCCATGACAGAAAACTGTATTATCTGCAAAAACTCGACAAGCTCCTGTTATGTTTTCGCAAATGGGACAAGAATTATTTTTGTTGGTGGGGATTGGGCGACTACTAAGCATTTGCCACCCCCATCGATGCCTTAACCTTGGCTTCGATTCGCAAAAGAACAGTGGCAACTCGACCGCTAAACCAATCAAGCTTGGCTATTCGCTGTAAGTAATCGCGCTCATCTTGAGTGAGCTTGGCCGATCGCAATAACTCAGCCGGTTCAGGGCAAGGACGCAACGCGCCATCACAGCAACCAGCCCTTAGATATTTGGTTCTCGTTCGCCGACAAGCGACAACGTTTAATCGAAATTCGCCGTTGCAAAATTGACAATTTTCTCTCACGCTTCCACCTCCAAACTTTGGAGATTAGCCAAGACGAAAATCGCTAAATCGCCTGTGTAACCTGAGTTTTCGAGAATGCTTAGAGAGTCTGTGAGACTATTGCATCGGCTTTGCTTTACTAATTGTGTTGTAGTAGAACTTTGCTGTAGAATGAGTCTTACGAACCTCTGTTTTCTTTCAAAATTGTTGAGGGGTTTTTTCATGGGTTTTTATCGTTTCTGAAAAACCCACCACCGAAGAAAATTTTTAATCGACTTCCTGAAAAATTTTTCAGGAACCCCAGATATCCCAGATATCATGGAATTAAGTTTTTTTCGTTCTGCTGCTTCGGCGGTGGAACTTTTTTTTGACTTTTTTATACAAAAAGCTGCCTTGATTGTAATCTAAACCGATCGCAAAGTCTTACGGTGTAGGGTTTTTTGTCTATGCGATGTGTTTGTGTAAGATTTTTACATATACGATTTTTTACCTAATAGGCGCTATGCGGTCATTTAGTGTCTGGAAGAATCTACCAAGAAAATTCTGTTAATTTTTGCGATCGCCTTCACTTGACCCCATGAAAAATTTTTCATAAGCTACTCCCCCCATTGCGATCGCGCAGTATCCGCAAAATTTCACCGACATCTGATTTAAGTTGGGAGAGATCAGCAGTGTGGTTATTGAGTATTTGAGTGTGGCTATTGAGTATTTCTGTATGTTGAGACTGGACAGTAAGAAGTTGAGCGATCGCCAATATCACGAAATCTTTTTTACCGATTTAATACCCTGGCTACATCTTTGGACTAGCAACCATGTTTTAGCTTCAGGTTCCAGCGCAGGCATGATGCGGAAGTTTAAAACATCCGCCCAAGTTTCCACGCCATGATTATCAGCGAACTCTCTTTCAAGTACCTTGAATTGTGCCCAGTTACGATCGCTGATGGCTCCAAAGACTGGGATAAATGCATTTAGTGGTATTAGTGTTGCTGTCTCACTCATCTTTGTAATCCTCAAAAATACAAACTATTGGCAAAATGTCGTCTTCTATATCGATGATTTCGATTAGTCGTTTACCTGTATTTCTAGCAATTCGCTTGCAATGATCCTCAGTTGCAGCCATAGACCAATCTCTAGTTTCTGTAACTGGGTCAAATTTACCTTTAGAGCGTTTTATATTGTCATTCTCGGTCATGCAGCCCCTTTGTCTCTATCTGATTTGCTTTCAGATTCCTTGATCCAGTTTTCTACCAATTCAACCAAAACCTCATTCATACTGAGCTGCTTGAGAGCGCAGAGAGATTTAAATTTCGCTCTCAAAGATTCAGACATAAACATTCTGTAAGCAACTTGCTTTTGTTCTGACACATTAAAAAACCCGCTCAATAACCTAATTATGTCACTGAGCTTAAACATAGTCATTATGCTTAATATTATGAATATGCTATTTATGTGGACTATGCTATAGTAACACCATAGCTAATCGATCAACAACAAGCCAATAATTAGCGTCCTACGAGTACCCCAGTGACTTACACAGCAAGGGGTTTAGCGATTAGACGTTACATTTTGCTGCTTACTCTATCGATTGATAGCCAATTAACCATTGATTCACATTGATTACTGTAGTCAACCCATGAAACCTAGACGGAGCAAACATTCTACAGACTTAGACTCATTTCTTGATTTTCCATCTACCAAGACATATTTAGCTGAGGTCTTGGGTGTTAGCCGTTCGACCTTGGTCACTTGGGAAAATTTAGCCTTCTGGAGAATTCCCAGTTTCAGAGATGCTTACCCCAAAAACCACGATGGCAGTTACGACCGGGAATCACCCTTATCACCCTATCAAGCATGGGTTTTGAGCCGTGTAGGTCGTCTCATGGCACAGCTACGACGGTCAGAACGAGTCAAAGGCTATATCGCCAAAAACCCGAATGATTTTTCTAGATATCGCTATCAGCAAGCATTCGGGCAAATCCAAAAAATCCAAAAGGGAGCGTAAATCATGGCAACACGAAAAAAGGTTACTGCAACGGCAGACACAATCAGCATTCATGATGCTTGCCTAAAATACATGACCACAGAGCAAGGACTGAGACTAGCTTTAAGCCATGTTCGCCCTGAAGATTTCGATACTTTAAAGGCAGTTTCAGAAGCGGATTTAGAAGCGATCGCTTCACACTTCCAGCCAAAAAACACCCTAGAGTTACCCGAAATTTCTCCACAGCAAGAGATTGAACCAGCAACAGAACAGCCACAAAGCACTCTCTCTGTGCCCCAACAGCAGCAACATCTAACATCTGCTACCCAATCCCCAATACCCAATGCTCAACTCACCCTAATTGACCAATTAGCGAAACAGGCAGGGCAAGAGATTGAATTGGTGGACGCGATCGCCCAAGTCAAAAACCAACTGATTCTAAATAACTTGGCTGTGAGAGATGCCGAATTAGCAGAGGGAATTAATCAGCACTGGCAAAACCAAAAGCAGGGATATTTGGGAGCGATTCGCGGCTTGGCTGTCCTTGCACAGCAAAAGCCAGAAGTTACGCCAGACGATACCGACTTGACCCAAGAGATTGATTCTATTTTGGGCGAACTGGGAAAAAAGCTAATCGTGTAAGAGCGATCAACATTCTGCTATCTCCCCTCGACTTCACGAACTGGCTACTAGAAAAAATATTTAGTGAGCTTGCACCATGACCCAACAACTGCAACAACTACTCCAACTACTCAATCAGTCTCACGCACTTTTAGACCAAGCATTACCCGGATTTCTCACGAAGTTTGAAGAAATAGGGGTCAAAAACTGCCAAAATGTATATTGCAAAACAATTCCAGCAGTTTAAAGCATGACCCCAAATAAAAATCATTGTATACCGGAACAGTTCGTATTTGGACAAGTAGAGTCACGTCCAGTTGTAGTTAATTTCAAGGGTGAGCCTGTAACATCTGATGCAGGATTAATACTAATTGCGGAACTAGACAGAAAAAGAGAAATAACATCACGGCTGGCAGCATGTTTCAAAGATTACCGAGAGCCAAATAAAGTTTTACATCCAGTTCACAGCTTAATTGCACAAAGGATATATGGCTTAATCATGGGTTATGAAGATATAAATGACCATGAAACTCTACGTCACGACCCAATATTTGCGCTGACAGTTGGAAAAGTGATTAATTCAAAGCGAGAATCATTTAATTTGGCAGGAAAAAGTACCTTAAATCGTCTCGAACATTGTCCAGAAGAGGTAACTTCAAAAGAAAATAGTCGGTATCACCGTATTGAATATGATTCATCAGCGATAGAAACACTATTAGTTGAGCTATTTTTAGAATCCTATCAAAAGCCACCACGGCAGATAATCGTGGATTTAGATGTTACGGATAATTTAGTACATGGTTTGCAAGAAGAAACATTTTTTAATCCTTATTATAAAGGATATTGTTATGCTCCACTTTATATTTTCTGCGGTAAACAAATACTAGCCGCAAAACTTCGTGCATCTAACTTAGACCCGGCAGCATGGGGATTAGAAGAATTACAACGAGTCATAAAAATAATACGCTTGCGATGGAATAATGTAAAAATTACTATTCGAGGAGATAGTGCATATTCTAGAGAAGAGATTATGGCATGGTGTGAATCTCAAACTGGAATTGAGTATGTGTTTGGACTTCCTGAAAATAATCGCCTAATCCAGCTATCTCAGTCAATCAAGTATCGTGCATCCCAAGAATACTCAAGGAAAATTGAACCCGTAGTTGAGTTTTTTGAAAGCTTATTTCCCGGAGCGCCGGATTGGGGTAAAAGTAGCGAAGAGAGAATTTGCCGCCACGCAATGGCTGAAAAGCATATCTAGAAGGCATTTCAGAAAAAAAAGCTAATTTACTTACCAAAACTGTTATTGGAGATATCAGTAAATTATTTGAATTCTTGTAACCTTTGATTAACTTCATTAATGTCGAAGGTATCTGGACTAAAGCCTTCACCTACCCACTCCATCCTCTCTTCGTATTCTGGATGTGACGGTGAAGTAATTATTGAGAGTAACTCTGCATAGCCCCAAGAACCACCACAATCTTCAGGAGGACAAGCACGCTTCCCAGTGATACATATGGGGTAGTTTGTATCAGGAGTTGAGTTCAATTTTAGTGTATCAAATAACTTATACTTTAGCTGATACGATAATTAGATAAACTTTTGTATCCTATGGCTAGGGTGAGGAACGGTAAGGAGTGAAACGTCAATGGGATGCAGAAGAACTGGTAGAAAATTTTACGCTCCTGCCAACAGAAATGGCACTGCTGTCAAATAAAAATGAGGAAAATCGCTTGGGCTTTGCTGTGCTACTGAAATTCTTCCAGATGGAAGCAAAATTTCCCCGCACCAAACAGGAAGTTCCCAAACAGATTGTTTCTTACATTGCGAGACTTCTCTCCGTCTCGCCAAAACAATATGGTGAATACTCGTTTAATGGACGCACTATTGAACGTCATCGCGCTGAAATCCGTGAATTCTTTGGTTTTCGAGAATTCAATCCACAAGACAAAACAGAACTGATTGCTTGGTTGTGCGAATTTGTTTTGGCATACGACCGTCAAGCCTCCTCATTAGAAGCAGCAGTGTATCAACGTTTACGGCAGTTAAAGTTAGAACCACCAATACCTGAAGCGGTAGAACGGCTGATTCGGTCTGCGGTCGTCACTACTGAAAAACAATTCTGTGCTGGCATCTTCAAGCAAATTGAATCGGGAACGCTGACCAAAATGGATGCCCTTCTCAATACTCAAGATGCTCTAGATGATGACCAGAGCCAATTTAAACAGTCAGTCTTCAATTTTCTCAAAACAGACCCCGGTCGTACCAGTCTCAAGAGTATCTTCAAAGAAGTCTCCAAACTTGAATGTATCCGGGATTTGGGACTACCGACCAAACTGTTTGCTAACGTTCCCCCCAAAATTATTACTCACTACCGTCGGCGGGCAAGTGCAGAAACACCCCGCGAACTGCGTCGTCATCCTGCGAAAATTCGTTACACATTGGTTGCCGCTTTCTGTTGGCAACGCAACCAGGAGATTACCGACAGTTTGGTGGAGTTGCTCATTCAAATTATCCACCGCATTTATGTTAATGCCGAACGACGGGTGGATAAACAACTGTGGGATCAAAATTTGATGACAGAATGGCACATCCGTTATGGAGGTCGGGGAGTGATGATCTATTGGCACGTTGAGAAAAAATCTGCCTGCATCTACTCTCAACTTAAGACCTGTTCTTCTTCGGAGGTGGCAGCAATGATTGAGGGTCTCTTACGTCATTGCACTGATATGAAGGTAAAGAAAAACTATGTAGACACCCACGGTCAAAATGAAATTGCCTTTGGCTTCTGCCGTTTACTGGGCTTTGAGTTGATGCCTCGGATCAAGCGCATCGGCTCCCAAAAGTTATATCTACCCAGTGCTGGACAAAAACAAGATTTTCCTAATTTACAACTTGTACTGACTAAAGCGATTGATTGGGAACTGATTCGCCAACAGTATGACCAGATGATTAAATATACTACTGCTTTACGTTTAGGAACGGCGGAAGCAGACACGATTTTGAAACGTTTTAGCCGTTCTTCTCCTCAACATCCGACACAAAAAGCACTTTCTGAGCTAGGTAGAGCGGTTAAAACTATCTTTCTCTGTCACTACCTCAACTCTGAAGCATTACGGCGTGAGATTAATGAAGGGCTGACTGTGGTGGAAAACTGGAATAGTGCTAATGGTTTTATTTTTTACGGCAAAAACAGTGAAATTGCTACTAACCGCCTGGATGAACAAGAATTATCGGTTTTGTGCCTGCACCTGCTGCAAATCAGCCTTGTTTACATCAATACCCTAATGATTCAAAGGGTTTTGGCAGAAGCCACTTGGATGAAGCAGATGAGAAAAGAAGATTTCCGCGCATTATCACCGTTGATTTGGTTACATGTTAACCCTTACGGCACTTTTCGACTGGATATGAACGAGCGATTACAAATTGATGCTGCTAATGCTTGATTTTTTCTGAAACCTAATCTGGGTAAGATTTTCAGCCGTCATGTGGCGGCAAATTAGCTCTTCGCTACTTTTACCCCAATTAGCTCTTCGCTACTTTTACCCCTTCTTGGTAAACCAAAGGCAATGGAATTTGTTTACCAACATTCAACCCGGCCTTCTTCAACTCATAATCCAAGCACTCCTCATAAGCCGACTCCAACAAGGCAGGCCCCAAAGCAGTATGCACCCTCATCGCACAACCAATAATCACTCCACTCAAATCATTCTCTCTCATCCTCTGCGCTCCTCTGCGTTTCCCTCTGCGCCCCTCTGCGTTTAAAAATCTTTCACAAATTCCGTCAAGAACCTGAACGCCTTCAAAATATAACTAGCGCAATCTCTAGGTGAAGTATTATAAAACGATCGCCACGCACTCGCCTTATCCTCGTCATACCGATCGCTGCGATGAGTATGGTTTTCCAGCCACGCCAATCGCACTGCATGACCAATTAACACATCCAACACAATATATTCTTCAATTTGCAGCTTAGGATTATTGGCTGCGATCGCAGATAATTCTATTAATGCTTCAATATTTACTTGTCGATATTCTGGAGCTTCAATTTTATTCAGCAAATGCTCAACTAACAGAGCAAAATTTCTTTCCCCAGCTGTCATTTCCGACAACATTATCTCACTATCTAAACGATTGCGGCGCTCTAGCTTATCGCCAATTACTAAACCCTTGCAATGTTGCATTAATAGCCAAACTTGCTTAAAAAATTCTTTTGGTACGCGCCCCGTTGCACCCTCAGCTTGGCGAAACCGCCGCCAACCACCTGGCGGAACTTCTATTCCTTCGCCGATTCCTGGTAGCACTACCCAAGCAATATCACTTTCTTTTTGTTTGACGTGCAGTGATTCTTGCTGGCGTAACAGGTTACTCATGCCAGTATATCCAGTTAATACCTGACGCAAGCGCACTTTAACTTCAAAGGGTGAAAGTTGCATTAAGCGATCATAAGCTTCATCTTGAGTGACATGCAATTCTCGCGCTAGTTCGCTGGTGATTAATAAGATGAGATAGCCGACTCTCAGCGTTAGTAGTCCCTGAAATAGTTCGGGTTCTGAGCGAATTAAAATACCAACATAGATTAAAATCTCTTGAGTGAGGACGCGATCGCGGATATCCTCACGACAAAAATGATTAATTTTATCGGCAATCTCATCGTGGGACATGGGTACGGTAATTAAGGACGCTTCACTGTAAGCTTTACCCACAGCAATTTGTTTACCCCGTACCAAAATACTTGTGACTGCATCTGATAGGCTGATATCAACCATTTGTCGTAGCCCAGCAGCCCGACGCACTACTGCCCAAATGCCTAAATCTCCAGCTTTGGTATAAACTTCATCTAGTAAATCAGCAACGGTAACGCGATATCCTGGGCCACCATATCCTGTATCAAATTCCATTCCCTGCAAGCGAGTTAAAGTTTGCAATAACTCGATTTGCTCGTAGATATTCTCTGATGAGCGCAGATAAGAAAGTAATAACCCCAAGTTAGTTTCATACTCCATTTGAAATTCTTGGGTATGTCCTAAACGCCAGCTTTTCTCAGGATGATAAGCTAGATAATAGCAACGTGGGCTAGCATTTTTTACTGGCGATCGCGAGAATTCTGCATTGGGTAGAAAATCAATTCTTTGGATTCCAGCTGTCAGCATTAGCTGATTTAACCGCCCTAATTTCACCCGCACACCGTTACAAACACCATCTTTCAGTTCTTGCATCAATTCTAGTAATGCTTCTGAACCGGCTTCTAACATGGTATGCGTCAACATTAAAGTCAAGGTAGGACGACCTAAATCACTCCAATATTTTTGAATGTAAGCTAGTTCGCTTCTAATTTGATCCAGTAAAAAATGGTAATCAAGGGTTAAGTAAAACTGTTGAGAGTCGGAAAATGAAGGCAAAAATACAATTGTTTCACCGCTAATCCGAAAGATTCTAGATGTTGTTAAACTCCGCAACCTTCGCACTGGTCGTCCAGTTAAACCAAGTTTATCGTTACGTCCAATTTGGGTATACATAGCTGAAAATTCTCCAGCTTTCCTCACTTGAATCGGTTCTACTTGGGTGGGTGTTTGCGCTTCAATTCCGTGAACTTCTAGTTTTGTTTGTAAATTTTCATCTTCTGCTAATAAAGCAATTTGTACCAACGCCTCGCGCTGTTTGCCCACACACAAATGTCTTCCTAAAGGGTCGATATCACCAACCGCAATTAAACCTTCACTCAACATTTCACCAAGAAAATATAAACTCTGCGCCCACACCAAGGGAATATTTTCATTGGGTAAACGTGGTTGCGTTTGGGGTGCAAACTTTTCTGCTTCTATGTTTTCGGCTGGAACATAATAAAGTTCTGGCAATAAACGCAAGCCGTTTTGTTCGATAAGTAATGATTCTAAAAGATTTTGGTATTTTTTAACTTGTTCTTGTTCGCCGCGAAATAATCCATCTAGGACTAAATAAGTAAAAAATAACGGCCATTCGCATTCAATATGCTCAAATTGTTTGAGTTCCCACGGTTCGTAGTGTAAGCGATGATTATCTTCTAAAACGGTTTGGTGTCCATCACGTAGAAAGCGTTTGCAGCCGTATTTACCTGCGAGTTTATTGATGATATCGTTTAAAGTGCGATCGCGTAACTCCAAATCTTCCACTGCAAAGGCAGGATAACTAATAATACTTAACAGCGCCGCATCAATTTCTTTGGAACCAGATTCTCTCGGTAATAAGGATTCTAAAGTAATTCGGGCGCGGGCAATTTCATCTGGTAGCACATGAATTACCGATGCTTGACTACCACGCACACCAAACAAATCCAGTCCGTTGATAGCTTCTAAAGCAGCTTTTGCCATGCCTACAGAACTGGCATTTAACTCAGCACTACCACGATTAATTTTATTACCGCGTTCCCAAATGCCGTAATCTGGTGTGCGATAGGCTCGTCCAATGTAGTAAACCAAATTTTGGACAAAATTAACTTCATCAATGCTATAAATTATTGGCAATCCTGCTGCCGTCATTTGCGCCAACATCAGCAAAAATATAGATGTGGCATCAAGTTGCAAATGTCCCCATTCATTATCACCAACAACAATGTCACCGGTCGCGGTATTATATTTGGCGTGCAGTCCATCTAGTAGCGACTGAGTATGTTTAAATGTCTCTACTTTATGAGCTTGTCGCATCATTGCAAACAACAACCCGCGCATTAGTTTGATGACACTGTGTTCTAATTCATAGGTGCGTCCTTTGTCGTCGTCAATCTTGCGGTATGCAAGTCCTAAACCCCAAACTGCTAAAATGCTGTAAACATTGTCTCGCACCCAGGCATCAGTATAATCACCGTGGGCTGTAATCGCTGTACTCGCAGGTAGTAAACCAGTAATTGGATTCTGGCGAGTCAGAATGATCGTTTTGATTTGCTGGTAGTAATAGTCCAGGCGAGTTAGCAATTTGGTAGATGTTTTCATGGTTTGGTTCAGAGCAACTTGCAAAATTTGACCCTGTGACTGTCAACTGAATTACCTAAACCAAGCCAGAATAAGTTCTGTAATGGTTGACGGGAGAACAGCTAAGGGTGGTGTGAGTTTATTATTATCTCTTGTTAATACGCCTCTGGGTACTGAATTTTAGCGATTCCGAACTAAAATATGATATTTTTCAAACATTCTTTCATACGTATAATTATTTATACATAAATAATTGTTATCTTATGGGCTAGACAACAAAGCTTCCTTACTTGGAGCAAGCTATCTTAAATCGCTCCATAAAACAAAATTGTCTACAGATAATGCTGGAATCAATTGAAGTTCCAGTACAACAGTTAGTAGTTCCACTTATTTGTGATGGATTAGTTAATTTAGGCATTCAATCTTTTAAGATTGTCAAAATATACGGTAGAATAACAGGTAAAGATTTACCAGATTGGCAACAAGAAATTGAGTTAGAAGCACTAGTAAATTTAGCTGTACTAACACCTCAAACTAATATTGAAAGTGATTTTGCCGTACCTCTACTGGCGCAATGTCCAAAAATTGCTCATCTAGACGGGATAATTACACCAGCAGAAGCTAAGGTTATAGATTCTATTAACAAAAAGTTAAACTGTGATTTGGCTTTAATCAAATAACCTGAATACCGATGTTAAGATTTTTTAGCAAAGATGATCGCAACCCAATACTTGTCGGTTAAGGGGAAAAGGGAAAGGGGAAAGAAAAAACCTTTAACCTTTTCCCCAAACCAAATTCCGAGTTAAAAATCCTTAATTGAGCAGTATTGGATCGCAACCTCTACACAAAAGTGCGTAGACGCAAAGTCTCAAAATAGCTTCTGAAAGTGTATGAGTGATTTGGCTGAAGAATGGGAGTTTTGCTCATACCTGCATAATTCGTAATTCGTAATTCTTAATTGAGTTTTTTAACATATAGGACTAATATTTGATTTTTGAAAAAGCTCGGTACAGATTGAAAAGCCTAATTCTTAATTCCCTACTCCCCACTCCCCGCCCACATAGATAATTTCAAAAATCAAACACGATTCTTATAACATTAGATTTTAAATAGTTTCGTTTGTCATACGATTTGTATGACAAAAATAATACAAATCCTACCTCGTCAACAACTTCCGCCGCAGATTATCCAATGCTGCATTCGCGCTCACATGACGAATTAAAGTGCGTCCTCGCACTGTACCAAACTGATACTCAAAACTTGCCACTTCATCCTTTGGCCCAGCTAAACCAATATAAACTAAACCCACCGGCTTAGTATCTGTCCCTCCAGTTGGGCCAGCAATACCAGTAATACTCAATCCCCAAGTTGTTGCAAGGCGGGTTTTAACTCCAACAGCCATTTGCTCTGCAACAGTAGCACTTACTGCCCCAAATTTATCTAAATCTTCCTGGTTAACCCCCAATAGTCCAACCTTCACCGAATTGTCATAAGAAATTACTCCACCCCAAAAGTAATCTGAACTCCCAGAAATCTCAGTCAACATTTGCCCTAAACCGCCACCAGTGCAAGATTCTGCCACTGAAAGCGTTTCTTTTGATGCCCGCAACAACTGACCAACTACAGAAGCAAGAGTATCATTATTAACGCCGTAAAAATCCAGTCCGGCAATTTCTTTAAGTTGTTTTTCAATAGGTGCAATTAGGTCTTCTGCGGCTGCTTCAGAAGTGGCTTTAGCAGAAACTCGCAATCTTACTTCCCCTTTACCTGCATAAGGGGCTACTGTCGGATTTGGCAACTTCAAATAGGAAGCAACTTTTTCCGCCAAAGCAGATTCACCAATACCCCAAAACTTTAAACTCCGGCTGTAAATAATTTCTTTACCCCAACCTTGACTTTTGAGAAATGGCACGGCTGTTTCTTCCCACATTAGGTGCATTTCACTGGGAACACCGGGAAATGTAAAAATCGTGATTTCAGGGCGAGGTTGCCAAATAATACCGGGTGCTGTTCCAGTGGGATTGGGGAGAATTTCTGCACCTTGGGGAATCAAAGCTTGCTTGCGGTTACTTGGTGACATAACCCGACCACGTTGGGCGAATTTTTGGGTTATGTCTTCGATGATGTCAGAACGTTCTACCAACGGGACTTTAAAAAAATCGGCGATGGTTTCGCAGGTGAGGTCATCTGGTGTTGGGCCGAGTCCACCAGTGAAAATGAGAATTTGCGCTCTGGAAATAGCAATTTCTATAACTTGCTTCAAGCGTTCTGGATTATCCCCAACCACTGTTTGATAGTAGTGGGGAATTCCTAGCTGCGCTAATTGTTGCGCTAAAAATTGAGCATTGCCGTTGAGGATATCTCCTAGCAGCAGTTCAGTACCAACACAAATAATTTCTGCACTCATTGGAAGGAATAGTTAAGAGTTAGAAGTTAGGAGTTAGGAGTTAGAAGTTAGGAGTTAGGAGTTCAAAACTTAAAACTCATCACTCTTAACTCTTAACTCCTAACTAATTATCATCTCAGGCTAATGCTGGTACAGGAATTTCTAGGTGAGGATATAAGGGGAAGCGATCGCACAATGCTGCTACCCGTTGCCGACAATCTTGGGTTACTACGTCGGAATCTGGAGAAAGCAGGCGATCGCTAATAATATTTGCAATCTCGGTAAATTCTGCTTCTCCTAAACCTCGCGTGGTCATTGCTGGCGAACCTAACCTCAGTCCACTGGTAACAAATGGTGATTGCGGATCAAAGGGTATAGTATTTTTGTTAGCAGTAATATTCACAGTACTAACTAACTGATCTGCTTGTTTACCAGTTAAACCGACAGAGCGTAAATCCACTAGGATTAAATGGTTGTCAGTACCATTGGATACTAGCTTTAAACCCCGGTTTTGTAATTGTTCTGCCAAAGCACGAGCATTTTTAATCACTTGGGCAGAATAGGTTTTAAACTCAGGCTTTAGGGCTTCTCCAAAAGCTACTGCTTTTCCAGCAATGACATGTTCTAATGGCCCGCCCTGGCTACCAGGAAAAACAGATTTATCTAGCTTTTTGCCTAGTTCTGCGTCGCTGGTTAAAATTAAACCACCTCTAGGGCCGCGTAAAGTCTTATGTGTAGTTGTTGTTACTACATGACAATGAGGAATCGGATCGGGATGAAGACCACTAGCGACCAAACCAGCGATATGAGCAATATCGGCAAGTAAGTAAGCGCCGATTTCATCAGCAATACTACGGAACTTTTCAAAATCAATTATCCGGGGATAAGCTGAATAACCACAAATCAAGAGCTTAGGACGCTCCCTCAGCGCCAGCTCTCGAATTTGATCGTAGTCAAGTTGTTCTGTTTGTTCACTGACACCGTAGTGGCTAACTTGGAACCACTTACCTGAGACATTTACAGGTGAACCGTGGGTGAGATGTCCCCCATGAGACAAATCCATCCCCATAATTTTGTCTCCTGGTTGCAGCAGCGATAGGAACACTGCAAAATTGGCTTGTGCGCCAGAATGAGGTTGCACATTCGCATGAGCCGCCCCAAATATCTGTTTAGCACGATTGATTGCTAGCTGCTCAATTTTGTCGATATACTCACAACCGCCATAGTAGCGTTTACCAGGTAATCCCTCGGCATATTTATTTGTCAGTACTGAACCTTGAGCGGCTAGTACAGCAGCAGAGGTAAAGTTTTCGCTAGCAATCAACTCCAAGTGATCTCGTTGACGCTGTAGTTCCTCGTTGATTAACTCCGCGATCGCTGGATCGGTGGAGGTAAGAAAGTCTGAGTTAGTCTTAGTCACTTCAATTATCCTTGTGTCAATTTGTACAACGGCTGATTTTGGTTGGGTGCAGCACCTAACAGTCCACTCTCAAGAGTCCATAGCCCAAAGTCTATAGTTCAATGATTTTTGACTGCTCTACAGAGGCGATTAATCATCTCCGTACTATTGAGGTTTATTTGTGCCAACTTATTTATTATTAGACGATTAATTATCATAACGTTGCTTGTTGAGGCTGCGCTAAATAAAGCTTGTTGCGACGCCGAATAGCCCGTCGGAGACATCGCTCCTCTGTGAGACCAAAAGCTGAACGCTTTGGTAATTGACTGTGCGTAATACAGCATTTGCGAGGTTCCTTACTTTTTTGTAGGTCATAGATGTCAAGAAAGCTCTAATACCAATTCTGTATAAAGATGCACAGAATATTAAACGAACCGCCAAGATAGCCAAGAATAGAGAGTTACTCCTAAAGTGCAGCTTCGCATTAAATTGATATAACCTACTTGTCCCACCCTGATGAGACTTTTGCAAGAGGTCTAATATACAGCAGGAGTTAGGAGTAAAATTTGCTCTAGTTCCCTCATTAAAAAGGAGGGTTAGAGTGGATCAAGAATTAATCTAAATGTATTGATTTAAAAGCACTTTCATCTACGTTGGCTAGCAAAAACCCAGGCATTGCTATGAGCTAGATATCAATACTGCTCGGATAAGCAGGGGAGGCAGGGGAAGCAGGGGAGGCAGGGGAGGCAAAAACTCAACGCCAGCCTCCATTTCTCCCCCTGCTCCCCCTGCTTGCCTCAACCAAGAAATTCCTTAACCGAGCAGTATTGAGCTAGATATTATCAAAAATAGTCGGCTTAATAGCTGCTTATTAACACAGTTTTAGCGACGCCCGATAGCGTTCGCGTAGCGTCTTTGTAGAGAAGCGGTAGCGAGTCAGATGCTATCGAGCGTAATAGCCCGTCCTAGACATCGCTTTGAGTCTGAGAAACTAAACCAAACGATATAAATACTGATTTTCCGTTGGTTTTTAACCTTGGTTGCGATCAAAAAAATTTAAATACCTTTACCCTGATTAGCATTTTTCTTTTATGAGATTATAATCAATATATTCCCTTAAAACCTATGAGGAGTCTTTGATTGGTTTCTCGAAAAGCTACTTCCACCATCGCGGTGGTAGAGCAGTGTTGTGATGCTTATCGCGGATTTATCACTTGTGAGAAATTCGGGATAACTAAATTAGCTTTAAATTCCAGGAATTACGTATATTTTCACAAAAGATTAATATAAAAAGCAATTTTACCAAAGATTGTTTGAAATTAATTAAATTTTTTGTGAAATATGTCAATTATTTATTCAACTAGTCAAACTCACGTTTCAATATGCAATTAAACATCTATTCTGATGATAATTATCTTCCGAAAGGAATAGAGCCAGTTCCAATGCTTTATCCTTTCTGGAAACAGTTTATCCCTACTGAAAAATATCCTTGGTCTAGATTGTACAGCAAGTATATAGAGCTAAGTAATTCCCTTTTTAAAATGACTTCCTTAAAGGAAGCTGACTTAGTTATCATGCCTATAAACTGGAGAGCAATCAGAGGAGAAAGTTGGAAAAGTAAAGTTAATAAAGAAGCAGAAAATCTATCTATTGAATTTGCTGAAAAAGTAGCTAATAGCGGCAAAGAATTAGTTGTTTTTTTCGCAGGTGATTGTTGCGCCGAAGAAATTCCTATTAAGAATTCAATAGTAATGCGAATGGCAAAATATCGGTCAAAAAGGAAGCAAAAAGATATTATTATGCCTTCTTTTACTGAAGATTTTGTTGAAGAATATTTAGGAGGGCAAATGTCTCTCAGGCATAAATCTGAGAAACCTGTTGTTGGATTTTGTGGTTTAGCAGTACCGGATTCATGGGAAAAGAAATTAAAAACGGTTTTATTTCACGGGGTAATGTTAACCAAATCATTAGAGCTTGGAGTTTCGCCTTACAAAGGACAAATTTTGCGTAGTCAGGCTCTGAAAGTACTTGCAGAAAACCCCTCTTTAGTAAATACAAACTTTATCATCAAAAACGAAACAGTATTTCTAAATACACAAGATGTAGAGCAAAGACAGAAGGCTCGTGCTGAATATGTGAAAAATATGGTTGAGAGTGACTACATTTTGTGTTGTCGTGGTTCTGCAAACTATTCTATTCGACTATATGAAATCCTCAGTTGTGGTCGTATTCCAATTTTTATTGATACAGACTGCGTTTTACCTGACGAGTCTATAATAGACTGGAAAAAATATTGCGTATGGATAGATGAGAAGGAAATCTCACATATTGCAGAGAAAGTAGCTGAATTCCATAGCAATATTTCAGACCAAGAATTCTTAGATTTGCAGCATGAGTGCCGAAACCTGTGGAAGAATAGGCTTTCTGCTGAGGGATTTTATACTAATTTTAATCATCATTTTTCGACAAAATAATTCATTCAAATAAGTATTATCTCTAGAACGAAATAGCCCTAAGCTAAAACACAAAGGCGTAAAGCAAATTTTAGCACCTTTGTGTTTTGGGTTGAGGTAATTAGCTGCCCTTGGGTACAGTCTCTCCAGGGCCAGCAGTGACAATTATCAGACTTTCCGGCTTAATTAAATCTTCAATTGTCTGTTGCATCTGAGCCATTGTGACTGCTTGTATTTTCTGGGGAAAGTCTCGGATTTCTGAGCGTGAAAGTCCTAAGACAGCATTATCCAAAATAATGCTTGATACATCACTAGGATTAGCTAAATCCACAGGATAACTATTAGTAATTGAGCGTTTTGCTGCGTTAAATTCAGCCTCAGTCACTCCTTGTTCGCGCAACTGTTTGAGTAAGGCGAGAGTACTAGCGATCGCTTTTTGGGCATCACCAGGAGCAGTTTGCATCTGAATCAAGAACGGGCCAGGATTGATTCCGGCGGCAAAACCACTATAGATACCGTAGGTTAGACCTTGGCGATCGCGCACTTCCGTACCCAAACGGCTCGCTAAGGTATCACCACCTAAAATTTGATTCAGTACCCGTGCTGCATAATAACGTGGGTCTTTCCGAGAGATACCGTTGTAGCCGATGTAGGTAACAGCTTCGGATTTGCCAGGTATCACTTTGTTTAAGCGTGTCAAAGTTTGCGGAAGTGGCACGGATGGTATTTTGAGAACAGGTGGCTTACCTGTGGCTGACCATTTGCCAAATGCCTCATTTAACAAAGGTTTTACCTTAACTGGATCAAAGTCTCCAACTATTGCGATCGTTGTGTTATCTGGTCGGTAGTGTGTCTGGTAGAAACCAAGCAAATCATCACGAGTAATACTCTTTAAACTTTCGGCTGTAGGAAAGCTATGGAATGGATGATTTTCCGGGTAAATTGCTTGCTGAAATACTTGTCTTCCTAAACCTCTGGGGTCATCTAGGTGGACTTTGAGACTTGTCAGCGCCCGTTGGCGACTGAGTTCTAATTGGTCGGCTGGGAAAGTGGCGTTTTCTAATACATCTGCCAGAGTTTGAATCAATATCGGCAAGTCTGGTGAAAGTCCCTCACCGCTAACGCTAACTCCCTCACGGCTAGCACCAAAATTCAAATCGGCTCCCCGGTCTTCTAAGGTCTTTGCTAGGGTAAGAGCATTTTTAGTTTGCGTCCCATTCATTAAATTGACCGCAGTCAAATTCGCTAATCCAGCTTTTTGATTGCCGTCAAATTCACTACCAGCGTCAATTTGTCCACTCAGATTAATGGTGGGGAGGTTGCGATCGCGTAAAAGCAAAACCCGCAAACCATTATTTAAGGTAAACTCTTCTGGTAATGATTGTTTGCCCGAATCTGTCGCTGATGTGGCAGGTGGCAGATATTTGGCCAGTTCTGCTGGATCTACAGGCTTACCAGGGCTGAAATTTTCTACTGTGCGACCAGAACCAGCGCTGGAAGCCCCTGGTTTCCCATCTGGTTGAGTTGGCTCAAAGAAGCCGATGGTTTGTTTGGCCGGATTGAGGTAAGTTTTTGCTGCTTGCTGTACTTGGGCTGGGGTGACTTTAGCGATCGCAGCCAGATACTGTTCAATAAAACGATAATCGCCGGCCACAGTTTCGTTATATCCCAGTTGGCTTGCCTGACTAGTGATATCTTGGTTCCCCAAAACAAAGGAGGCTTGCAGTTGTGTCTTCGCCCGATTCAATTCTTCAGTAGTAACTGGCTGTTCTTGCAATTTTGCTAAAGATTCCTGAAGCACTTGGCCAATTTTCCCTAACTCTTGGCCCGGAGCCGCCGTAGCATTAATTTCATACCAGCCAGGTTCGATGAGTTCGGAAGCACTGCCACTCACTGAACTAGCGAGTCCAGATTCTACTAAAGCTTGGTAAAGCCTAGAACTACGTCCACCTGTGAGGATGGCATCCATCACATCAATTGCCGGCACATCAGGATGCTTGATATCTGGCAGAGGATACACTGCTTGCAATAGTGCTGCACTTCCAGGTTGCTTTAAAACAATCGGTGCTTTTTTAGTAGTGGGAGCAACCAAAGACGCGGCGACATTTCCTCTGTCTGTGTTCTGGCGTAAAAGCGTTCCCCTGCCCTCTTTCCCTCGTTTTGCCAACTTCCCATAAGTTTCTTTAACAACTTTGAGTACAGGTTCTGTGGCAAAATCCCCTGTAATCACCAAGGTGGCATTTTCTGGGCTGTAATAGGTTTGGTAATAATTCCGCACCTGCTCCACCGTGAATTTTTCTACATCTGCTTTTGTGCCTCCTACAGGTAAGCCGTATGCTCTATTAGGGAAAGCATCTCGCATCACTGCCCGACTCAGACGATAGCCTGGTGAATTTTCGTACCCCTGTAACTCGGAGATTACCACCCGCTTTTCACTTGTTAGTTGATCGGGGCCAACTAAGGAGTTTTTCATGCGATCGGCTTCCAATGTCAACAATGCTTCGAGTTTGTCTCGTTGCACTGTGCCAAAGTAAGCTGTTTCGTCATAACTAGTAAAAGCATTGAACTGGCTACCCAAGGCACTAAATAACCTGCCAAACTGCACAGGACGGTCAGTTGTACCCTTGAACATTAAATGTTCTAGCTGGTGAGAAATGCCATTCTCTCCCTTAACTTCGTTACGTGAGCCAACTTTATACCAAACTTGTACGCTCACTACTGGAGCAGTATGGACTTCTTTAGTTAGCACCGTTAAGCCGTTGTCCAATACCGTTTTTTGCACCCCTTGGGTGAATGAGACAGCAGATACAGGTGCGACTGCTGTTGGTGTTGCAGCATTGGTGAAATTGCCCGAAAAAGGCAAAATACTTAGCACAAGGCTAAGAAAAAACCCTACAAGTATATATGAGCGTAGCTTCATAAGTAATGGGAAATGCAAAATTTCTAATTATAAAACAAAGCCTTAGTACTGCTTTCTGGAAGTCAAAAGACTTACATTTTCGGCTTTTTTACCATTTTCAATGGTAGCTTTATTTCCACTATGCTGTAATAGGCGGTTTTAAAGTTTACCTATTTGCAAGACATCTACGAGTAATAGCTTACAACAAAGGTATAAAAATACCTTTTATTATTTATTGCCACTTATTCTCTATTTTAAGGACAGTCCCGATGAAGCAAGTTTCACAATCAAGCATGAAAGTGGTCTTTCCCCACTCACCATTCCCTACTCCCAACTTTAAAGTCTGATATAACTCTACGCTGTATTACAAATTATTACAAACATGTTAACAACAATTGCGATGTGTTTCATTTGACAAGTTTTCCGGAATATCCACTTTTAGAATTGGTTTTATTCCTTGTCATGCCATCGGCGTAGATATCTTCGTCAAACTAGCAATAACTTTTGGAAATATGCTTACAAGAAACTTAATTACATCATTCACATTAGGTATAACCTTAGCAGCAATACCTATATTACAATCTCAAGCTCAAGTACAAAGAACACCGAACTTGTATAATTTCACAGGGTATAATTCCAAAGGTGAGAAAGTAGCCACTATTAATTACTCAACCTCAAGCTTTACTGGTAAGCCCCTTTTCAACTATCAACAGCAAAAAGAGACATTAAACTTTACCGGAGATGAGATCCGTACTGTAGATACGGAAATTGGTACACTAGTGACTGTGACTATTAAAAAGACAATAGATACTGGCAACACCACATTTACCTTGCTCATACCTCGTGTAAACCTTGGAAATAACATCGAAGCAAAAGTTGAAACTAAAGGAATCACCACAACAAACCGCTTTTCTGTAATTCCTCAATTTAACCAGGGGCAGAAACAAACTTATACAACAATCAATCTCAGAGGGACAGCCCAATCTGTCGCGTTTTAAGTACAAGAGAGTTACAAAAAATTAAACTTCTTGCTCAGATGGAAGAAAGCGGTAAGGGTGAAGGTAAATAATTGTTTATCTCTACCCTTACCGCTTAACATGATTACCTTTTAATTTGGTATTTGGGTGATAACATCTTTTTATCAATGGCTTATTGCAACAGATTTTCCAACTTGTTATTTTTACGAGCGATCGCTTTTACATAATTATTTAATGCTAATTCATCTCTCAAGGGTGCATTTCAAGATAGTGACATGGCAGTATTTGGATATATCTTACCCAGAAGTGGAAGCGATCGCGTTTATCGAATTGATGAAGCAGTCAATATTAAGTGTGTTGGGTGAGCGGTATCAGCAAGCGATTTAACTCAAGGCAACAGGTGAAATGATTGGAGACTGTGCCATAGAGCGGTTATAATAAATGGTATCAATATAGAGTTTTGTGTTTAAATACCAATAAAATTTTATGAATACAGTAGAAATTCGCCAGCAAATTAAAGAATATGTCGATCAACTCTCCCCAGAAAGATTATTAGTCGCTGCTGATTTTTTAGCGTATTTAGCAGAAAGAGATGATAATGAAGCAACTGAAGAATTGTTGAAAATAGAGGGTTTTAAAGAAGCGCTTGCTAAAGCAAAGAAGAATGTTAAACAAGGTAAGGTAATTTCTATTGACGAACTCCAACGAAAATATTAAGTATATTGTTATTATTAGTATTGATGCTCAAGAATTTTTCGAGTCGTCTTCTGCTTCTTTACAAAAGAAATTAGATCGTTGTTTTGAACGTTTAAAGATTGAGCCTCGTAATTTTCCTAATATAAAACCTTTGAAAGGTGAGCTATCAGGTTATTATCGTTATCGCGTAGGTCAATATCGCGTCATTTATGAAATAGATGATGGCTTAAATCAAGTAATGATTATTTTGATTCAGCATCGAAGTAGAGTTTATGAATAATTTTAAAATTTATAGGGAAGTTTGACGCTTATGGAAATAATGTGGTGCGTTACACTGCATTAACGCACCCTATAAATGAATCAAACCCTAAACTTCAACATTCAAAGCACGCACCAAAAAAGCCCATTTATCTGCGGCTTCCTCAATAATTTTAGCCGTGGGTTTACCCGCACCATGTCCTGCTTTTGTCTCAATTCTAATTAGCGTTGGCGCATCACCTGCGTGAGCCTCTTGCAAAGCTGCGGCAAATTTGAAACTATGAGCTGGGACAACGCGATCGTCATGATCGGCTGTGGTAATTAAGGTTGCTGGGTAAGCTGTATCTGCTTTGATGTTGTGTAGTGGCGAATAAGCATACAGCGCTGGAAACTCTTCTGGATTATCTGCTGAACCATATTCGGAAGTCCAAGCCCAACCGATGGTAAATTTGTGGAACCGCAACATATCCATGACGCCGACTGCTGGTATTGCTGCACCAAACAAATCGGGACGTTGCGTTATACAAGCACCGACTAATAAACCGCCGTTACTACCACCTGCGATCGCTAGCTTCTCAGTCTTAGTATACTTATTAGCAATCAACCATTCAGCAGCGCCAATAAAGTCATCAAAGACATTCTGCTTTTTATCTTTTATTCCTGCTTGATGCCATTCTTCGCCGTATTCTCCACCGCCGCGTATATTAGGCATAGCATAGACACCACCCATCTCCATCCACACCAAAAGACTCACAGAAAAACTAGGTGTCATTGAGACATTAAAACCACCATAGGCATAGAGATAAGTCGGGTTATTTCCATCTAACTTTATGCCCCTTTTATGAGTGATAAACATTGGTACTCTAGTACCATCTTTGCTATGATAAAAGACTTGTTTCGTCTCGTAATCATCAGGATTAAAATCTACTTGTGGCTGGCGGAAAATGGTACTTTTACCAGTTACCATATCATAGCGATAGATAGTTCCTGGTATGGTGAAACTGGTGAAACTATAAAAAGTTTCGGTATCATGACGCTTCCCTCCAAAGCCTCCGGCTGAACCGAGTCCAGGTAATTCTACCTCACGAATAAACGCACCTTTGATGTCAAATATTTTAATTTGGCTGTGAGCATCTTTGAGGTAATCAGCAACAAATTGGTTATTGAGTATGCCTACACTTTCTAACGTTTCTGCTGATTGGGGAATAATTTCTCGCCAATTTTCTGATGCAGGGTTTTTCGTGTCAATTGCAATAACTTTTCCCCGTGGTGCATTTAAATCTGTGCGAAAGTAAAACACGCTATCATCATTGTCGATAAAGCTGTAATCTGCCTCAAATTGGTTAATTAGTTCTACGACTTCAGTATTAGGGTTAGTCAAATCTTTAAAGAAAACTAAATTTTTGGAGTCACTACCCAGCCAAATTGAAATTATTAAATAGCGTCCATCTTCAGTAACACCGCCACTAAAACCCCATTCTTTTTGGTCAGGACGATGGTAGATTAGTACATCTTCTGATTGGGGTTTACCTAGTTGATGATAGTAGAGCTTTTGATAATAGTTAACATCTTCTAATTGAGTTTTTTCATTCGGCTCATCGTAGCGACTGTAGAAGAAACCTTGATTATCATGTGTCCACGATGCACCAGAAAATTTAATCCACTTCAGATGGTCTTGCAGGTCTTCACCAGTTTCAATATTGCGTACTTTCCACTCTTGCCAATCGGAACCAGAAGCGGATAGACCGTATGCTAAAAGTTTACCATCCTCGCTAATAGACAATCCCGAAAGAGCAACAGTTCCATCTTCTGAAAGTTTATTAGGGTCGAGTAAAACTTTGGGTTGGTCGTCGAGGGTTTTCAGAGTGTAGAGAACACTTTGATTTTGCAGCCCGTCATTTTTGAAATAAAAGTAACGTTCGGTGGAACAGTCTTGTAGAGATTCGCCTTCTTTAAAAGGGATGCCATATTTTTCATAATCCCAAAGTTTGGTGAGGCGCTGCTTAATTTTTTCCCTAGTAGGAATTTCACTCAAGTAGCCAAAAGTAACTTGATTTTGTGCCTCAATCCAAGCCCTTGTTTCTTCGGAGTCAGGATCTTCTAACCAACGGTAAGGATCTGCGACTAAAGTACCGTGGTAGTTATCGACTTGATTGCTTTTGTGGCTGGATGGGTATGTGAGGGGTTTTTTAGAGGAGGGCATAATCTCAGGTCAAAAGTGCTTCTTTACATACTACAAAGATAGACCTAAGACGTAGAGCATGTACTGACCAAACCTGCGGGAAAATTCCAATTTTAAGACCAGCCTTTTAAGTTGACTGGTAAAATCTCTTTTTCTCTCTATACCACGGACACTTTACTCAACTCGGAAAACCCGCCCACGCAAGTGTCCTACTCCATGTCTGTGCGGCTAAAAATTCTTTTATTTAACCGCAGAGGCACAGAGAACACAGAGTTAAGAGGTTAAAGTTTATTGAGCAAAATTTTTACCCACCTTGAAAGGGTTATTCTACAGCAGCATTTAGTAGACTACTTGCCACCAACCGAAGGCTGGACCGATAAAACGGATAGTTGCCCATGCTACAACCATAAGAACAATGCCTATCCAAGCACCACGACTTGTCCAACTGACAAATAATTCGGCTTGCTTTTTTGTGATGGGAAGCCAAGGCAAGATGCGAGTCTCTTTCTCTTGACCGTATGTTTCCCCTAATGTGGTTTTACGACGCTTTGCTTCACCCATAATCAGCAACTCAAATTTTTACTTAGGTTCTATTTAAATTTATCTTGCCAGGAATCATAGCTATCGAGAGGCAATAAACTGATAATAGTGCTTGGTTTTAGACGATCGCACTTTGGTTGACAAAATTTAAATTGGGCATGGGGCATGGGGCATGGGGCATTGATAACTGAACTTTAAGCAGAATTTTCTTCATCGGTATTAGAAAACAGATTGGGGTCAAGATAGTTAATGCGGGCCAGAGGGCTTAAGGCAGCTAGAATTTGAGCGCCGTAGCTGCGATTAACTACACGACTATCAAGTAAAGCAACAATACCTTGACTTTCTCGGACTGGAGCGATCGCTCTTTGTAATTCACTCAAGGCTGCTGGCAACAAATATAAACGGAACCAATCTTGATGCGATCGCTTATAACGAGCTACCCTACCAGCCACTAACGGATTTTCCAAAGATGGTAAAGGTAAAGTAGCAATAATTAACAGATGGGGTGCTGGCAAGACTCGCTGATGTTCTCGCCAAAATTCCCAACCGCTAATCAAAATACCATTTTCATCTAAACAAGTTTTTTCTACTTGCACCCGCGAACCAAATTCTGAAGCCAGAATTGTCGCAACTTGAGACTTGAGTGGTACATCCCCCACCAAGACAACCGTTAATCCTGGTGCTGTAGCACTTAGACAAACCAGTGTGCGGACTTTGTGAATAAATGCCGCTTGGAATTCTGGCGTGTTGGGTAGGGGCAACTTATAAGGTACATAAAGTTGAATTGCTTCTGCTTGATCCGCAGAGAACTTCAGGCAAGTTAAATCGTCCAAACCAAGGCGCTCTCGGAAAAGAGGAGCCTCAGTTTCCGGTTCAATAGCGCTACCAATTAAAACTACTGGTTGTCGCTGCCAAATAGGTGAGAGGATTTCACCTAATTCCATTGGGGCGTAGTGTAAAGAAAATAAACCTTGTCGATGGGCAATAGTTGCCCAGAAGAGGGCAGGGGAAGCAGGGGAGGCAGGGGGGGAAAGATTTTCATCAAGGGTTTGAAATTGCTGCCAGAAATTTTTCCAATTATCTGGGAGGTTGGCTTGATCTAAAGCTAAATACAGACGACTCAAAATTTCTATTTCTGGCTGAGAAATTAGGTAGCACTGATATGGATTGACAGGATGCTGAAAAAGTTGGTGTGTAAGTTGTATCCTTGCTTCACGAATCGCCTCAGCTTGATTTGGGCAAGCCAGTATGAGTTGCTCCCAATCATCGGGTTGAATATCTTGGGTAAGTTGATGACGCACCCAATCTTCTAAATCATCAACTCCATCAATAATTGTGGGGATGCCTTGGGGAAAGCAAGAGCCACCAGCAAATTGTCCTTTTAACCAAGCTTCTGGGGAGGTTAACAGTAGCCCTTGGAACTCAGCACTAGGCCAAGCGTCACCTGTCCTAATCGCTTTGTTGGCTGGTAGCCACTGCTGTAGACGGGGAATTTCCACCCGCAGCAGAAGTTGCTGCACCGCTTCTTGAGCAACAATAATTACAGGGCCATGCCACATTAGGGCTGATGCTACGAAACTGGTGCGATATCGCCCTTGATAGCCACAAACTGCCCCTACTTGAATTAGGGCACTACGCCCCAGGCGCAAGGCGCGTGCTACCAACCGTGCCATCGTCAAATGATGGGGCCAGGAAGGGAACCCCGCCTGCGATCGCAAAAAGTTATGTAATGAAAAATGAACTTCTGCCTCAATCACACGCTTTTAATTCCATACAAAGTGACTTTTACGAACAAAGCCCCATTTCTATTATGTTGTCCTTTGTCATTAGTCATTTGTCCTTTGCTAATGACTAATGACCAATGACTAATGACTAATTACCCAATACCCTGAATTATGCCAACTTACACAGGAATTTCCAGCGAAGCCTTTAGGCATCCACTAGATCGCCAAGCCGAGCAAGCTTTACGAAATTTACCGGGATTTGATTTAATTGCTCGTAAATTTGTGGAATTTATCTACGAACGCCCTCAGTTCATCTATCTAATGGGTAACACCATCCAAGTCGGGCCGCGTCAATATTCCACTATTTACCAGATGTTTCGGGAATGCGTCCGAGATTTGGACATTTACCCAGAACCGACACTGTTTGTCTCGCAAGATCCCCAAGCAAATAGCTATGCGCTGGGGCAAGAGAATCCTTACATAGTCATAAATACAGGGATACTAGACTTACTAGACGAAGCCGAGATTCGGGCGGTGCTAGCCCATGAACTGGGGCATATTAAATGTGGTCATACTATTTTAATTCAAATGGCGATGTGGGCGATGAGTGCTGCTTCCGCTTTGGGAGAATTAACCTTCGGCATCGGTAATATTGTCACACAAGGCTTGATTTACGGCTTTTTTGAGTGGCGGCGTAAAGCCGAGTTATCGTCAGATCGCGCCGCACTACTAGTCATGGATGACTTGAATCCCGTTATGTCAACGATGATGAAACTCTCTGGTGGTAGTAACAAATATGCCAATGAATGTAGTTTACAAGAGTTTATCAAGCAGTCAGAAAATTATCAGGCACTGGATGAAGATGGACTAAATCAGTTGTATAAATTTTTGATTTACAATGGCGCTCAGGGTACGCTATTAAGCCATCCTTTCCCAGTGGAACGCCTGCATTACTTACGGGCGTGGGCAGTATCAGAAGAATACCAGCAAATTCGCCGAGGGAATTATCAGCGATCGCCTGCTTCCGGATCTGTAAATGTTGCAGCAGAATCTTCCGCCAATGAAACAGAAACTTTACGCCGTCAAATTGAAGAATTACAACGGGAAATTAACAGAATGAAAAGGTCTGAGTAGTTTTGAGTACTAAATGAAGTTATATATATAGTGCGTTAGATTTGCCTAATGCAATATTTATATCTCTTTTAGCACATACTTTGTGTTAGGGATTTCCAGAAATTAAATTTAGAACTTACACCTTGACAGATAATTAATATTATGCACTCAAGCCAAACTTCTGTGATAGGTGTTCTAAAATAAAATCACGAGCTACTTGCACGACTTACGCGTTGACAGATTAACAGAAATGAGCAATTAAGTGATGATTTTGTAAAAACTTGAATTTGAGTCTGGATTTTAGCAAAAATAATTCAGTTAAGTTTGCCATTCTAGTTTTTTTAGATTCCCTTAAAGCGGATAATATTTTCTAGCTAAACTACCATCCTCTTGGGGATGGATAAATTCAAGATTCAAAATTAAGGCTTGAAGATTGCTTAACTATATCTCAGCATTAAATTAGATGTAGGCATTTCTGAATATGGCAATTCACTTGACAAAACGGCTTTCTGTGTTCGCTGCTATTCTGGCTCTTGTCCTTTCCATGCCGGGAATTGCCTTAGCTGCACCCGTTCAACTCCATACTACTTCTGGTGTTATTTCCGCCCAAACTACCAAAACTGCAAGCTACTCCACTTCGTCGGAGATTAACCTGACTCCCTTACAACGCCAGGAACTCCAGGCTGTGCGTCAGAGAAGAAACAGGGAAATCGAGGCAGTTTTAAACACATCGCAACGTGCCCAACTTAATCGCAATCTCCGGGCTGGTAATAATATCAATCAAGCCCTAGAAAAACTGCATTTGCAACCAGAACAGCAAGATTTTGTAAAGGCGACCGTGCAATTTACTAACTTGAAAATGAAAGCAATTTCATCTAGGCATTCGCTAACACTAGATCATAAATAAAGGTTTGACTAGTACATTAGATTATTGAATCGTTGTCATAGAAGATATCAATCATATTTTCTATGACAGTCTTTTGGATAAAATGCGATCTAGCGATCGCACTTTTTTATTCTAGGTATCTCATTATTAATTCCCCCTTTAAAATAAAAAGGAGATATATATGGGTATTGTAGGTGAACTTAAGCAAATATCACCTGTAATGTTAGATAAATTTAAAATAAATTCATCTCTCTTGGATATATTTTTTAGTGCTAAGTATTTGGCTGAGTCTTATTTTTGGGAAGAAGCTATTTATATATCAGGTAATTCAAGGCTTAATATTCAGCAACAGTCAGAGGATAAATTTAAAGAATTTAAGTGGACAGATAATCAGCAAAGAGAAAACACAAGAGCAGAGTTTTTGAAGGAATGGCAAATTTCAGAATTATCTTTAGGTAAATCGTGGCACGAACTACATTTTTTACTTACTGGATACACTCATACAGATAAATTGTCTTTTTTAGTAAGTAAAAACTCCTCAAGGAACTTACCCCAAATTTCCTTGAATAATTGGAGTTTATTTAAAATTTTTAATCCAATGCTAGGGAATCAAAAGTATATAGAACAGTATATTAGCCCTACGCTAGATATAGATAATTTACCCTTAGTAAATGCCATCCTGGGTGGTATAGAAATAGGAAACAAAGAGGGTTATGGCAAACATAGATATTTAATACCCGATGAAGTAAAGCAAGTAGCCGAAGCTTTATCAGAACTTTCAGAAAATGGCTTTATAACAAGGTATAAACGAGAAGAAGTTAAACAAGAACGAGTGGCTATTATAGATTGGTCAGAACCAGAGACAGTAGAGTGGCTAACTGAATACTACAATGAAATCACAGCTTACTACATAGCAGCAAGTAATTTGGGAAATGCTATGTTACTTTATTTAACTTAGTTATTTTAACTATAGATTTTATTCTCATTTATCAAGAATTGCTAGATAAAAAATTTCATACTCAATTTCTGTTACCTAACTTATGGAAACAGTTGATTAATCTGGACTTCAATTTCTGGAAATGCAATCAAGGATAACGTTGCATCCTCCTGCAAAATCAATTGTTGATTGTAGCCTTGCAAAAGTGGTTCGCGGAAAACATAAATCTGACGCTGATTCACATCCAAAATCCAGTAATCAGCAATTCCTGCCTTAGCATATAAAGGTGCTTTCTGTTTGCGATCGCTGTCTAGCGTTGTATCTGCTACCTCAATCAATAAAAAGATTTCATTGGGTGCAGGATGATGATCAATGTATTTTCGCGCATCAATGCGGACAACGGCAATATCTGGTTCAGGTTCCGAGTATTGGTTTAATTGAATGGGATCTTGCACCCGAACTAAGGCAACTTCTGCTAGCAGACGCTTTAGATAATCAGACGCACACAGCGTTGTCGCTGCATGGGGGGGATTTTTGGCACTCATGGGGATAACTTGCCCATCAATCAGTTCTACCCGTTCATCGGCTGTGATAATACCCGTCTCAAGCATTCGGTGATATTCATCTACATTCCACAAGCGCACTCTAGTTTGTGTCATTGTATTTGGTTTGGCGATATGATCATCTGCAAAGTGCAAATATCTCTTACTCTCAACTTTTGCAGCATCTATAATTAATCTTGCCCCCTGAAAGTTCGTTACCATGTCGGAAGAAGATATCCGAGCCGCAAGGCTGGAAAAAGTAGAACAACTCAAGCAGCTAGGAACTAATCCCTACGCGTATCGTTGGGAATCTACCCATCATGCAGCGCAGTTGCAAGAAAAGTTTGCCGATTTAGCCAGTGGTGAAGAAGTTGATTTAGAAGTTGCGATCGCAGGACGTATTATGGCACGTCGCGTTTTCGGTAAACTGGCTTTCTTCACTTTACAAGATGAAACTGGCACAATTCAGCTTTATTTGGATAAAAATCGCATCCAAGAAAGCATGGCAGATATTGATGCTGATGCCTTCAATCATTTAAAACAACTCACAGATGCAGGCGACATCCTGGGAGTTAAAGGTACTATTAAACGGACTGAAAAGGGCGAATTATCTGTCTACGTTAAACAATATACTATCCTGACTAAATCCCTGTTGCCCCTACCCGACAAGTGGCATGGATTAACGGATGTTGCCAAGCGCTACCGTCAGCGCTACGTTGACTTGATTGTTAACCCGGAAGTGCGGCAAACTTTCCGCCGTCGCGCCCAAATTACTGCTGGTATTCGTCGCTATTTAGAAGAACGAGATTTTCTGGAAATTGAAACACCAGTTTTGCAAAGTGAGACTGGGGGTGCAGATGCGCGTCCATTTATCACTTACCACAACACCTTAGAAATGGAGTTGTATCTGCGAATTGCCACAGAGCTTCATCTCAAGCGGTTGATTGTAGGTGGTTTTGAAAAGGTGTTTGAATTGGGGCGGGTTTTCCGTAATGAGGGAATTTCGACTCGGCATAATCCCGAATTTACCACGATTGAAATTTACCAAGCCTACGCCGATTACAACGACATGATGGCGCTGACAGAAGGGATTATTACTACTGTCGCCCAAGATGTACTCGGCACACTGCAAATCACCTACCAAGGGGAACCTATAGATTTAACACCACCTTGGCGGCGGGTGACAATGCACGATTTAGTTAAAGAATTTACAGGCTTGGATTTCAATTCTTTTCAAACTTTGGAAGAAGCAAAAATAGCAAGTAAAAATGCAGCTATTCCTGGTGTAGATGAAGCGAAATCAATTGGTAAGTTACTGAATTTAGCTTTTGAAGAGAAGGTAGAAGCTAATTTAATTCAACCTACCTTTGTAATTGATTACCCAGTAGAAATTTCGCCTTTAGCAAAACCCCACCGTTCTCAACTTGGTTTGGTGGAAAGATTTGAGTTATTTATCGTAGGGCGAGAAACTGGGAACAGCTTCTCAGAACTTACCGATCCTATCGATCAAAGAGAACGCTTAGAAGCCCAAGCTGAAAGAAAAGCTGCTGGTGACTTAGAAGCCCAAGGTGTAGATGAAGACTTTTTGACAGCCCTTGAATACGGGATGCCGCCTACAGGTGGTTTAGGGATTGGCATTGATCGGTTGGTAATGTTATTAACTGATTGTGCCAGTATTCGGGATGCGATCGCCTTCCCGCTACTAAAGCCTGAAGGCAGCGTTATTAAGCAATTTACCTATGAGCCAAAAACTCAAACACTGACTATTGAATTTGATAGTGGAAGTGTTTACGAGTATTTCAAAGTACCTCCCAGTGTCAAGGATGACTTAGACAATGCACCGTCTAAAGGTCAATACTTTAACAAGTTCATTAAAGGGAAATTTAAGTTTGAACAGTTGAGTTGACCTACTTAAGCATTAAACACTAAGGTGCGTTATGGCTTTGCCATAACGCACCATTTTTAGCTTTGAGCAAGCTAACCTGCTCTTGAGTCCAAGTATAGAAGTCTATTTCATATAGATGAGATGTGTACATCTTTTAAACGGTCATAAGCTTTTATTTAGCAAAACCCGATAATGATTTTGGATAATCAATTGTAGAGCAATGACTACGGCAGCAAGCTACGCTTCACCTGCTATAGAAAAAATATTGGGTGGAGCTACACACCCCACCCAACTTAAAATAATCTAGAATATAACGCCTAATTCGCTACTTCAGCCACCTCAATAACCCGCCCTTCATAGTCCTTGACCAAAAAATTCAGAGGCTTCTGGTTGCGAATCTTGAATTTCAAACCGCGCACTTCGACTCGCATTAAAATCATTTCTAGGCAGTCATGATCAAAACAAACGTGGCGTTGCTGATTTTTGCTACCTAAACTCGCGCCAGTAATGACATGTAGCTGGGTGTTTTTCTTCAATTGATACCACAGCCCATCATTCGCATTATTCATCATTTTGCTAGACAAGCTCGGCCCAGTAGACATATATAGTGGATCAATGCCAGTTGCGCCGATGGTTTGTTCGTAATTGTAGTAGTAGTGCAATGGCACCTCAGCTGCTGGCAAATCTAGCAGCCCTTCATACAACTGTCGGGCAATCTCCAAATCCGACACCATTACAGTGTGTACTTTTGGGGCACTGGTGAGAAACATCCACATTGCGCCAGCGTAAGCTGCTAGCAGCATCACCATAATGCCTTGAGTGGAGAACAGGCTATCTAAGGGCAGAGAAGGCAGAAAGGAGCCTAAGGTAAGGGGACTGAGCAGGAACGACATCACACTAACTGCTATAACCATGAACAAATAAGGATTCTATAAAGGAGCCGATTTTATGATTGTCAATTAAGACTAAAATTAAGTCTTTGTTTCTAGTTTATCAATTATCAATACTCAAGTAGTCTGAGTTTGGGCTACAAACTGGGCAACACCAAGATATTATGCGATTAGCTACCGGAGTGCAATTCCCAAAACTATTTTAACAACTATCCATCGAAAGGCTTATGCAAATTCCTCATTTCCCGGAAGCTAATCACCCCCTGGTAAAGTCGCTGTTCCATCACAGTGACCATGAACTACTGACTCTGTTTCAGCAAAATCCAGATGCCGGAAAATACTTCACGGTGATTTTTTGTCGCTATAGTCCCATAGTGTACACCTTAATTCGGCATTCGGCGCGATCGCCTGTGCAGGCAGATTATCTGTTTGCCCTCACCTGGCGACATATCTACTATGAACTCGGTGGACTAAATTTAACTGACTCCGAATCAGGTAAGGAAGCCCTAACCATGCAAAATTGGTTAATTAATATGACAGCTTTCTGTATTAACGAGATTAAAGTACCACCCACAGAAGCAATTCATTATTCTCTGCAAGCGACTTCGCCGCCGCTATGGTGCTATGTACAACAGGCATTAGACCAACTACCACCTGTTTTGCGATTAATCGTGTTAATGGTTCAAACTTTCCACTGGAGCGAAACTAGAATCGCCGCCTATCTGCAAGCCGAAGGAGAAGCGATCGCACCTAACGAAGTAGCCGATTTTCTCCAGGAAGGCTATCGTATGCTAGAGGACAAATTACCCACAGATATCCGCACTATATACTTTGGAGAAGATTTAGTCCAATCGTAACTTAAGTATAAATGCGTATATTCTTTGTCTTCAATTAAAAAAATTAAAACTTTTTCTTAGACCTTTTACTTAAACCCGCAATAGGGGTAATTTTTATGAAACAACGGCTTGTATTTCCCAAGCAAAAGGTAGGCTTAATTTGTGTAGGTGCAATTTCTCGTCCCCAAATACTTGTACAGAGCTTTTTACTGTTTACTTTCTTGCTGAGTTCCATAGCTGCGAATGCAGCTGATATTACGCAACAACTCCATCGCCCTTTAAATAGTTCCGTTGGGCGACAATCAAGAGATGAAGCAGATAGCTTGCTGAGTATCGGTGAAAAACAATACGCTTCAGGATATGCCGATAAAACAATTACCTCTTGCTTGCGGGCACTAGAACTATATCACGCAATTGGCGACCTGAAAGCACAAGGTCTAACTTATAATTTACTTGCTAAGGCTTATATCCAGCTTGGTAGTTTAAAAGAGGCGGAAGATGCTTTAAGAAGAGGATTAGCGATCGCTCGTGATACTAAAGACTTCCAATCTCAGATTTTTGTGCTAAATAATATCGGTACATTTTTCCTACAACAAGGAGAATTTGCTGCTGCTGGCAATTCTGTTGAAGATGCACTCGCAATTGCTCACAATGTCAAAAACATTGAGGGAGAAGGACTATCTTTAAGTAATTTGGGTTTAGTAACTGCCAGGTTAGGAGATTATAACAAGGCAATTAAATTGTATGAAAATGCTTTAATCTTCCGCCGTCAGACTGGCGATGCCATCGGTGAAGCCAATACCCTAAATAATTTAGGAGATGCTTACTTAGCATCTGGAAATTATCAGGATACCATTGGCACTTACGGGGCAGCAATGCGGATAGCTAAAACCAACCGCGATCGCACTAATGAATTACGGGCAATTGACGGTTTAGTTACTGCTCATACTGCTGTCGGACGCTACGAACGGGCTTTTGATTTACTAGAGCAACGTTTAGCACTCGCTAAAGAATTGCAAAATTTGCGAGAAGAATTAAAATCTTTTGAGTCTTATGCTCAGTTATACAAGCAACAAGGTAATTACCTAACTGCCCGCAATTTTTACGAAAGAGCGATTATATTGGCGCGGACATTGGAAGACAGCAAGCAAGAAGTGCAATTGCTGGATCAGCTAACTAAAATGCTTCAACGGTGAATAGAAGTTTTGAGTTAGGAGTTATAAGTTAGTAGTAAATCTTAAGTACGGTGTGTTATGCCCTTAGCCTAACGCACTACTATATAACTAACTCTTCACTCCTAACTTCTAACTATTTCTAATTCAAAAACACTGAACCGTTTCGTTCAATTCTCAAAGCACTTCTACCCTGTGCTGCATTGGTGGCTTCCTTAAATCTAACTTCCAAACTTCCTGATTCTGAAGAGGGTTGTGGAGTTACTATCAACTGTCCACTATCTTGTCGTTCAAATGTCACTGTTACTGGTGCCCGTAGACCTTGCAGTGTTACATAAGATTTACCTTGTAGCGATCGCGGTGCTGTATCGCCAATTACTTGGTAGGTTACATTAGCCGCAGTATCATTTATCAACCTAATATTAACTGTACCATTGGTCAGTGCGATCGTAGTGCTGGGGGTTTGCCGTGGTTGTAGTAGTGGTTGCTCAGTGGAAACCGCCCCTGTTGCAGGCTGTTGAGTTTGCTCGGCAGAAACTGGGCTTTGTGAGCTAACACTTGGTACTGGAGCTTCACCACCTACACCCAATCTTGTTTGCTCTTGTGATGGGGTAGCAGGTACGGGAAGAAGCCCTTGAGCAGCTAGTCTTTGAGTTAGCGCATTTGGAGGACATCCCTGTGGTACCACAACGCGACTGTTATGTGGTTCTTCGTAGAAAACTCTAGGACAGGGGTTAATCTTGGGAGTCGATTGTTGTCCTACTGATTGTTGTCCTACTGATTGTTGTGCTAGTGCTTGAGGAATTGCTGGCAGAGTGATCAATAATCCACCGCACATAGCACCAAATAACTCAGCAGACTTGCGAAAATTTTTAAACTTCATATTCATTCTTAACTCCTAATACAATTCAATTTGTTTTTCTTTAAAAGAAAAATTTATCAAACAACAAGTTTAATTAACGGCTAATCTGTACCCAATACTTTTTAAAGGTTAACAACTCAATCGATTTTTTACCTCTAACTAGAGATTCAAAAATAAGAGATTATCAGACATAATATTCCATTCTAAAGCTTGATAATAATTAATCAATTCAGTAAGCAATACCTTCGCAAAAATCTAATACTTTAGAAAGGTGTAACTTTCCATATAAGGACTAATACTAATTATTCATCTAAAGTATCAATAATAGAAATATGATGTTAGTAACCAATTCGATTGCTAAATATTGCAACTGCTTTCATATAAATTAGTAAATAAATTGACTTGTCTACATCTATCACAGGAAACAAATATTTCTTGCCGAATTAAGACTCAAGAGTTATTGGTAAAGTGACAGTGAAAGTAGTGCCAACGCCTTGAGTGCTTTCAACTTGAATATGACCCTGGTGATGTTCGACAATAGCTTGAGCGATCGCCAATCCCAATCCTGAACCAGTAGCACTGGCTGTAGCTATATTCCCAGTTGTATGAGTCCGTGCCGGGTCTACCCGGTAAAACCGATCAAACAAGCGTGGTAGTGCTTCTGCTGGAATTCCAACACCGGTATCACTCACTTTAACTTGCAACTGGGCGCTGGTATAACGTAGTCCAGAAACGCGATTTATTCCTTCTATCCGCGCTAATTCCACTTTCACCCGTCCACCTGCTGGAGTGTAATGCAAAGCATTAGCAATTAAATTTGTGAACAGCCGCACCAGTTGATCCCAATTACCCACAAGGGTAAACCAATTTTCCAGTAATTCCGGGCTAGTTTCGGAGACAGGAGGATCAACTAAGTCTAGAGAAAGAGCGATTTTTTTTTCAGGGAGTAACAATTGTTGTTCTTCAACCACCTCCATCAGCAAGGCATCAAGCGGACAAGGTGAAAAAGTATCTTTGCTAATACCACTATCCTGTCGTGCTAAGAACAGTAAGTCATTAACTAACTTACCCAAACGCTGCGTTAACCGTTCCACCACCTTTAATTGTTGCCGATACTGCAAAGAAGTAGTCGCTTCTGTCTCTACCAAATCCAAGTCAGCAAGAGCCACTTGCACATTAGTTTGAATCAAAGTAATGGGACTTCTAAGTTCATGAGAAGCATCAGCAGTAAATTGTTTGAGGCGTTGGTAAGATTCACCTACAGGTTCCATCGCTTTACCCGAAAGAAACCAGCCACTTGCGCCCACAGAAAACACCATTAAACCAATACCTAGCGCCAAATCAAAAATTAGCTGGCGACTGGGTTTAGTAACTTCAAACCAGGGATGACTAACACGCAGATATCCTAATACTTGCCGCCCTAATTCCACCCGTTGGGTAACTTGCCGTAATAACAATGGTGACGGTAGAGACGCGATTAATCGCGTCTTTAATTTTGAATTTTCACTCTCTCCTTTAACTACGCGCACAGTTTCACCAGTGCGGTTGGCATGAATGGGAATATTTAAGGGTTCGGATAGCGTTGACCAAAGTAATTCACCAGTCGGACTAAACCATTCTAGGTCGATGTGGTCATCTTCTACAGTATCGGTATTATCACGAAAACTGGCATCTAAATTAATGCGAAATTTATCTGCATCAGCATTAATTGGCTCAAATATGAGTGTAGACGCACAAGGGCTTGTTGTGAGACAACGCTCCACTATTTCCACTACATGATTAAGGGTATCGTCAATCCGCTCAATCAGTGTACTGCGGACGTATAAATAAACGCCACTGGCAAACAGTAGCAGTAATACAGCAGTGACAGTAGTATACCAAAGGGCGAGACGGCGACGAGTAGCTTGAAACATATTGCAATGTGGTGAAAAATGCTTTGGGTAAGCGAGTTAGCAAATAAAAAACAGATATGGTATCATCGATTATTTTCCTTGAAAATACTCTTAATTCCGATCTAACCGGAAAAATTTTTATACTAAAATCATCTAAATAAATAATTTATTTTTTTAACGATTAACCTCAGAAAATTAAGTACTTTTACGCAGGCATCATCTTTTACCTAAGAGTTAAATTTTATTTGCAGTGAAGTTTGAAGGAGAAATACAAAAGAACATTAAAAATTTCATAGCAACAGCTAATATATAACTCTTTTGTAGATGAATTTATAAAGTTGTAACAAAATTACAATTGGCTACAAAAAGTTTGAGAAATTTCGTAATGGCAATAACTTTCCTCATCTAGTACTTATTTTTCGCTGAAATGAACCAAATTGACTGTTAACGAAAGACTAGGAAGATTCAGCAATGTGTTTAAAACTTGAACCCTAGACTCAAATCTATGCAGTTATCTATTTACATAGGTGCAACAAATATCAGAAGGTTGAAATATTTAATATCAAGTAATTCACATACAAACGCTTAAATTACGAAAGTAAAAACCATACTTCTGAAAGGGTGCATCACCACGACACAATTTAATAATTTGCCAGAAGTAACAAAAATTTGTGGTTGATTAATAGTAATAAGCTTGCGTTAGTTGCAAAACTATGAGTAATTTGCAGCCAATACAAGTGTTTATTTGATAAAAAATAATAGATAACTTATGCCAACTTATTCAGGATTCACCGATCCAGGAAGTACAACAGCCACAGCTTTAAATACTGCAACTTATATCGGTGGTTCTCTAACCAGTACAAGCAACACCTTTCAAGATTCTCTTAACTCTAGCAATGATTCAAGCGACTTCTATAAATTCACTCTTAGCAGTTCCAGCATCGTTAATATAAATTTGGATGGGTTAGGGGTAGGGAGTGATGCAAATTTAGTACTGAGAAACAGTGCAGGAAGTCCTATTACTAATTCGAGTACCACTGGTAATGTATCAGAAACTATTCGTACTAGTCTAACTAATTCACCTTCTAACACTTACTATGTGCAGGTTTACTTAACAAGCGGTTCGGCTAACACAACATATACGTTAAGTCTCTCCGCAGAAACAATCCAAGAATCTGGAAAGCTTGATAACTCAACTGCACAAGCAAACACCAACAACGACATAGGAACCTTTTCTAATAGTGGTAGCTACACTGCTACTGATTATGTGGGATCTATAGGCGCAGTTATAGATGGAGATGACTACTATAAATTCACATTAAGTACTAGTGGAACTGTTAATATCAACCTTACCAATTTAACTGGTAATGCTGATTTACAGTTACGAAACAGTTCCAACTCGATTCTTCAACCTACTAGCACTCAACTAGGAACCGCACCAGAATCAATTAATTCTGTGCTTGCTCCAGGTACTTACTATATCCGAGTCTTTCCATATTCAGCAGTAACTAACTATAACTTAGGTTTTTCTTTCACTGCCGACGCACCAGATATAGCAGGAAATACATTGGCAAATGCCAAGAGTGTAACCTTAAACTCTACCCCCATAACCTACTCTGATTTAGTTAACCAAGGTGACACTAAAGACTATTACCGCTTTGATTTGACATCTGATGCTTTAGTTGATATTAAGTTTACATCATTATCGGCAGATGCAAATCTACAACTCCTGAATCAAGGTAACAGTACTCTCCAAAGTTCCAACCAAACAGGATTAGCTCTAGATTCTATTAGACTCAGTTTAAATAGTGGAACATACTACGTCTTAGTGACTCCTGGTACAACTACAACAGCTAATTACACCCTCAGCTTATCTGCAACACCAATAGGAACAGATCAAGCTCCTAATGGTTATACATCAGCTAAGAATATCGGCACGTTAAATAACTCTCAGTCTTTCAATGAATTTGTTGGCAACATAGATACTGATGATTATTACAAGTTCAATCTCAACAATAACAGCCAATTCAATCTCAATCTTTCTGGTTTAATTGACAATGCAGATGTTCAATTGCTTAATAGCAGTGGTAACGCGATTCAAACATTCAATCAGACAGGGAATACGCCTGAAGTTGTCAGCACTGTACTCAATGCAGGGACATATTACATTCGTATTTTTACTTTAGGATTAGCCAACACCTTCTATAACTTGAATGTAAATGCAAGCCCTCAAACTAAACTACTTCAAGTCAATCCCACTGGCAGTTCTGACCCTGATAATTTTACAGCTTTGAGCAGTACTCTATACTTTACAGCTAATGATGGCACTACAGGTGTTCAATTATGGAAGAGTGATGGTAATACAAACACTCGCCTCTCTAATATCACTGGTTTCAACCCCAGTAATCTAATTGTTTTTAACAATAAGCTATACTTTACTGCCACTGATAGCACATTTGGTACAGAACTATGGGAGTCTAATGGTACATCTGTAACTAGGGTTAGTGATATTAATTCTGGTAGTGGTAATTCAAACCCAGGTAATTTAACCATTGCTGGAAACCAATTATTCTTCTCAGCAATTGATAGCAGTAATACTAGAAAACTTTGGGTATATAACGGTACGAATCTTAGGCTAGTTGATGTTAACCCTGGTTTTGCCACCACCAATGCAGTAAATAGTCCATCCACTTTTACTACCGCTTTTAATAATCGACTCTTTTTCACAGCTAAAAACAATAGCCAAGTTTGGTCAACTGATGGCACAGTAGCAGGTACACAAGTCATCAGCACAGGAGGAGTAACTAACTCCTACGCACGTAGCTTGACTGTAGTTGGCAGCAACTTGTACTTCACTGCTAGCGATGGTACAACTGGGCAGGAAGTCTGGAAATACCAGAGTGGTACAACAGCTAGCCTAGTAAAAGATATTACCCCTGGAAATAACGGGTTTGCACCAACATATCTGACAGCCGTTGGTAATACTTTGTACTTTGTTACAGATAGCGACAATGACTTTAATTTGGAACTGTGGAAGAGTGATGGCACAGCTAACGGAACCTTACCGATTAATCCGAATGGAGACTCACCTAACATCGGTTTCGGGTCAATTTATTTAACTGCTCTTGGCAATACTCTCTACTTTGTTGCAAATGATCCAGATACAGGTGTGGAACTCTGGAGTACAGATGGTACTAATGCCAACACAGTAGTAGTTAAAGATATTTGGACTGGCTCCAATAACAGCATTCCTACTAGTCTCGTCAATTTTAATGGCACCCTGGCTTTTGCTGCTTCTGATGGCACAAACAGGGAACTGTGGTTCAGTGACGGCACAGCTATCAATACACGCAAGGTTAGCAACATCTACTCTACAGGCATTGCTAACCCAAGTAAGCTGACTGCCGTTGGTACGCGACTGTTCTTCAGCGCCACAGACGGGGCTAATGGTACAGAGTTATACGTGATTTAAATAGGAGGTGATTGCTAAAAACACGAAAAAAATATTTCAGGTAATACCAGTCAATCTAAGCAAAAATTATTTGCTGCATTCAGTTTACGAAATTTGCTAATAGTCAACACAAATCAACACAAATACCAAGAATAGGGAGAATTTTCCAATATGAAGAACAAATTTTTAGCTATTGTTGCCGCTAGTGCATCTGTTTTAGTCAGCGCTCTTGTATCAGCCCCTGCTCATGCTCAGATTGTCCCAGGGCCAAACCAAAATATCAGTGTCGATGTTACAGTCCCAGAAATTCTGTACTTACGGACTATCACAAGTGCTACTTTAGCCCTTACTCCGGCAGATTTCACTGGTGTTGCACTAAGCCAAGTAGGTACAACAGATGCCTATATTGGTTCAAACCAGTCAGCTGGATCTACTCTTGACCAATCATCACCATTTACGGTGGGTTCCGCTATTACTAAGCCTATTAACACTGCTTATGCTGTTTGGTCAAATAGCCCACGTACTGGCGCTACTGGCGGCATAAACGTCTCTGTATCGATACCTGGCACTTTCGCAAATGCTGCTGGTACTCTACCAGTTGCAGTGACTGCTGGTACTAATGTATCTAACCAAGCAGCCCCTGGATTAACCATTCCCTATGTAGGTAATATTAGCTTAGATATTACACCTAGTAGTACTACATCAGCTGGAACATATACTGGTTTAGTTAACGTGCAGGTAGACGCACCATAGACTACTTGAGTCTAGCCTGTTTGGTAATGGAAGGAAATATCTACTTCCTATCTTGTAAGTAAAAAGTAGATTTTCTTCCTACCTCTTAATATGGTTCAGTAAACTGATTTGCTTTCTGCATTTTCTCTAATCCTCTTCAACTAGAGGCTGAATTTTCTTGCCAGATTATCCTTGTTTAGAGAAACCCCACTCAATGGAGGATTATAACTGAACCATTTTTTTCACTACTAGAAGCTAGTAACAACCTATGGATAGGTTTTTCAGTAGTCAAGCTTCGGAAGTGGAATACAGGGAATATATCTACATTAATCTTAGCATTTCAGTGATATGTTGCCAAATAAAATTGTTAGCTACCAAAGCTACCTTGTCACTTGTTTAGGCGTAGTCTTAGGGATAGTATGGCCAGCCAGTTCTCCGGCACAATTTATATCTCGTCCTGAACCCACAGAAATTAACAGATTAGCCACTCCCCAAACAATAAAGATACCTCCAATACAACAATCAGAGATTGCTCCAGCAATATCCAGCGAATCGGTTGCTCAGGGAGATTTATTAAGCCCACCCCGATTTAATACCTTCATTACTCGTGAATTACCAGGTATTTGGCAAATGCGAGTACCCATAGAGCAAGTAGGTTTGCTCTACGCAACCTATGAACTACAAGCTCAAAATGGCGCTAACAATGCAGTTAGCAACCAATTGCGTTCTGACTCTGCCCTTACCGTTGTGTTAGAACCACTATCTATTGTGGAGATTTCTCGTGACCCCAACACCAAGACGGCTTTGGTGCAAGGGGGAGTGCGATTGAAAATGAATCTTTCAAATAATCAATTAGCTGGTACGTATTCTGGAGAACTGATAGTTAGGGTAGACCAGCGTTAGCGAACTGCTATTGACATAAAAAATTAGTGATTTTGCGGTGTGTACTAAAATGAATTATTTTATTCCATTGTTCAAAAAATCTACAGGTATTGTTTTAGGTTTAATTGGGTCGTTAGCTCTGGGTATAGTTCCAGCAAAAGCCATCAATATTGGTGTTACGCCTCCCAGATTTCACATAGATATGAGTAAAAACACAACCCGTTCTCAATCGATTCGGGTTTTGAACTTAGACTCTAAGCCCGTGGAACTGAAAATTTCTGTTCAATCATGGGTAATGAATGAACAGAATCAACTGCAAGCAGTTTCTCCCCAAGAACAATCATTAGAACAGTGGATTGTTTTCACTCCTTCTAAATTTATAGTTCCACCAGGGGGCGCTCAAACAATTCGTTTTACTATTCGTCCTAGAGTAAAGCCCCAAGCAGGTGAACACAGAGCAGTTCTTTATATTGAAGAAGTTGCAAAACAGAATCCAGCCTCTAAGGGTGTAGATATAGTTGCTAAGGTAGGAGTTGCAATTTACGGATATGTAGGCGATATCAAGAGAATTGGTGTGTTAAATGCTGTCAAGGTAGACACTAAAAAAGATACCCTGAATGCTGTTTTTGATATTTCTAGTCAGGGTAACGCATCTGTCAGACTCAATGGCCAATATGCTATTTGGCCAGCTGCTAAATATCCAGGTGCAGAAGCGACAAAACCCATAGCTAATTTAGATAAGCCAGGAGCAAAAGTTAACGAACCTGTAGCTGATGCAGGATTTTTACCTGCAACACCAGTTTTACCTGCTAGCCGTCGTCAAGTATTATTACCAATCACCAAAAAACTATCCCCTGGTAATTATGTCTTGGATATAAATGGGGAACTCAATGGTGTAGCTATTAAAAAAAACATCCCTTTTACAGTGCCAATTAATGCTCCACTGGCTAATAATACCAACACTCAAACTCAGCCTGCTTCTCAAAAATTAAGAAATTCTCTCAAAAATCCTCAGCATCGCAGATAAACTATTCCACATTTAAATTGCGTTAATTGGGCTAGGTAAAATTCTAACTCGACGAGTTTGATGGAATTTAAATGTGCAAATTGAATGTGTTTTAGCTTTTGTAAATTCAAAAGCTAAAGCTTTGCTAAATAAGTTTTTTTATTTTCTCAGCGATAATTTGTAGCCGGGAAGTTTCTTCGGCTACCCATACAAATTTGTGTACTTCAGTTTATGCTCTACCAACCTTCAGCATCTCCCCCACCAATTACAATTATACAGTCAGAGAATGGTTCTTGTAAAACGCAGTTAGATACCCGCGTTAGTCAAGAACATAAAGCATTTGCCGGAGCAATTGCAACTCCTTCACCACCAGAAACATTACCACCTGAGTTTTCCACATATAAACCACAGCATTCTTGCAAGGTAAACAATGAAAAAATTACAGCTAGTAACATAACTACTGAAAATACTTTAGATTTTGACACCAAGCAACTTAGTCAACAGGTTGTGGCTCAAAGTATCACACCCTCACCAGCCTTCCAGGATTCAGATATTAGTGACATCAAAAGTACTCTAAGAAATATCAAACAGACTGTTCAAAATAATGATGTAAAAAAATCGATTTCTCCTGATAAAGAACAAAATATTAACAATGTAATTATTCCATATCCTCCTAGCAGTGATGCTTTAAAAACTTCAACAAATCAGAATAATCCTACTCCTAGCTTTCCTATTAATAATATCTTAGCTGAAGCTAAAAGTTTATTGTTGGGAGTATTCATTAATGGACAGGAAGTTGGGAGTTTAGAAATTATTCCAGATGGAGGAAAGTTATTAATTCCACTGTCTGATTTTGCCCAAATTGCTGGATTTACGGTTGAAAATATTGATGGTGGCAAAACCCAACTAAAAACACCTTTAGGTGTAGTAACTGCTACAGAGTCAGACTTAAAAAAAATTAATGGTATTACTTATATTCGTGATACCTTCTTAAAAGAGAAATTACTTACTGAGATAGAGCTAAAAACTTCAGATTTAGCTTTGAATGTTGATTTACCTTGGCGCAGAGGTAGTGGAGAATCTAAAAATCAAGCAATTGACCTCAAGCCTGAAGTTAGACCTCCTAGCAGTGGTTTATCTACTTTCCGACAAGAGTTAAATTATTACAGTAATTCTGGTAATACAAACTGGCGTAGTTCTTCTCTTTTGGGTGGGCGTTTGGGAGGTGGAGCGTGGCGATTACGTTTAGAGAATGATTTTGTTAAGCAGCCCGAACTAAGTGAATATTTTTACTTTAAACGCTCAGGGCGACTGCTTTATCAAATAGGTCGCCAACAAATTGGGTTAAATCCTTTAGCTACTGGTCTCAATTTAACGGGAGCGCAGATTGGTTATACTAATCTACCTGTCGATAGGTTTAATACAAATTATACTGCAACTGAGCTTTTACCCAGACGTTCTCAGCCAGTACAAACATTTCGGGGTGTTGTCCCTCCAGCAAGTTTTGTCCAATTGAGAGTTAGCGGCGCAGTGATTGCTCAACAGCAAGTAGGACTAAGTGGAGAATACGACTTTGCTGATGTCAATTTGCCCACTGGTCAAAGTAATGAAATTGAACTGTTTGTATTTGACCGCAATAATTTCAGCGTACCTACAGAAATTCGTTCTTTAAGACTGAATGCTTCAGATTTATTGTTACCAGCCGGCGGTAATGTGCAGCTAGCCGGTATAGGATTAACTGGTAACTATATCCAAAATAATTTATTAGATGATTTTCCTTCGACTCAATCAGGCAAATTAGCTGGATTTTATCAAATACGTCAGGGTATTTCTAATAATTTAACGTTAGAAAGCTCTGCACAATTATTAGCTGATAGTACACAAGCGCAGGCAGGTTTTGCTTGGCGTTTGGCAAATCCTGTAATTTTATCAGCGAATGCTGGTACTTCTAATGGTGAGTTAGGTTATGCGGCTAATTTGGATATTCAGTTGGATCGGGTTCAAATTTTGGGAATTTCGGAATTATATCCAACAGGCTATTTTAGCAGCAACGATCAATCACGCGATCGCAAGAACAATGCTCTCGATATCAGATATAAATTCAGTAACAACCTTAGTCTAGGCTTTATTGCCCGCAGTTACCAAAACCAAAGTGATTCAAGTAATTACATTCTGCCGACTTTCTCATTCCGCCCATTGTCTAACTTGTCTTTTAGAGGTACACCAGATTATCTTGGCAACTATTCATTCAACGCCTTCTACCAACCAACAAAAAAAAGCAGACTATCTTTTAACTCTTTTGGTGATGTTTATACAACAGATTTTGGCTATAACCTGAGCAGTAATTATCTACTATCCTTCGGGACTGAATCTGGTGGTGATTTAGCTACTCGTTACACTGTAGGACTAAATTATAACTCTCCTAGCATTTCAGGTCTGAGTTGGCGGTTAGGACTAGGATATAGGGATGGAGAATTTGGGCCTGTTGTAGGCGCTAGTATGCGGATAGTACCAGGATTGTTCGCCTCAATTGATTATCAAGGCATCCCCTCTAGGAATAGAAACATTCTTGGTGGCATTGGGGACGATCGCCTGACCATATCCTTAGTATCAGATTTATCATTTGCTGGCGGTAGAGTGTCGCCGGCTGAATATAGCTCAGTTACCAAAGACAGAGGAGCGATCGCTGGACGAATGGTTGTTCAAGGTGGCAGGAAGGGTACAGACCTTGGTGGCGGTACTATCAATGTTTACGATAACCATGGCCGCAGTGTCGGTACAGCTCAAATAGACGCTCAAGGTAATTTCTTTATTGGTAACTTGCGAGAAGGTGTCTATGTAATTGCACTAGATCCAGACGAATTACCAATTGAAGTTGCTGTGCAGAAAACTTCTATAGTTGCGGAAGTAGCAGGTGCAGCTGTGACTCAATTAGATTTTCCCGTTAGATTAGAATATGGTATGGCAGGCAGAATTACTGATGTGTCAGGTCAGCCAATACCAAATGTGGAAGTAGAACTAGTTGATGCCCAAGGCAAACGAGTAGTATCAGCCATGACCGACGAATTCGGTCTTTATCGTCTAGACGCCGTTCCCGTTGGTAACTATACATTGCGCGTTCCTGTTCAAGATGGCATCGCCAACAGCAATACTTTACCAAAATTAGAAGTAGCAATTAGTAAAGAGTTTGTCTACGACCAAAATCTGCAATTACCCATTGCCACAGCTGCTAAAGAAACTCAGGAGAAAAAAGAAACTCAAGAAAAATAACTTTTTAGGATTTTTCTAAAACCGACAATTAGGGACAAAGCGCTTCACTTGGATGCCCGATTTAATTTACTATGTGTATTGTTCTCCATGTGTATGGGCTACATCTGGCTACCCTAAGATCGTTATGGCAAAATCGAAGAAAAGCGCCAATCCCATCAATTTGAACGATCCACAATATTATCTTAACCGAGAGTTAAGCTGGCTAGAATTTAATGCCAGGGTATTACAGGAAGCCTGTGACGATCGCACACCCCTTCTGGAACGCTTAAAGTTTTTGGGAATTTTCAACTCTAATTTGGATGAGTTTTTCATGGTGCGGGTTGCTGGTTTAAAGCAACAAGTAGAAGCAAAAGTTAGCCTGTTGACTCCTGATGGTCGGACACCACAACAACAGTTAGACGATATTAGGTCTACCCTCACTCCTCTTGTAAAGAAAGAGCATCAACATTTTGAGCAAGTACTTCGTCTTCTACTAGTAAATCATGGCATCCATATTCTGGATTACATAGATTTGAATCAAAAACAACGGACTCATCTCAACAGTTATTTTGAGGAACAAGTCTTTCCAGTTTTGACTCCTCTGGCTGTTGATCCTAGCCATCCGTTTCCTTTTATTTCTAATCTCAGTCTGAATCTGGCTGTTGTGGTCAAAAACCCAGACACCGAAGAAGAATTCTTTGCCAGAGTTAAAGTCCCCAGTGTTCTCCCCCGATTTTTACCGATACCGCCGGAGTTGGGAGATCAGAAAAACGATAAACCTGCCCACTGGACTGGTGTACCTTTAGAACAAGCGATCGCTCATAACTTGGAATCTCTATTTCCAGGGATGAACATTCAAGAATATCATCCGTTCCGCATTACCCGTGATGCCGATTTGGTCTTAGAAGAAGATGAAGCAGATGATTTATTGTTAGCGATCGAACAGGAATTGCGAAAACGGCGCTTGGGCGGAAGTCCAGTCCGGTTAGAACTTCAATCCCAGACTCCTGAAATAGTGCGATCGCGATTATTGCATGATTTGGAATTAACAGAAAGCGATCTCTACGAAGTAGATGGTCTTTTGGGACTGCGGGATTTGATGTATTTTATGTCCTTGCCATTGCCAGAATTTAAAGATCCACCACGCCAATCTGTTGTACCATTACGTTTGCAAAGGCTCAGAGAACCGAATTTAGATCCAGATGGGCTGGAGACGGACGAAGGAAAAGACTTTTTTGCTGTAATTCGGGAAAAGGATTTGCTAGTACACCATCCCTATCAATCCTTTTCGGCTACAGTGGTGCGCTTTATTACCCATGCTGCCTACGATCCGAATGTTTTAGCCATCAAAATGACCCTTTACCGGACTTCTGGTGACTCGCCTATTGTCAACGCCTTAATTGCCGCCGCCGAAAATGGCAAACAGATATCCGTACTGGTGGAATTAAAGGCGCGATTTGATGAGGAGAATAATATTTACTGGGCAAAACGACTGGAAAGAGTAGGGGTTCATGTTGTCTATGGTTTAGTGGGACTGAAAACCCACAGTAAAACCGTCATGGTGGTACGGCGCGAAAAAGACCGGATACGCCGCTACGTGCATATTGGCACTGGTAATTATAACCCCAAAACGGCACGACTGTATACAGATTTGGGATTATTTAGTTGCCGTGAAGAATTAGGTGCTGATATCACAGATTTATTTAATTTCTTGACCGGATACTCCCTGCAAAAGTCTTATCGAGAGTTGCTGGTTGCACCTGTGAATATGCGCGATCGCTTTTTGGCACTAATTCACCGCGAAATCGAAAATGTTCAAAATGGATTTTCTGGACGCATTGTTGCCAAAATGAATTCTTTAGTCGATCCGCAAATTATCGCCACTTTATATGAAGCTTCTCGCGCTGGAGTGCAAATCGACTTAATTATCAGGGGCGTTTGCTGTTTGCGTCCAGGACTCAAAGACATTAGTGAAAACATTCGCATAATCAGCATTGTCGGTCGCTTTTTAGAACACTCTCGGATTTATTATTTTCACAACAATACACAGGAAGAAATCTATATCGGCAGTGCCGACTGGATGCGCCGTAATTTAGATCGCCGAGTGGAAGTAATTACCCCAGTCAAAGACCCAGATATTGCCAAAGATTTGCAAGAAATTATGGGAATTATGCTCGCAGATAATCGCCAAGCTTGGGAATTACAAGCCGATGGCACTTACATTCAACGGCGTCCTTATGATGATTCTCCAGAAGCTAATTCACAAAAAATTCTTATGAATATGGCATTACGCTCAAGTGGTGTAGCCTCAAACCTGATTGATTAAAAATAAGTTACTTCTACCTTGACAACTAGCTCAACTTAGTTTTTTAGAAAACTTGATTTTTTTGAGAAGTTATCTAAATTGTTTGTCATGGGTTCACACAAGTTATTCAACCATAGGATAGAGTTAGTGCTGGCATTTGTTCCCATAAACTAGAGAGGCTGTTCTGAAATAATTTCGTCTTTCCCTTAATGTTAATGTTATCCTGTGAGCTTTCTACCTTGCGTGTTCTAGTAGTTGATGACCACGAACTGACTCGTTTAACCTTACAATTAGTTTTTTCTTGCCAGGAAAATATTCAAGTAGTAGGTTTAGCCAGTAATGGTGAAGAAGCTATAGAAATGGTTAAACGTTGCCATCCTGACGTAATTGTTCTAGATTTACAGATGCCAGTTATGGATGGCTGGAGTGCGTCTAGTCACATTAAAGCTATATCTCCGAACACCCAGATCCTTGCTTACTCCTCAGTGGAAGACGTAAATTTCCAGGGGGCAAAGGCAATGTCTAGCTTTGATGATGTTTGCAAGAAAGATGTACCTACAAAGGAACTCATTGCTTTAGTTAGGCAGTTAGGTCAGCGTGCAGGAGATGGTTCCGTTGCAGGATAAATGATACAGCTATGTTGCTTCGCCAACTAACACTTAGTTCAATTCGGGGGATTTGAGGACATGATAATACTAAAAAGCGTCGGGTTAACCTGAAGTTGAGGCTTAAACCGACGTAATTTTCGATAATTTTTACTCTACCGGAATGGTGCGTCTAAATTCATCAATTAATTCATCCAGTTCTTCCAAAGCCTGATTTACGTCAACTCTCAAAGTTCCCAAATTTGGTTGCTCAAGTAGACCTAACAGATACTCGCGTTTGCTTTGAACTGCGGCAATTCGTTCTTTTATAGTCTGTAAATCCATTATTTTTTTCCTATCTTTAAGTACCTTTAACTTTAAAGTTAACTCAAAATCCAACATTCTGGGGGCAATAATACGCCCTTACTAGTCTACTACACAAACTTTGTGGCTTAGAAATCCGTGTCCTTGCGTCTACGTAAATTCTTATACAAGGAAGGCAGAACCCCTTGACTTCTTACGTCTAGGAACAATGTTCTTCCCTAATTACTTATTCATAACCGATGATAATAAAACTGAGGTATTCAGACTTTATACTAATTTAAGCTTATGCTACGCCAAATCTCTTTGGGAACACTCGGTTTAACTATCGGCAGTATATTAACCATCATGGGTTTCGTCGCCTATGGTGTTAATAATGCCACATTAAATCTTGTCGGATTTTTTTACGGAATTCCTCTATTATTGGGAGGATTGGCGCTGAAAGCTAATGAACTCAAGCCAGTGCCCTTTACTCAAACTACGTCACCGTCAGCATTAATATTGCGCCAACAGCAAGCAACTGACACCCAAAATAAAATTCGCAAAGACATCACTCGATATTGTTACGGTCAAGATGCTCATCTAGATACAACACTTTCTTTTCTGGGTTTGAGTCCCTCAGACCAGGAACGGCCAACAGTAACAGGCTTGCGAGAAACAGAAGTTAATGGCAGCTATGCCCTAGTTTTGGAATTTGATTCACCGCTAATACCAATTGATGTCTGGCAACAAAAGCAGGAAAAAATGACCAACTATTTTGGCCCTGGATTGGAGGTTCAAATAACGCAGCCATCTGAAAACAAAATTGAGCTAGCACTGATCAATACTCAAAAAGAGTCACTAGTCACTAGTCAATAGTCAAGAACAAAAATTCTCGTTATCCAAACTCGATTCTTTTATGTACCAATCCTGAATCAAACGCGCAGATCCCCGACTTATCAAAGAAGTTGGCGATCTGCCAATACGGTTCGGATAAGCAGGGGGAGCAGGGGAAGAAAGAGGGTATTATTGCAATACTGCTCGGTTTTTGGATTTTTAACTCGGAATTTGGTTTGGGGAAAAGGTTACTGGGTTTAGATTAAAGGTTTTTTCTTTCCCCTTTCCCTTTTCCCCAAAACCCAACAAGTATTGGGTATTATTGAGCAATTCTTCTCTCACCCTGCTTACAAGACTGCGTAGGTTAAGCTTAGAAAATAACTCCAATTTAGGTTAGGTTGAGGAATAAAACGCAACATTTTCAAGATTTTGTTGGGTAGTACTTAAGTCCAATCCAATCTACAAATCTACTGTCTGTTATGCTACTTCTTAATTGCTAACCAAAAAGTTACTTTTCTAAACGAACTGCATACCACTGCAAATATTGCCCAGGAGCAATGTCTAATTCGCAGGTGGTGTCAAGTAAATATTGTGCTTGAGCTTCCGCAGTATCAAACTTTTGCAAGTCAGGCGGCAAATCTTGAATTACAAGTTGTTGGAGAGTTGTTTTGAGCTTTTCTAATAACTCTGATTGTGTCAGAAATTGTTCTGGTTGATTTGTTTCTAGAACCACAAAGTGATCTTGCTGATACATTAATGAGTCTGGCATTTTGAATATTTAGTGAGTGGAAATAGGTTTTAACTTTTGGATGAAATAAAGATAAATTTTTATATGCTAATTATGAATTAATTTTATTAAATTATTCAATAATTTATAATTTAGCATGTCTAAATTATAAATCTTAGCTCGAAGTCGGTGGATTTTTAAATAACTATAATCTATTTGGTTAAAATATCTCAGAATTAAATAATAATTTTTAATTATTTTATTATTCCAAAATTAATCTATAAGAAAGCTTTGTCGCTCAGGTAAATTTCTATTCTATGTAATTAGACTAGACATCCGTAGCCCTTGTCGAATAGACTAAATAAATTTGAGTCAATTATTGATATTAATATTTAGTCTTAACTATCTTATAAGCGCACTTGTGTTTTTGCTTTGCCCTGTATCGTTAAGTTTCTAAACTAACTACAGAACTGAATCAATAAGGTGTACATTTGCAATTTTTTGAAAAATCGCAATTTGACTTTAACAATGGGGAAATATAAAAGTAACATTTCCTCTCCTAACCATAGGCGAACAAAAAGGTAAGAATTGCCTTCGTGTTCCAATTATAGATTGTCTATGCAACTTAGTTCTCTACCGCTTGCTTGGCTCAGTAACACAAGAGCCTCTATTGTCAAAGAACAGTTGATTGTGAAGCCAGACACACCTTTGCCGCAAATCCTGGCATTGATAAAAAGAGCGATCGCCCCCATGCGATTGAGTTGCATAGCCTTTTTCAGGATAGTTCTGCAAGTGGAAGGCAACTCATGTCAGGCATAACTCCATTTTCTGTTTCTAAGCAACCACCACTGATTCTAGTAGCTGATGATGACAAGACCATCCGAGTATTGTTGCGTAAAGCTATGGAACAAGAAGGTTATCGAGTGGTCGAAGCCAATGATGGTAAGCAATGTTTAGATGCTTACGAGATTATCAAACCGGATATAGTTTTGTTAGATGCTGTAATGCCTGTGATGGATGGTTTTACCTGCTGTAAGCACTTGCTCCAAATTGCCAGGAATAATTTAATATCAGCTCTTGCAACTTTTGATACTAACTCTGGACTTAATAATACTGTGATATCCAAGATATGGGAGCGCACTCCTATATTGATGATCACATGCTTAGATGATGAAGAATCCGTAGATCGTGCTTTTGAAGCAGGGGCGACTGATTATGTCACTAAGCCAATTCATTGGCCTGTATTGCGCCAGCGATTGCGTCGCCTGCTACAGCAAGCGCAAGTCTACAAACAGTTAGAGGCGGCAAACGAAGCTTTGCACCACTTGGCCAATGTAGATGGCTTAACTGAGTTGGCAAATCGTCGCCGTTTTGACGATTATCTCAATACTCAGTGGATTAATCTGGCACAAGAGGAATCTCCCCTGTCAATGATTTTGTGTGATATCGACTATTTTAAATTTTATAACGATAAATATGGTCATCCGGCCGGAGATGTCTGTTTACAAAAGGTGGGTGCTTTATTAAGCCTCAAGGCGCAAAAACATCAGGATTTAGTAGCGCGTTATGGTGGCGAAGAATTTGCTGTGATTATGCCATATACGCCTGCATCTGGCGCACTTCACGTTGCCGCAGCGATACAAGAGGGAATCAAAGATTTGCAAATTGTTCACGATGGGTCTGCGGTGAGTCAGCATGTCACGCTAAGTATGGGTGTGGCTACTGTTGTGCCCACTTGGGAATCCTCTCCTTCAGATTTGATTGTGCGGGCAGATAAAGCACTTTACCAAGCAAAAACCGGGGGACGCGATCGCTTTGTCTCAAGTTTTTAGAGACGCGATTAATCGCGTCTGTACAATGGTCATTAGTCATTAGTGAATGTTTTGCCTAATCTCTAAGAAGGATAAACTGGTAATGTGAAGTGAAACCATGCTCCGTTATTGGGGGCAGAATCTACCCAGATTTGACCATAATGTGCCAGGATGATGCGTTGGCATAAACAAAGACCAATCCCGTAACCTTCTGTAGCTTCATCCCGTTGCAGGCGGAAGTGATTTTCAAAGATGCGATCGCGATTCTCTACAGGAATACCAGGCCCGGTATCGCCGATACTAAACTGAACTTTTTGGGTAGTGCGATGTAATCCAGCAACACTAATCTTGCCACCTTCTGGGGTATATTTGATGGCATTATCCAACAGATTCACTAGCACTTGGCGGATGCGTTCTGGGTCAGCATATACATAAGGCAAGTCACTAGGAATATCTATCTCTACCTCTTGGGATTTGGCGGTGTAGCGATCGCACAATTCTTCTAGTACATCTAAGCACACTTTACCCAGTTGCACCTTTTGTGGTAAAATAGGGAACTCTTTATCTTTGCCCCGACCTACCTCTAAAAGGTCAGCAATCATGCGGTCAATAACCTTAGTTTGATTGCGGGCTTGTTTTAATAAATGCGCCGTCATCGATGGCTTGAGGCGCTGGAATTGCCCCGTCTCTAAATTGTAATTAGATTGGAGAGTTTCGATAGCGATCGCCGCAGCAGTTAGCGGATTGCGGAGATCATGCGCCAGCATAGCAATCACCCGGTCTTTAAACTGTAGCTGCTCTTGGAGGTTATCTTTTTCCTGTTTTAAGCGAAAAATTTCGTCTGAGAGTCGAATTAGTTCGGCAGAAACAGCAACTGAACGGATAGTGGATTTGGGTGATGTCGCCCTAGTATTATCGTCTATACGTTCTTGTAAGTCTTCCTGTACTTTTAAGTAGGCGTCTACAGCAGCTTGCCAGCGAGGCCACCAGTTTTTTAATTGCGCTATGATATTACTCCCAGCAAGAACCTGTCGTGGTTCCGGATGGATTTTAATTAAAGCTGGCGTTGCTATCAATTTAAAGTGTTCTGCTAAGTAAGGTTGTTGTCCAACATCGATAGTTTCAACTTCAAAACTATACTCAGCCTGCAATTCTTTTAAGTAAGCACGGATTCGCTGCACTTGTTGTCGGGACTTGGGTCGTCCATCGACAAATAGTAGCAGCTGGAGTGGGGCCTCAGAATAAATAGGCTGATCCTGGGAAACTTGCATGTAATCGTGTTTCAGCACTGGTAACAACCTGGCGACGCTTTACAGAAAGTAAAATAGACTGACGGTTGTCGATGGTCGTTGTTTTTTCTTCAATTTAATATCTATTTTAGATTCTTAATACTCTTATCACTTCTGCGTTTTTGACATCAGACATATCTTTTTCAGCCTTTTGCCCTGTTTTGGTTAACTTTATCTCCAAGAAACATCCAAGTCCCTTGAATATTAAGTCTTAATTTGCCCTGAAGCAAAAATTTTCGCTAGAGCTAACAGGTGAAAAGTTTAACACTGTGTCAATTCGAGTACTTACTTTTAACAAGTAATCACTTAAGCAAACGCAGATGCTAATTGTATCTAATCTATCAGGAAGTTGTTAACTGTCCAGACCAAATTTGTAGGGAGCTTTCTCAACCGTCAGTGCATACGATGAAGTGTCTTTTTTGCCTCTACCCAATCCTAGTAATGATTGGGAAAACAGTCACAGCTAAGTATGTACTGTCTCTATAACTTGCGAAGCGCACCTTCTGTCCAGTCTTCCTACAAGAACCCCTACCCTATACCAGAAGAACAGGGGATGGATTGCCAAAGAGAAAACTTTGGATAACATAGAGGCGATGCCTACGGCGGTAAACTACGCACTTTTAGAGAAAGCACTCACTGCTTTCGAGGCTGCCAAGAAACTCTTGACTATAGCACAAGTAGCACTTTCCCCAGAAAATCAATCTAGAGATACTAGAGAAACTGCTGCGACACTTGACCGCTTTGCCTATTATCACCCTGGCCCCCAAGAACCACAGACTGACGCTAAGTTCCTGAAATTGCTTAATAGTGGCATTTTTCACCTATTGCCTAATTCAGCTTACCATCGTCAGATGAATAATTTCCAGAATCGATTGTCAGCTGACGTTAGCGAACTTTATCCATTCCCCTCCTTGAGTGAGGCTAAAGGGGCCTTTAGTCCTAGTCTATCACTTCAGTTGCTTGGCAATCGTATTATAACTAGTGCATCTGGAAGAAGATTAAAGCTTGTGCTAGCTACACTGTTCTTTGGTGAGTTAACAATCAGTTATCAGCTATGTCAACTGATTTAAATCGCAGAGAAGTTAAAAGATAAAGTTGGCTTGACACAGTACTAGTTTTCCTGAACCAGCAAAACTGATTTCACAGGACGCCTGATAGGATTTCCTTCCAAATCAACCTTCCCGTAAAAAGTTTTACCATTGTAATAAAGCGAAGATGAACTTCCCCCATCCAGATTCATCGCTTGATTAGCACCAAGAGTTTTCATAAAATCAGCTAATGCTGGCAAAGATATCCCAGAATTAGCGGGAGCCGAGGGTTTTTGAGCCACCATAACTAACACAACGCCACCATCACGGGTAATACCCACGGCAGTTCTGGCGTTAGGTTGGTTGCTGCCAAGTGCATCTCGTTTACTTGTATTATCTACAAAACCCTCTTTTGCTAACGTGAGTTCTGGTAATAGGCTTGGGCCTGCGCCTATAGAATCGGCTAACTGACAACCTGCTGGTGGTGACTGACTGTGGAGAGCAATGGCATAGCGGTTAGTTTTCCCACATAGGTAGCGGCGGAATTCTGCGCGATTGAATATTTGACTTAGGTAAGGTTTTAAGTTGAAATTGTTCACCAATCGCTCGTTTTCCTTAGGGTCAGCTACCAACTTCCTTTGTATGACAACATAAGATGTAGTCTTTTGGTTGGCTGGGTCAAAAAAGCCTGCATTCAAAATAGCTACGGCTCGATGCTTTTGGGCAAATTCCTCTACAGTGGCTACCTTCTGTGATAATGCAGGAGTTACCAAAAATTTGCTATTAGCTGGAATCAACAGAATGTGAGCGATGCTTTGGGGTAAAGTGCGCTCGAAGTAGCGGATAGTTTTTGGTGTTAAAGATGTAACAGTTGGTATTGACGGTGTTGAGAAACGGAAATTCAACCACAATACCATTGCCAAACTAATTAATATCAAACCCAGTAGTTTAATTTTTCTCACATTTAAACCTTAGCCATCCAATAAACTCGGATGCCGTTAATGCTATCAGGACGTTATGCGATCGCGGCGAACAATATTGCACATTCTAGATTTAGAAACTAGCGTGATATCATGATATGGTAGGTTGCGAAACCATTTTCTTTACAGGGATTGAAACCCTTGAACTTACTAAATCCCTATTTGGGATTGAAATTAAGATCATGTTAGAAAGCACAAAGCTAAAAAATATCTCCAAAAAATTCGCTATAGCCAGAAATTGTGCTTCTTTTAAAGAAAATGAGGCAATGAGAGCTATTGCATATAGCATGGATTTACTATTACCTGGTTTGTATATATGGCTATTTGGTTTTAGTTTTCGCCTTGGTGGAAACATACCAGATGATATTCCCTATAAATATCCCGGTAAAATTCACAGTAACACTGGAATTGCGTTAGTATTACCAGGATATAGAATTTTTACGACTTACCAGGGTAGCTATGACCCTAAACAGACATCAAATACAGGGGCTAGCAGCTTTTAATTGTACAGTTCTCGACTCAAATACTTTTGAAACCTTAATGACTCAGGCAGGATATTCAATCTCAGGTAGCGCACCTGCACAGTCTAATAGAATAAAAGTATGGTGGATTCATAACGAATACCCAAGAGTCGAGTCCGTATATAGTCCAGACAAGAAAATAGTGATAACGGCGTATCATATTAACTGATATATTTTATTTCTATTAACCAATTCCAATGTGGGCAGAAAGTTTTGGTTGACGGGATTATTTATAGTTTGTAATACTTTCACCAGCAAAATCAATTAACCATCTCCTGCAACTGATTCCAATTCTGGAGATGTCTAATGTGTGTCTCTGGGTGTTGAGGCAGGCAAGTACACTGTAAATTGAGTCCCCCTGCCTACCTGACTGTAAACATTGACAAAACCACCGTGATTCTTAATGATGCCCAACACCGTGGAAAGTCCTAAACCTGTACCTTTGCCTACCTCTTTGGTGGTAAAAAATGGTTCAAAAATCCTTTGCTGGACTTCCGAAGACATCCCCATACCAGTATCCGTAACTACGATCGCAATATAAGAACCCACTTTAGCATCAATATTGATCTGGGCAGAATGTTCACCAATCACAACATTTTCCGCCGCAATCCTCAATGTACCGCCATTAGGCATAGCATCACGGGCATTAACTACTAAATTTATCAGCACCTGATGTAGTTGAGTTGCGTCTCCACGGACATACCACAGATTTTTAGGGATATCTGTTTGACAAATGATAGATTTGGGGAATATTTGAGTGATAATTTGCTCAATTTCCGCTATCAAAGGCTGAATTTGGACAATTGTCTGTTTGCCTTCGATGCCCCGTGCAAAAGATAATACTTGCCTGAGCAAATTAGCGCCGCGTTTAACATTAGTTTCTAAAGTTTGCAGTATTTGCTGACTCTGCGAATCGGGCAATTTCTTCTGCAACAGTTGAACTGACATTAAAATTGGGGATAGTATATTGTTCAGGTCATGAACGATACCCCCAGCTAGAGTACCGATACTCTCCAAACGTTGCGATCGCAAAAGTTGAGCTTCCAGTTGTTTCTGCTGCGTAATCTCGGTGTTCACACTCAAAATGGATTTGGGTTGTCCATTATCATCTCGAATCAGTATCCACCGACTTTCAACGATAATTACTTTACCTTCCCTTGTCAGTTGATGCAACTCACCCCGCCACTCACCCGTATTCATCACTCTCAAGTAAGCATCTTCTAGCTGTGGTGAAATATCTTTATACAAAAGTTGCAAAACATTCTTACCGATAACTTCCTCTGTCTTCCAGCCGTACAGACGTTCAGCACCTTGATTCCAAAACAAGATTTGGTTGTGGATATTTCGCACCAGAATCGCATCACTTGATACATCCAGTAGCAATCCTTGTTCACGGATTTTCTGTTCTGCCTGTTTTTGCTGGGTTATATCTCGCATCAGTGCCAAATGGATGAATGTGCCATCAGATTCGTTACGCAGTGGTACGGCATGAGTTTCTATGTAGCGGCGAGTACCTTTAAATCCCAGGATTTCAAACTCCAGAGTTCCCTTTTTACCTTGGCAGACACTTTTATGCAAGTCGGTAAAGGCGGCTTTATACTCTGTTACAATTAGGGCATCAATTGGTTTACCAATTAAGACATCGGCACTTTCCACTTCCATCATTGCCAACCCTTCTGCATTAATTTCTAAAAGGGTTCCATCCCTGGCAATTAAGTTGATGCATTCTGGTTCTGCATCTATCATGGCTCGTAAACGATTTTCACTTTGGCGTAGGGTCAGTTCCGTCTGCTGAAGTTGCCTGATATAACGCCACAACAAGTCATACAACAGCGCCACCAGCACTAAATCTACAACAGCAGCGATAAAAAATGTAACTATTGCTTTTTGAGAACTTGCTTGCGACTGCTGCATTTGCTGCTGTAATAAATTTTGCTCTACCTCTAAAGAGTCGTGAATAAGCTGTTGGATTTCTTTGTTGGTTTGCTTATCTTTGTCAGATAAGATTTGCTGCCGAACTGCTTCAAATCCCTGATTTTGTCTGAGGTAAATTTCTTGTTGTAGCATGTTGAGCCTGTTACTAATTTTCGGCTCAAGCAAAGAAATCCACTGCCGCTTTTGATGGTTATTGGCAGTTAACTTGCTAATAATCTGAATATTGCTATTAGTTTTTTGATAAGCTGCAAAATAGGTTTGTAAATCATCTGCATCTGCTGTAATTAAGTAATTACGTTGTGCAGTTTCAGTATCTTTAAGTTTAGATTGGATACTTTCAAGTTCAGTAACCACTTTATATGAGGATGTCACCGATTCTTGATTGGAAATCAGCTTGACAGTATTGATATATGAAACTACAGCATTAGTAAATACAACTGCCAATGCTAGGATAAATATTGCTTTTAGCTTTTGGACTCGATACCATTTTTTGATCATGCGATCGCCCTTTCTGCCGCAGATGCCCTCCATCAGTTAAAATTAAATATTAAAAACAAATACTGAGAATAATTTAATAATTGTGACAGCACGGGTAACAAAATACTATCTCTTCAAGTTGTAAATATCTGGATTTTTGGGATGATGATTTATACATAAGAGTTACAAATAAATCCGCTAGTTTTTAATATAAATTCATTTTGAGCAGTAATGTGACCAATGGAGTTTGGCTCGTATAAGTTTCCTTTCTATAACATTTTTAGAATGTTGCATTGCAACATCTATCCGTAAATCCAAAACAAAACTAGCTAATATGGATGTGCATACATACTCTATGCACTGTTTTGAATACCTTGTTTGTCGGTTTTGTCTTTTACCTTTTATATACAGGGGCTACCTGTTTGCTACGTAAGATTTTTCGGTAAACTAATAACTCTTAGCTATTATTTGAGAAAATTATAGTCGAAAATTGGAACAGTCAAACAGACGTGCTTGATTTATACAAGTTATACTACTAAGTACTTGGTACATAAATTTACTTTATGTTATCTCTTACTGTTGGCGACCCCGTTCCTTGGTTTATCCTTCCCTCGACCTCAAACCCGACCTTCCATTTCAATTCAGTTGGTGGATATCGTGTGATTTTGTTTTTTTTCGGCAGTACTAAAAATAATCGGATTCGTGAAATTCTCAATCAATTCTGTACTCGCCAAAACCAATTAGCTTCGTACCAAGCCCCATTCTTTGGTGTCAGTATAGACTCAGATGATACTTTCTTGGCAGAATTAGTTGAGAATAAGACTTATTTCAAGTTCTTGTGGGATTTTAAGCGAGAGGCTAGCATCCAATATGGTGTTTGTCAACCCGATAATCCAGCAGGTAGCGGATTGCAATATCAACCAAAAATTTTTATTTTAGATGAAAATTTACGAGTCCTACAAGTTATTCATGCCCTAGCTGTTGCTAATCCTGTAGAGCAAGTTTTCGAGTTTATTAAAGGTTTACCTGCTATACCACCAACTAGCCTAGCCCCAAAACTTGCACCTGTGCTTTTCATACCCAATGTATTAGAGCCAAGCTTCTGCCAGAATTTGATCGATCTGTACTTAGCAGATGGTGGTCAAGATTCTGGCTTCATGCGACAAATTGACGGGAAAACAGTAGGGGTTTACGACTACAGTTTTAAAAAACGTCGAGACTATTTCATTTCAGATCCTCAACTATTACAGCAAATTAATCAACGCATTGTTCGCAGAGTCAAGCCAGAGATTGAGAAAGCATTTCAGTTTAGCATTACTCGCTTTGAACGCCAAGTAGTAGCTTGTTACGAAGCAACGGAACAAGCTTTCTTTAGTCGCCACCGCGATAACACAACTAAAGGTACGGCTCACCGGAGGTTTGCTATGTCACTGAATCTCAACACTGGCTCTTATGAAGGTGGCTACTTACGGTTTCCAGAGTACGGATCTCAACTTTATTGTCCAAATACAGGAGAAGCGTTAATTTTTTCTTGCTCATTACTTCATGAAGCCACTCCTGTCATCAGTGGTCAACGATTTGTTCTCTTGTCGTTTTTTTACAACGATGAAGATGCCCAGTTTCGAGAAAACAATAGCCAGTACATTGCACTCAACAGTACTACCGATATTTAAACTGAACTAAGCAAGCAGGGAAAAATAGCACAGGGTTTTAGGAAGCTACGAACAAAGAAAAATGGTTATTCTGATGCCCGAATGCCCAAAATTTTGAGTAAATTATCCGTAGAAACAGTTAACATCCGAACAGTTGTTGATTTTGTTAGGACTTACGCAAAAATTGCTAAAAAGCTTAATTTCTCGAACCGCCAAGACGCCAAGAGCGCCGAGAATTCGTAGAGTGTCCGTAAGTCCTATTTGTGCAACGATGAGCTTACCTTATAGAGTGAATATTAAAATTGCTGCGATCGCGCAGGAGCATCGAATAAAGAAAACTTGTCTTGCACCAATGAAGGCCACGACACTTCGAGCTATACCAGGGCTAAGTACACCAAAATTGATAAGTAGCGCACGCAAGAGCGATCGCTTGTAGATGAAATTGAAAACAGCTAGATTATTTTAGAATAAGCTTGACATGATTCCAATAATATGTTAATAATTATAGTTTGTGGAAACTTTACTTCTTAATTTAAGCTCTTGGCTAACGTCATTGTCATAGGTGCCCAATGGGGCGATGAAGGAAAAGGTAAAATAACTGACTTACTCAGCCGTTCCGCAGATGTTGTGGTTCGTTACCAAGGGGGTGTCAATGCCGGACACACGATTGTAGTTAAAGGTCAGACCTTTAAGCTACACTTGATTCCCTCTGGTATTTTGTATCCAAATACCGATTGCATTATCGGCTGTGGAACAGTCATCGATCCACAGATTTTGATTGCAGAACTCGACCAATTAAAAGAACTAAATATTTCCACTGACCACCTGCTGATATCTGAGACAGCCCACGTAACAATGCCTTATCATCGCTTGATTGACCAGGCATCGGAAGAACGACGGGGAAGCCATAAGATCGGCACAACAGGTCGGGGCATTGGGCCGACTTATGCTGATAAATCTGAACGTACAGGCATTCGGGTTTTAGACTTGATGAACCCGGATGAGCTACGTGAGCAGTTGGAGTGGACGATTAATTATAAAAACGTCATTTTAGAAAAGCTTTACAACTTGCCGCCTCTAGATGCACAAGAGGTGATTGAACAGTATTTGGGATATGCAGAACGCTTGCGCCCTTACGTTATTGATACATCGTTAAAAATATACGATGCAATTCAGCGACGGCGGAATATTTTGTTTGAAGGCGCACAAGGTACGCTCCTTGACTTAGATCATGGGACTTATCCTTATGTCACCTCCTCTAATCCTGTAGCCGGGGGGGCTTGCGTTGGTACAGGGGTAGGGCCGACAATGATTGACCGAGTAATTGGAGTGTCGAAAGCCTATACGACACGGGTGGGAGAAGGGCCATTTCCCACCGAATTGGATGGACACTTGGGAGAAATGTTGTGCTCGCGCGGTGCTGAATTTGGCACAACTACCGGACGCAAACGGCGTTGTGGCTGGTTTGATGCCGTCATCGGTCGCTATGCCGTGCGGATAAACGGCATGGATTGTATGGCGCTCACCAAACTGGATGTCCTCGATGAATTAGAGGAAATTCAAGTTTGTGTAGCTTATGACATAGATGGCCAACGTAGCGAACACTTCCCTACAAGTTCTCGTCAATTTGCTAGATGTCGCCCCATCTACAAAACCTTACCAGGATGGAAAGTGTCAACAACCCACTGCCGTACCCTGGAAGACTTGCCACCGCAAGCACTGGACTATCTAAAATTCCTCGCTGAATTAATGGAAGTCCCGATCGCGATCGTCTCACTAGGAGCAAGCCGCGATCAAACCATAATCGTAGAAGACCCCATCCACGGGCCCAAACGTGCTTTATTGCAAGCTGACGGTACACCTGCTACCCTGCTTAGTGCGTAAATCGACCATTAGTCCTTTGCTGATGACTAATGACTAATGACTAATGACTAATGACTAATGACAAAGGACAACTTCTATGGCTATTACAGTCGAATCTCAAAAACGTCCAGAAGGCAGCAAGCCAAGAGCTTTGCGCCGTGCTGGACTGATACCTGCCAATTTGTATGGTCATAAGGGTACAGAATCTATTTCTTTGACCATTGAGGCCAAAACTGTTGAGCGTTTGCTCAAAAGAGCTTCTGTCAACAATACCTTGATTGAGTTGAATATTGCTGATGCACCTTGGCGTGGCAAAACCTTGCTGCGGGAACTTCAGATCCATCCAGCAAAAGGTACGCCTTACCACCTCAGCTTTTTCGCAGTTGCTGGCCATGGCAACACCACTGTAGAAGTTCGTCTGCGTTTTGTGGGAACTGCTGTTGGTGTTAAACAAGAAGGTGGTGTGTTAGACACCGTAATCACTGAATTGCAAGTGACTTGTGCGCCAGAAAACATCCCAGATGTAATTGAAATCGATGTCTCTAACCTGCATATAGGAGACAGCTTGAGTATTAGTGATATACCCTTTCCTGAAGGTGTAACACCTCTAGCTGAATCAGAGCGACTTGTTGTCAGCGTTTTGCCACCACAAATTAGCGCTGAAGATGCTGGGACAGAAACTGAAACTGAGGCAGCTTCTTAAGCTAGGTAAACTGTGTAATAATTTTTGATGACACCAGGGGGAAACTCCTGGTTTTTTTGTATTTGAACCGCAGAGGCGCAGAGAGCGCAGAGGACAGAGATGACAGAAGCGACTCTTCCAGCTTTAATTCAGCAAATGTTGCAGCCTGGATTTTATCCCCATTCGGTAACAGAACCTATTCAATTAATTCAAACCCACATTTCTTATGTGCTGCTGACTGGGGATTACGCCTATAAGCTGAAAAAACCGATGAATTTTGGTTTTTTAGACTTTTCCACCTTAGAGAAGCGGCAACATTTTTCTCAGGAAGAGTTGCGATTGAATCAACGGGGAGCAGGTGAACTGTATTTAGAAGTTTTGCCCATAAGCTTGATAGGCGAACAATACCATTTAGGAGGAACTGACGAGGCTGTAGAATATGTACTAAAGATGCGACAGTTTCCGCAAGAGTCGCTATTAAGTACACTTTTTGAACAGGGAAAATTAAATGAGACACACCTAGAGGAGTTGGGACGGGTGGTGGCTCAATATCATGCCGAAGCACAGACGAATGATTATATTCGCAGTTTTGGTGAAGTTCCAAAAGTCAGAGCTGCATTTGACGAAAATTATCAGCAAACTGAAAAGTATATTGGTGGGCCCCAAACACAGGCGCAATTTACAGAAACGAAGCAATATACAGATAACTTTTTTGCTGAACGTGCAGAATTATTTGCAAGCAGAATTCACAACAACTATATTCGTGAATGTCACGGAGATTTACACCTGAGAAATATTGCTTTGTGGCACGATAAAATCTTGCTGTTCGATTGCATTGAGTTTAATGAGCCGTTTCGCTTTGTCGATGTGATGTACGATGTAGCATTTACGGTGATGGATTTAGAAGCGCGGCAGCGTAAAGACTTAGGTAATGCCTTTTTGAATTCATACATAGAGCAAACTGGAGATTGGGAAGGCTTACAGGTACTACCTTTGTATTTAAGCCGTCAAGCTTATGTTCGAGCCAAGGTGACTTCATTTTTGCTAGACGATCCGAGTGTACCTGCGACGGTAAAGGAAGAAGCGACAAAAACTGCTGGTGAGTATTATAAACAGGCTTGGGAATATACTAAACCAAAGCTGGGAGAAGTAATTTTGATGTCGGGGTTGTCGGGTTCTGGTAAAAGTACCACAGCAAGGCATTTAGCGCGTCAACTAGGAGCAATTCACCTGCGTTCTGATGCGGTGCGGAAACATTTAGGGGGAATTCCCCTGTGGGAAAAAGGTGGCGATGATTTGTATACCCCTGAGATGACCGCAAAAACTTACACACGGCTCTTGGAATTGGGAATTATCCTAGCTCAACAAGGTTTTCCGGTGATTTTGGATGCCAAGTACGATCGCCAGCAGTTGCGGCAAGAAGCGATCGCTCAAGCTACAAAGCACCAACTTTCCCTTCAAATTATCCAATGCACAGCACCCCTTGAAGTTATAAAAGAGCGTCTGAACAAGCGCACTGGTGATATCGCTGATGCCACTGCCGATTTATTAGACTCACAAATCAAACAAGCTGAACCTTTTACTGAAGAAGAACAACCTTACGTAAAGATTTTGGATACAACTCAACCACAGCAGGCACAATTAAAATAATTCGTAATGACGCTCCTACGTCGTTAACGCTACGCTATCGAGCGTCATTAGTAATTAGTTAATAGCCTTTTTTTACTCTATGGCAGACAAAAAGAACGACCTTTTCAGTATTTCTCCCAGCTTCTTTTCTCAGTTATTATTTGGGGCATTTTTAATATTTATATTGATAATGACCGGTTCCTCACCAGCCCTGAGTATCTTTTTAGGTATCATGGGCGGTTTCATCCTCAGTTGGATCACAAATGTAACTGATAATAGCCCCCAGGCACCAAATGTAGCCTCCTCTGATGGTGTCGATACAGGACTGAAATACTGGTTATTTTTCATGCTTGGCTTTGTATATTTGGGCTATCCAGCACCCATGAGTATCTTGCTAGGTGGAATAGGCGCTTTAGCTGGAGGCTGGATTACTGCTTGGTGGGGAAGTAAGGAAGAAACTAGAACTCAGTTGCAAGTTGAAGAATTAGAAGAGGGCGAAATTGAACCAAGGAACGACAGGATCAACAAACGGCAAAGAAGAAGAACTGCCCGCCGTTACCGTCGCGCCTCTGGAAGTAGTATCAATTTCAGGTTTTGGGAAAAGTAGGGATTGGGCATTGGGCATTGGGCATGGGGCATCGGGCATTGGACATTAGTCAATAATCAATAGTTCTTCCTCTACTCCCTCATCTCGCTCATCTCCTATTCCCCATGCCCCATGCCCCATTCCCCATTCCCCACTATGTTTTTATATCTCTCTAAATTACTGCCACTATTTTTTTATCCACTAGGATTAGCCTGCGTGAGTTTGGTAGTAGCATTAGTCACGTTGTGGAAACGACCGCGCACTGCGGCGATCGCAATTGCTTTTGCTTTGACTTTATTGCTATTTTGTAGTAATGCTTGGATTGCTAAATCATTAGTGCGATCGCTAGAATGGCAAAATCTTCCACTCGCCCAAATACCAGTTGCAGAAGCGATTGTGGTTTTGGGTGGCGCAACCAAATCAGCTTTTTTCCCAAGACCTACCGTCGATTTGAGTGAATCAGGCGATCGCGTGATTTATGCTGCACAACTGTATCGCCAAAAAAGAGCGCCTATAATCATTCTTAGCGGCGGGCGTATCGATTGGCGTGGTAGTGGTTCCTCAGAGTCGGCAGATATGGCAACAATACTCACATCTATTGGTATTCCATCTGAGGCAATTATCCAAGAACCTGAATCTCTAAATACTTATCAAAATGCTGTAAATGTCCGCAAAATTTTGGAGTCTCGTGGCATTCATCAGGTATTATTAGTCACTTCTGCAATGCACATGCCGCGATCGCTTAAGATTTTCCAACGCCAAGGAATTAATGTTATTCCTACACCGACTGACTTTCTTGTTAGTGAGGGTGAACTGCAAGAACTCGGCAACACTCCTAAAGCCGCTATACTGAATTTATTACCTGATACCGATAACTTGCACCAATTTACCAGCGCTTTAAAAGAGTACATTGGTTCTTTAGTTTATCGTTTACGCGGTTGGATTTAATAAAAGTTATGAGTTGTTAATTATGAAATGTAGTAATTACCTAAACTCCTAACTCCTAACTCCTAACTTCTAACTTCTAACTTCTAACTTTATTTAAGATGTCTAAAAATTTACCTTATATTATGCCATCCCCTCAACCCCAAGTTGAGGAAGCATTTGCCACTTATCAAACAACTCATCAGTTCTACCACGAAGTTCGTTCACGGTCAGAGTTTCAGCGTTATTGTGAGTGGTATTACACTACAGCAGAACAGAATCGCCAAGAGCTTAAAAAAATGCGCGGCGAACTGAATATTTTTCAGTGGTTTCGCCGCCGATAAGTGATTTAGATGACTTCTAACTCATTTTCGCGTAAATGGGCTTTAAACTTTTTACTAAACTGGACTACAATCGGCAAATTAGCGCTTACGGGTCTGTCTCGCCATTGGGTGGCAATAGCTACTACCTCGCCTTCAGTGCCTTTGATGTCAAAAGGCTGATTCCGATGTTCAGGATGATGATACACTACTACCGATTCTTTAACGCGGACGCGATCGCCAACTTTCATAACAACATTTACACCTAGCATTTTATTTTCCACAAGTATCTGCTACAAAATATATGATTAAATCGCTTAAAATTTGATTTAATCAGCTATTTCTTGACGCTTCATCGGGATGCAATAGCGCATTTAACCCTCTGCGTCCAGGCACGTCTTAGCAATCCGTGCGTACTTTTTTTAGTTTTTTGTCGCGTTAATACGTATCGCCTTTATCCTCTGTGTTTACCCCAAAAGTAGGGAAATGCAAGGAAATAAGCCGATATCAGATGCCTTTACTACTGTGACAAGATATCTAACCCTTTTATCTTCACTCTAGGATGTTCCCCAGGTCAACTCTCTTACCAATTTTCGTGCATAGCAGACGCGCCGTTATTATCGAATCCACTCTCATCTCACTTCTATTCCTCTCTCTGAAGCGGCTACGGTGGTGTTCACAAGTCTTCTAGAGTTACCCCACAAACTTCGCTCTCCCCAACACCTGATAAATTGGGGGGCAAAAAACTTTCAAAGTCCGTGCGCTCAAAGAAGACGCAGAGATTGTAATAGGCAAAGACAAATCTCCGTGTTATGTTCATTTTCACCAAAATTTTATATCTTTAGATAGATGCGTAACCAATTTTAAGAGAGCAATATTTCCGATGGGCTACGCTAAGACAAAAACTTTACTTTGCACTTTATAAAGTTAACTATAACTTTACCAGAATTACATTTAGCCTATTGACACTACTTACATATTCATCAGAGTATCTAAGTGTTTTAAAGATATTAAAGTATTTTAAAGATTTAAAAGTCAAGTCCTTTGACTAAATGATACCCAAAGACTGCTACTAACATAATTCCTAATTAAATTTCTTAATTACGAATTACGAATTATCATGTGCAGTCCAATTTTAGAGCGTAGCAATAGCGATCGCATTGTCTACGATACTGTGAATGAGCGGTTATTCTACAAACCCAAAGCCTACCTGGTTGTGGAAGTAGCAGTTAATTGAGAGTTCTTAAATAGTGCAAGTCATCGAAGGGGATAACGGGAAACTCTATCCCCTTGTCTCTCCCTCCAATTATCCCTTGTCTTTTCATTGACACCAATGTACATCTGTGCGCCCCTACTTGGAACACGGAACTTCAAGCCTAGAACCTTAAAGCCCACTCCCTGACCAACAACTAAACATAGGAGAAAATCATGGCTAATTCATTCTTCAATCTCAATGATCTGAATGGTAACAATGGCTTTAAAATTAACGGCATTGCAGCAGGTGACAACTCAGGCACCTCAGTCAGTAATGCGGGGGACATCAACAACGATGGCATTGACGACCTGATTATTGGGGGACGACTTGCCTCCCCCAACGGCAACTCTTATGCTGGGCAAAGCTATGTAGTGTTTGGGGAGACAAATTTGGGCAGTGGCGGCAGCCTCAACCTCTCTGATTTGAATGGCACTAATGGCTTTAAAATTAACGGCATTACAGCAGGTGACAACTCAGGCACCTCAGTCAGCAATGCGGGGGACATCAACAATGATGGCATTGACGACCTGATTATTGGGGCAGATGCAGATGGTGCCTCCCCCAACGGCAACTCTCTTACTGGGCAAAGCTATGTAGTGTTTGGGGGGACAAATCTGGGCAGTGGCGGCACTCTCAACCTCTCTGATTTGAATGGCACTAATGGGTTTAAAATTAAGGGCATTGCACCATATAACTTATCAGGCTACTCAGTCAGCAATGCGGGGGACATCAACAACGATGGCATTGACGATTTGATTATTGGGGCACCTGGTGCTGGGCAAAGCTATGTAGTGTTTGGGGGGACAAATCTGGGCAGTGGCGGCACTCTCAACCTCTCTGATTTGAATGGCACTAATGGCTTTAAAATTAACGGCATTGCAGGATATGACAGCTCAGGCCGCTCAGTCAGCAATGCGGGAGACATCAACAACGATGGCATTGACGACCTGATTATTGGGGCATATTATAATTCTGCTGGGCAAAGCTATGTAGTGTTTGGAAGGACAAATCTGGGCAGTGGCGGCACCCTCAACCTCTCTGATTTGAATGGCACTAATGGCTTTAAAATCAACGGCATTGCAGCAGGTGACTTCTCAGGCTACTCAGTCAGCAATGCAGGGGACATTAATAACGATGGCATTGACGACCTGATTATTGGGGCGACTAATGCCTCCCCCAACGGCAACTCTCTTGCTGGGCAAAGCTATGTAGTGTTTGGGGGGACAAATCTGGGCAGTGGCGGCACTCTCAACCTCTCTGATTTGAATGGCACTAATGGCTTTAAAATTAACGGCATTGCACCATATAACTTATCAGGCTCCTCAGTCAGCAATGCGGGGGACATCAACAACGATGGCATTGACGACCTGATTATTGGGGCAAATTTTGCCTCCCTCAACGGCAAAGATGCTGTTGGGCAAAGCTATGTAGTGTTTGGGGGGACAAATCTGGGCAGTGGCGGCACCCTCAACCTCTCTGATTTGAATGGCACTAATGGCTTTATAATTAACGGCATTGCAGTATATGACAACTCAGGCTTCTCAGTCAGCAATGCGGGGGACATCAACAACGATAGCATTGACGACCTGATTATTGGGGCACCTTATGCCTTTGCCAACGGCAAAGCTGGTGCTGGGCAAAGCTATGTGGTATTTGGGGGAACGAATATTCCTAATGGCAACACCTCTGTCAACCTAACTGGAACTCCTGGCGCAGATAACTTATTTGGTTCAGCAAGCAACAATATCATCGATGGGTTAACTGGTGACGATACCCTAACAGGCAACGGCGGTCAAGATAAATTTTTTATTCGCTCTGGCGATCGCAATGACATTATCACCGATTTTGGTGGCGTTGGTAAAGGTACAAATCCTTCAGCAGAAGTCATTGCAAATTTTGACACCTTGCAATTTACAGGTAGTGGTTTAACTGCCCAAAATCTGCAATTAACTCAAAATGGTAATAACTTAGAAGTTACTTTTGAAAATGTGGCTTCTACCAAAGTCATTCTGCAAAACTTCAAATTAGAAAACCTCGATAATCTTCCTGTTTTTGGAGCAAGCCCTGCGATTGGCAATATAGAGTTTGATGGGCAAAGCAACATCGCCGATAGCTTTGATGTAATTAATGCCAACTCTACTCAAGCTAGCATTTTCAACAAAAACACTGTCACCTTCCTCAATGATTTAAACAATAACATCGCAGGTTTTGACAACTCCAATGATGTGATTAATGGTCAAGGAGGTAATGACATCATTAATGGCTTGAGTGGCAATGACCTGTTGCGGGGCGGGTCAGGCGATGATATTCTCATCGGTGGAGAGGGCAATGATACTCTTGTGGGTGGTGTAGGTAATGATATTCTCATTGGTGGTGTAGGTTCTGACAGATTCCTTTACAACACCGATGCTGCTTTTGTGACTGCTGTTGGTGTAGATGCGATGTCTACGACGGGCTACGCCTACGCTGATTTCAACAGTTCCGAAGCTGATAAGATTATCCTAGATAAAACTACTTTTAGTGCTATTACTTCAACTCCAGGAACAGGTTTTAGCAATATCAGTGATTTTAAAATCACCAGTTCCGGGGCGACTAGCACAGCGAAAATTATCTACGACGCTGTGAGTGGGCAGTTGTTCTACAACCAAAATGGCTGTGCAGCTGGTTTTGGTAGCGGCGGTCTATTTGCAACTCTCACTGGTGCGCCAACTCTGAGTGCATCAGATTTTGTCGTGCAAGCATAATATTACAAGCATCGCATCAATTATATATCTCAATTTATCTTGTAGCTTTTCAATATCAAAGATGTTATACCATTTCACGAACTAAATTTATTGATACAAACCGTTCTTCTTGTCTCCCCTGCCTTCCTTGCTTGCCTAAATGTATTAATTTTAAGCTGAAATGGTATTAGTGATGATAATTCATCTTTTTAATATCCAACGCTTAAAATTCACGCATTTCTATTCTCTAGCAATGACAATATCGTTAGATTTAATGACCGCATAAGCTTCCTTGCCTTCAGATAGTTCCAACTCTTCTGCGGAAGCTCTAGTGATAATCGAGGTTAATTCTACTTTATGAATAATCTCTAGAGTCACCTCACTATTAACTGCTCCATAAACAACTCGTTTAACGACACCTTTAAGAATATTGCGAGAGCTAACTTTTAGTGATTTCTTTTGAATACTACTTTCTATATCAGGCTTTTGAGTATAAATATCTTCCTGTTTTTCCTGCTGAATTGAGGGCGATATTGGTACTGATGAATGCTGATTCAGGCTACGCACGAGTTCCCGCAGAATCTCAGTCTTGGTACGTTGAGACTGTTCGCAGAACTCCTCTAGAATTTTTCGCTCGTCCTCTGAGGTTTGAAACGTAACCCATCCTTGTTCTTTTCTTGGCATAATGTTATCAGTTTTAGTTATTCTTGGTATGATTCTACCAAGTATCAATTCGATGTGTTGTTTTAATAAAAATATTTTTTATTGACGGTTTTTCTCTATTTTTAGAGAAAATTTATTGACTAATCTCATACATTTAACTACATAAATATTTATTTTTTGTAGGTACAAAACAATTTGTTACTTAATATTAAGTCATCTTGCTATTTTATACCAACTTAAAGATTAAAGAACACCAGGATAATTCAAAATATGTTGGAAATGGAATTGATTTGCTGTGGAATTTGGCGTAGAGCTAGCCTTGTCTTAAGCACAGGTGTATTCTACTAAGTTACCAACAGTTAGAAGGGTTCAACCGCAAGATGAGGATAATAAACCACTATCATGCTTGACAAACCGCAGAATGGACAATGCTCAATAGCCGTTCACAAAAGAAATTTTTCGCCAGAATGATGTTCATTAGTACCGCTAGCATTTAAGCTAGTACGGGTGAACTATATGTAGTATAGAATGTCTGACTTAATTCTGTTTTGGCATCGGCGCGATTTACGCATTTCTGACAATACGGGACTGGCTGCGGCAAAACAACAGAGTCCGAAAGTGGTGGGTGTGTTTTGTCTCGATCCGAATATTCTGGAACGGGATGATGTTGCTCCTGTGAAAGTAACTTATATGATTGGCTGTTTGCAGAAACTCCAAGAGCGATATGCTCAAGTTGGTAGCCAGTTGTTAATACTCCACGCCAATCCTGTACAAGCGATACCAGCTTTAGCAGAAGCAATGAATGCCAAAGCTGTTTTTTGGAATTGGGATGTAGAACCTTATTCGCAAGAACGCGATCGCACCGTTATAAATGCCCTCAAAGAAAAAGGCATTCAGTTTCTTAACCAAAACTGGGATCAAATCCTTAATTCCCCAGAGCAATTACGTACCGGTAGCAATCAACCTTATACAGTTTACACCCCTTTTTGGAAAAATTGGATTACCAAACCGAAAGCGAACCCAGTAGAAACTCTGCAAAATGTTGAGGGTTTAACAGAAGCTGAACAGGAAATTGCTAAACTTGCAGGAGCCTTAACGCTACCTTCAGCCAAAGATTTAGGATTTGTTTGGGATGGAGAATTAATTATTTCACCGGGAGAGGTAGCGGCGCAAGAACGGCTAGAAGAATTTACGGCTATTGCGATTACTGAATACCAAGAACAACGAAATTTCCCCGCAGTGGATGGAACATCGCAACTGAGTGCAGCTTTAAAATTTGGTGTAATTGGCATTCGCACTGTTTGGCAAGCCACCATAGAAGCACTAGAAAACAGCCGCAGTGAAGAAACAGCAGTTAATATTCGCACATGGCAACAAGAATTAGCTTGGCGGGAGTTTTATCAACATGCAATGTATAACTTCCCCGAATTAGCTAATGGTGCTTTCCGTGACACCTTTAAAAACTTTCCTTGGCAAACTAACGAAGAACATTTCCAAGCTTGGTGCGAAGGGAGAACTGGCTACCCTATTGTGGATGCAGCAATGCGCCAGATGAATGAAAGTGGCTGGATGCATAACCGTTGCCGAATGATTGTTGCTAGTTTCCTTACCAAAGACTTGCTAATTAATCCCCAATTGGGAGAAAAATACTTTATGCAGCGCCTGATTGATGGTGATTTATCTGCCAATAATGGGGGTTGGCAATGGAGTGCTTCTAGCGGCATGGACCCTAAACCCGTGCGAATTTTTAACCCAGCCAGTCAAACACAAAAATTTGATCCAGAGGGGGAATATATTCGGCAATGGGTGTCAGAATTACGGTCTGTAGATACAGAATATTTAGTTACTGGGAAAATTCCATCTTTAGAACGTCATGCTGTTGGCTATCCGGAACCTATTGTGGATCATAAAATACAACAACAGCAATTTAAACTGCGTTATCAACAGCAAAAAATTGTTAGTAGTGGTGACTAAAATAGTTAGTTTTTTAATGTTTATTTTATAGTATGTCTGGCTAATCAACCTTCTTTCAAAAATGTTCAGGCGATGCCTACGGCGGGCTACGCCTACGCACCTGTGTACTTAATCGCGGTGCGACAAAGTTTGAAGTACTCCAACACGACTTCGGAGTACCTCAACACGACTTCGGAGTACCTCAACACGACTTCGGAGTACCTCAACACAACTTCGGAGTACCTCAACACGACTTCGGAGTACCTCAACACGACTTCGGAGTACCTCAACACAACTTCGGAGTACCTCAACACAACTTCGGAGTACCTCAACACGACTTTGGAGTACTTCAACACAACTTTGGAGTACTTCAACACGACTTCGAGGTATCTGTTACTTATATATAGGACTAGTATTTGATTTCTGAAAAGATACGTAGGGTGTGTTAGCGACAGCGTAACGCACCATCATCAAGGGTTTGGTGCGTTACGAACTGCGTTCTAACACACCCTACAATACCTAATTTCGTTCAAAAATCAAATATGATTCCTATAGCAGTTCTAAATCATTCGTGAGAATTTGAGATCGTTTTAACCCAATACAGTTTAGTTCTTGATAGGTAAACGAGAAATTGTCCATAAGATGAGCAAGAAGATTAAGTAAATTACGCCAACTAGTCCAAACTCAATCAGAGGAATATAGGTTATTTCGTAAATTCTGCCCAAGCCGCGTTCAGTCAGTCCATAAACAGCCATTACACTGACTAAAAAGACTCCGTAGATAGTACGTTTAGTCAAGATACTTACAGGTAGACCGTGGAGTTGAGTAAGTACTAAAATACCAAGAAAACCAAAGAGAAATGTTGGCCACTTGCTTTGTCCTAGCATCAACGATACAACTACACTATGTAAAAGCACCGTAATTTCCAAAGTAAATGTCCACCAATGGTTTACATGGGTGCGGTTGAATATCAACGACGATTGGAGCAGAAGCAAGAACATATACAGAAAACCAATCAAGTGCCCCAAAGTCGCTTCCATTGGATGATACCAAAAGGTATAGATAGCGGCGAAGGAGAAAAAGTAGCCGTGGTACAGCTTGATAATTTGCAAAAACTGTTGATGGAAGGGAACAGAATTGCCAAAAAACAAACCGCGTCGAGGCGTTTCCAAAATCAGTACGAAGACTAGTAGGAGGACAACCGCACCCTGAGAAGCCCAAATTGAGGTATCTTGAGCTAGAGCATCGTACCAAATATAGGTCTGGAGAAAGTGTAAAGCGATGAATACACCATTAATAGCAAGCATGAGGTAGTTAATCGGGTGCAACGTTGATTTGTATTTCAACTGCGATGCCTGCGGCGGGCGTAGCCATCGCTGCGCCCACAAGATACACCCCCAAATGCTAAACTGATGCCCAAGGTACATACCCCAAGCTGTCGCTCGACTCCAAAAGGTTGGTTGGGGAAGCTTCCAGTAGTACCAGTTTAATCCTTGGTCAGGAAGTTTCATAATACTTGCAGGAATGCTCCCACCTACCCAAATTGCGTAGGTGAGGAGGATGCTTACAAAGATGCCTAAAAACAATACTCGACGACCAGTCATAGTAATTTTAGATTTTAAGTTTTAGATTTAGGATTAAAAATTTTTAATACAAGGCTGTTTCAAAAAAATATTAAGCTTTGAAATCAAGATTGTCAGGCGATATGTTCTGTGTTTGGTTCAGATGCACTTTTTGTTACTCGCAAACTAAGAGTCAAAGCTATTAGCATTACTAAAAATCCGCTCAAAAAAGGAGCAGAACTCCCAAATTTCATAAAACTTAGCCCTGCCCAGGTTGGGCCAGCAATTCTTGCCAACGCAGAGCAAGAACTAGCAATACCTAATATTTGTCCTTGTTCTTCTGGGGCTGTCATTTGGGAAATCATGCTGTTCAATATTGGTTGGCTAACACTAATTCCCCATGCTACAAGCGTGGTGGCGACCAACAATAAAATTAAGCTTTGTGAGAATCCAATTAACAGTAATCCTGAACCTAACCCTAATATCCCCAAAATAAGTAACTTTATTTCACCGAAGTATTTTTTGAGGAATCCGATTAGTCCTCCTTGAATGATTGTGCTGACAATCCCCATGAAAGCAAAAAGATAACTAGTCTGTTGAGGGCCCCAGTTTAATTGCTGCTTAGACCATAAAGCTAATGTAGAGTCCATAGACGCAACAGCAAAGGTAACAAAAAAGTAGATGCCAGCAAGTAAGCAAAACTGTGGACGTTGTGACAGTTGTAGCAAGTTCAGTCGTCGCTGACGGTAGCGATGAGCTCGGATTTTGGCTTTAGTCTCAGAATTCAAAGATTCTGGAAGTAATATCAAAGCACAAAGCAATGCCAATAAAGATAATCCGGCTGCGAACAATGATGGTAGATGGAAGTTAGCGTTGTCCCGATCAGACCCGATCAGAATACCTCCAATAGCTGGGCCGAGAATAAAGCCAAGACCAAAAGCTGCTCCGATTATGCCCATGCCACGAGCTCGATTAACTGGCGTGGTAATATCCGCTATGTACGCTTGAGCAGTAGCAATATTGCCTGCCATAATCCCGGCAAGACTACGAGCAATAAATAAAATCCATAATGAGTTGGCAAAACCTAACCCAGCGTATGCAATTACAGAACCGAATAAAGTAAGTAATAAAATCGGACGGCGACCGTAGCGATCGCTAAATTTACCCCATAATGGTGCAAATAAGAACTGCATTAAAGAATAAATAGCTACAAGTAGTGTCGCTTCATTAGGTTTTGCGCCGAATTGTTCAGCATACAAAGGCAGTATCGGCAGGATAATTCCGAAGCCGAGCAAGTCTATAAATACAGTCAAAAATAAGACGAATATAGCCCTGCTATTATTTTTAGTCCCTATAGTAAAATTCATTTTTATAAAAAATATGTCTAACTTTGATTAATTTTATAGACATTAGAAAACGCTTGCTCATAAAAACCTATTGAACGCAACCACTAATTATCTCAAGCAATATGATTGAATCTGAGAGTGGTTGAGTAAAATAGCATGGAACAAACCCAATATAAAAATTAAGCCAACAATACTACTAATAAAAGAAACTATAACCTCGTGCTTCCGTATAGCTCTTTGTATTTTAGTGTCTATAATGTGTTCTAATTCTTTGTATGACATTTCCTTTAATTTGGTTAAAAATAATTATGTTAAATTACGTCAGACTGAAGTTTGAGTATGTCCAAAAAATTAAGTTTATTCGATGACAAATTATTTCGATGCTGTAGAAGCGTCGAAATAATTCCCATTGATAATAAGACTCGCCTCTAGCGATAAACAAGTTACGTAATTGTTAACTACAATCACTGTTAAACTATTTCCGGAAAATAAATTATCTAATATCCCGATTCAATGACCAAGAGCGTTGACGTAGTTTTAAAACAGCACCTGAAATACCAAAAGCTAATATTGCTAAGGTCAAAGTTGGTTCAGGGGCTGCAACAATACTTACCTGATTAATAGCCAAGGCGTATTGTGGAGCAGAACTGCTAAAAACGAGTCGTGAGATATTTGCAGTATCACTACGAACCCCTAAGAATACTGCTGAGTTATCTAATGCTAGCGACGAAGTACTGAGAACTGAGAAACTACCCAACAAATTATTGTTGCTATCAAAAGCGTTGATAAAAGTTTCAACTTCTAAATTACTAATATCTACAGCTATCTGAGTACCAGCGCCAAAAACAGGCTGGGCAAAACTAATGCTCAAAGGCTCTCCGTTTCCCTGAGTACGAGGATCAGGAGAACCAGGAGGAAGAGGTTGAAATCCTGTTGGGTTTATACCTCCGAAGAGAATAAAGTCTCCTTGGGCGAAGTTAGTCCGAATGCCAGGTGGAGGTAACGTTTGAAAGATAAATGGTGGAGTAATCTGAGGATTTTTAGCTGGAGTTATATTTACATCTAAGCCTAAACCACCTTGGGATGTTGCTGAAAAAGAGTTAGGTAAAAAAACAGAAAAATCAGGCGCAGAGGGATTAAATACCTTACCTAAACTTCCCCAATAAACTTCATCATTACCTCCTAAAAGAGCGCGTTCATTTACTAAAAATGTAGCTGCTTTAACTGGTAAGGGGAGAACCGTTATTATTGCTGTAATTGCTGTTAAATACTTAACAGATAACTTCAATAACTGATTGATCGTAAATGCCACAAGGTTTACTCCTTAATTTTGTCAAAAAAATATCATCAAAATAGAATAAAGAATAATTCAACACCCAGGATGAGGCAGTGCGTTGCTCTAATCGAGAAAGTTAAAGCAATTGTTGTGTTCAATGGTTATGTTGCAAAAACTTTTTGAGAGCTAGCTGGTAATATCTGATATAATTTATACTTTTATCAGCCTCACCTGTTTTTTTGCAACAAAACTTTTACACCGGGAACAAACTGCAAAAAGCTTTAACTTGTCATGGAGTTGTGACTCGTAGTAATTTTACACCAACTGAATATTCACATTCGATGGGAGATTTTCAAGGAAGGCGAATTCATCTCAACCCTCCAGGAGACTCCCACCAAAACTGTACTCAGTTTGGTGGCGAGAGGAATGGAGGGCTAATTGCGAAACATCCCTTGAGTAAATTTGTGCGTCAGCTAAAACTTCGATGGGGACAGTTGAGCAATTAGCAAATCTTTTATTCTGCATACGAATAACCATCCTTTGCGTGAATGCGTTTACAAAACTTATGCGATATTCCTTGAATCAATCCGTTTTTAGTAGAAATGTTGAAACTGCCAGATGAACGAATCGCCACTTTTGCAACATAATTACCAATCTTTTTACCAGTGGTAACAACTGCTCTAACAATGTCTCCAGTTTGAAAGCCACGCTCTCAGCAAAGTTGTAATCTTTGATGATGTCAAGACCCTCGTTAACATTGTTGAAAATAAACTTATCTGCACCAAAGCCACCTGTAAGAATATCATTATTTTGTCCACCAATGATGGAGTCATCGCCATCATTACCGAATAATTGGTTATTTTGGTCGTCGCCAGTAATGATGTCACTTTCATTGGTGCCGATGACATTCACAAAGTTGAGTACATTAAATGTCAATGTCTCAAGTTCGGGAACGTTATTGGCAGAGATACTTCCGGCTTCTAAGTCAGCAGTGATAGATACGCCAGCCAAAGATTCGGAGGCATCTATGGTATTGTTGGCAACACTGGGATCAGCAATAACTGTTTCTATTTTGAAGATTTGGTCTGTTCCAAATCCATCAGCTTTGGTAATTGTCCCTACACCTGAGAGAGTGATGCCTGTACCTAGTTCACTGTAGTCGGCGGTATCAATACCATCTCCGCCATTGATGCTGTCGTTACCCTGACTGCCCTTGAAGATGTCATCGCCTGCACCACCTATTAACGTATCATCGCCCAGTCCACCCTCAATTACATTGCCCTCTTCACCATCGATTACGTCATTTCCAAGACCAGCAAAGATATTGTCATCGTTTCCAAAACCAGAAATCTGATCGTCACTAGTAGTACCCGACAAAAAATTATTAGTTTCAAAGATCAATGTATTTGCTTTCTGTAAGACTTGCATACTACAAGAAGTGAAATTTATAATTTCACCAGAAATTTAGATTAAACATAATTAATCCTCTTTTATCTCTGTGTCGAGAGAAAAAATGCTTTTATTTCCTGTTCTCTGTTCCTTGTTCCCTCCCTACGCAAGTAATTTCATCAATCAAATCAGATTGCTATAGTGCATATTAAATAACAGGATTCAGTAACAAAATTATGCATAATGTGAAGGCAATATTGATTTATAAGATTTATTTATACTTATTTAGGCGAGATCGTTTGTCTTCTCTACCAGAGGCTGCGCCAACAACACGTTGTGCGAACGACGATCGCACGCAGGTCGAAATTGCCGAACTCTCAGACTCATTTGCATAATTTCGGATACATTACCGCAAATGCGCTGATACTTTATTTTCGCCTTTTCATAAAATCCGCAAAAACACCGTTACGCTATTTGAGCTTGTGATCAAAACTTAGAGCATCCAGTTTATTAGGGCGTGTTTATGACCAACCCTGTAAAGACGGTTATCCAAGTCAATCTGGAGATGGCTCTAGAAGTAGCTCATGAATTGGAGCTTGCTCCATCCACTCAACTCGGTGCTTATTGTTTGGAAATTTTGCGGGAGATAGGATGTGCTGGTAGTGAACTCCCACTCAACTTACAAACTCGCGATCAGCAACTAAACTTTATCACAGGCTTTGCGTCTTATGCTTTCGGGGAGGTACAAAGTGTATAAAGCATTAATTGAAGATATATTTTCCGATCCAGAAGATGTAGAAGAAACTACTTTTCCTGCTACAGATAAAGATTTGTTAATTTTGACAGAAAAATTTTTAGGGTTTGAAATTCCTTCAAAGGTTTTCTTACAAGCTATAGCCATTGCTGATTACGATGGTGCAGCTGCTTTCCGCTACGTTGATAATTATTTGACTACTCTCAAAAATAAAAATAAACCTAAGCATAAAAAATTACTTGTGTTAGGTGCTTCAACTAAATACGACAATAATTGATGTGTTTCTTTACAAGCTAACCTTGAACCAATCCGATTTAGATAAGATAATTTGTATAGCCGATGTAGAGACGTTGCAATACAATGTCTCTACACACATCTGTCCCACACTGGCAAGAAAGCCCAATTAGAATTTATCTAAAACTTTGTGGTGGGATCTCTATTAAATTAAGCATTTTTATGTGTGTGCTAATTACGTTAAAGTAGCTGATTACGAATTAGTATTAATCTCTTTTAAGACACACTTGTTCATAACTTTTACCAGCAATATCCCAAGTGAATTCTGTTTCTACCAGTTGTCTGCCTTTGTGAGACAATTCTGAACGCAGATATGGATGCTCAAAAAGTTGACTAATAGCGGTGATGTACTCTGCCGGTTTATTTGCTCGGAATGCCCGCAATGGATGACTAGCACCATCTACGGCTAATCCTTCTAAGCCGCGATCGCTAGCTACTATCGGTACACCAGCTGCCATTGCCTCTAAAGTTTTATTTTTAATGCCAAACCCAGTCCGCATCGGTACAACGCAGATGGTAGATTGATGTAAATATTCTACCATCGAAGGTACACGCCCAATTACATTAATTCCTGGTTTTTGAGCAAGTGCTAAAACTTCTGGCACCGGATGAGAACCGACAATATCGAAAGTTGTATCAGGATACAATTTTTGGATTTCTGGCAAAACTTCGTTGCTGAAAAAGCAGACAGCATCAATATTTGCTAAATTATCCATTGCACCGATGAAAATTAAACGGTGTCCACCTGGATCGGTGGTACGGTTGGGGAAAGAAACTAAATCTACGCCATTAGGAATAACTGTAATTTCACTATTGGGGTTGAACTCTTGTAGTTGAATTTTATCTTCTTCTGTTGTTGCCACAATTGCCGAAAACTTAGCACAGTAGTTTTGCTCATAACGCCGCAAAAGTGGCAGATTGATTTTGTCTCTGAGGGAATTTTCAGAAATGCCCGTTGCTAGTTGGTTTCGACAAGTAGCGTAAACTGAACTATGAATATTAACTATAGTTTTTAGTTGTTTGGGAAAGTGCGAACGTACATAAATTTCATTGACACTATGTTCGCAGGTAATTACATCACATTTCCCTGCTTCCACCCAGTTATCAATCCATGTTTGCATTTCAACTGAGTAGCGGTTGAGTACACTTGGTGGTGTTCCCTGTTGCAAAAACTTACCAAATCGCTGTATTTTCTTCAATATTCCGGTGGTTTGAGAATCTGGCGGGCGTTCAAAAATGGCTAGATGATCCACACAATCGCGTAATCCTGATACTTCTGCCTCTGTAACATCGCTCTCGCGTTGAGTCACTAGGGTAATATTATGGCGTTGACTGAGGTATTTAAGTAAATGAAATGTCCTGACTTGGGTTCCCCCGCGCGTTGGTGGGTAGGGAAAGGTGGAAGAGAGCATTAAAATGTTCATATAAGTGATGAATCAAATGTGATACATATACCATCACCTTATTGAAGGCTTTATGTCATCATTTGATATTAAATAGACCTCATGCGATGTGCAACTTAATTTTTGACCTCACGGGGCTAGCTAATCGCAAAGACGCGATAAATCGCTGTCTCTACAAAGGACTGATTATTGTAAAGACGGCGATTTATCGCGTCTCTTGCCTAAACCGAACCGTATTGAGGGGCTGGGGTTTAGGTCTTTTTTTCTAGTCTACTCAACTGAAAATCTCTGTATACAAAAGGTCTATTGCATCCAACTGAGAATTCATTGCAGATTACAGCATAATTAAACCCAGTCGCACACCCACAGCAACAGCCTCGGTACGGCTGGAGACACTGAGCTTTTGAAAAATGGATGAGAGATGAAATTTGACGGTATGCTCGGAAATGTGCAAGCTTTTAGCGATCGCTTTATTGCCCAACCCAGAACCAAGCATACCTAAAACCTCTATCTCGCGTGGTGTCAAGGTTTGTACGGGATTCGCTACCATTTTTTCTCGGATAGACAGTAATTCTATAGCATCCGGGTGCAACACCACCAAACCAAAAGCGATCGCCTCCACAGCAGCAACAATTTCTGACTCTGTGCTAGTACTGGGCAATATCCCCCGGATACCAGAACGTAACCCCGTCTCTAAATCAATGCTGTCAAGTTCCTCAACAATGACGATCATTCCTAATGGATATTGCTGTTCTTGAATAACCAGCAATTTTTCCCACACTGATTGTTGAAGATTGCCACTCAAATCTACTAGTACTATATCTGGTTGTAATTGCCCAACTTCCCTAGCCAATACATCCAAATCCGATGCACTACCCACAACCGTTAGCCGAGGATTGGTAGTTACTACAGCTGATAACCCTGCCCGTACTACAGGGGAAGTGGCAACTACCATCACCCGGATCATGTCGCCTCCACAGCAGTTTTACCAGACTGCACCTCAACATAAATCACGAATTGCTTCCCACTGCGTAGGAGTTTTAGTGGTACAGATCCTTTACTGTCATAGAGATATTTAGTTAAATCATTCATGCTAGTGAATAATCGCTCCGAAACTCCAATTAAAACATCGCCGATTTGTACACCAGCAGTTTCCGCCGCACTGTTAGGTAGAATTGACAACACCAATAAACCCAAGCTACGTCTACTTAAAAGCACAGGTTGCAGTGTAACTCCCAGTTGCGGACGGCTATTTCCCTGTAAAAAACGCTCAACGGTGTTGCTGGGAACTGCTACAGCCAAACCATTAACAATCATCGTATTAATTCCCACGACTCGGCCTTGACAATCGGCAAGTGGCCCCCCAGAGTTTCCAGGATATAGCTGCAAATCTGCCATAACAGCCCGTGGATTATTTGCATGGATAATTCCAGTTGTCACAGCACCACTGTCAGCAAAGGGATTACCCACCGCTAAAACTAATTCACCGACTCGTAACGCTTCAGAATTACCAATGGTTGCAGCAGTTAAATTAGTGGCGACAATTTTCAGGGCTGCTAAATCCTGCTGCGGATCAAATTGTGTACGCACTGCATCAAATACCCTTCCATCTGCCAATTCCACAGTTGCGCGGTTGCTGGTTGCAACATGGGCATTAGTAATAATTAGTCCGTCAGCTTGCCAAATTACACCAGAACCGACTCCTAGAGAACCGCTCTTCACTTTAACAGTGCGCTCGCGTAGTTTAGCAGCTACCTCTGTTAATTCAGCAGCGATGTTAGTTAATGTTGTGTTTGCCATCTTATACAATTTTTCCCCATGTCAAAGTAGAATCTATTGGCTGACAATAGTTTTTAGTCGGGTTGGGATAATTAAGAATGCTGCAAGATATCAATCAACCCAACTTTAGTAGGACTTACGCAAAAATTGCTAAAAAGCTTAATTTCTCGAACCGCCAAGACGCCAAGAGCGCCGAGAATTCGTAGAGTGTGCGTAAGTCCTATTTAGAAAGAAAATTCTGAGAGTTCCGAGTTCAGAGGCTCAACGTCCGAGCAAAAAGGTGGAAGTTCCGAGTTCAGAGGCTCAAAGTTCGAGTAAAAAGGTGCAACTTCCGAGTTCAGAGGCTCAACGTTCGAGTAAAAAGGTGCAACTTCCGAGTTCAGAGGCTCAACGTCCGAGTAAAAAGGTGCAACTTCCGAGTTCAGAGGCTCAAAGTTCGAGTAAAAAGGTAGAAATTCCGAGTTCAGAGGCTCGAATGAATAGAAAATTTAGATAAATCTTGACACAACTAGTTAAACCCATCCCAAATTGGATTATTCTTCCTTAGTAGGTCGTTCGCCAACTGCGATCGCTAAATCAACTAACACTCCACCCCGGACAACTTGCACATTGACAGTTTTACCGATGCGATCGCTATTATTGAGCAACGCCAGCACATCACCTGTATCGCCCACAGTTACGCCATCAAACCTTACCAAAACATCGCCAAGCAGCACACCTGCATTGTCAGCAGGCCCAGAAGACTCAACATTAACGACAATTACCCCAGTTGCAGAAGTTAAATTGAGAGCAGTTTTCAAGTTCTTAGGTAAGCGTACAGGTTGCATTCCTACACCCAAGTATCCTTTAGAAATGCGTCCTTTTGCTACTAATTGGTCAACCACGCGATCGACTGTAGCAGTGGGAATAGTCAAAGCAGTACCACGCCGCCCCGATGTATTCATGCCTACAACAAAACCAGCAGCATCTACAAGTGGCCCACCTGCAAAACCAGAGTAAAGGGTGATGTCTGGGCGGATGAATTGGTCAATATTCCCGCCATTCATACTCCGCCAAGCACCGCTAACCACACTCACCGCACCCATCGCCGCCCTTAAGTCACCTTCGCTACCTCTTGCCAGTCCTAACACGAGATGACCAACTTTGAGCGTTTTGGCATCGCCAACTTTTGCCACAGGAATTTCTAGATTTTCTAGCTTAAAAACAGCAATATCAGTGCTTGAGTCATGACCGATGAGCGTTACTGGTGCAGTGCTGCCATTTGATAGAGTGATAGTGATGTCGTCATAGCGCTGGAGAGATTCATCAGAGGTAACAATGATGCCATTACGCCAGTGAATGCCACTTGGGGAAACACGAGTACCCGCATTTACAGCTACCACAGCACTTCCAGCTTGTTCTACGGTATCAGCTAAACTGTTGGATAAAGCCAGTAATGAAGACATAAGATTTTTGTGCCAACTTTCTTGGATATTCATATCGTGCCGTTTTACCAACCCAGATGACATCGGAAAAATGGGGAGAATTCATCCTAGAAAAATGGCTAGTGCCCCTTTGGGGAAGTCAAAAGTTGACCCTGAGCGCAGTCGAAGGGTCAAAAGTCAAAAGTCAAATTCTTAACCCAAGCGTATTGCTTCCTGAAAGGGAAAATCTCAGTCCACTTGAGTGGACTTTAGCTATTAGCCTTGGAATTTATTCCCAGGCGGGATATCGGTCAGCACGACATGACTATTACAAAAATGTCGGCAAAATATCACGAACACCAAACGTATTGCATTCTAAGCTGAAATAGCAATGAAATGGCAGATAAACAAATGCACACCCAATCAAGAGAAATCAACTTGCTCACTCCATCTAAAGAATTACCTCTATATGGCAAAAGAATTTTAGTCACAGCACCGAGAAATTATGCTTATAGGTTATCTGAACAAATCATCAAACATGGTGGTTTACCTGTTTTGATGCCTACTATCGAAACCTGCTATTTATCAAACTACACTAAGTTAGATACTGCGCTATACCACATAGGTGAATTTGATTGGATTATCTTCACAAGTAGAAATGGCATCACTGCATTTTTTCACCGGATGAATGATTTAAATATTCCTGTATCTGTGGTGCAAAAATGTCAATTATGTGCTTTAGGAAAAGACACAGAAAGTTTATTATCTTTTTGTAACAAAGTAGATTTAATTCCCACAGAATCTAGCCCAGCCGGAATTGTGGCTGAATTAGCGAAACTTCCGCAAATTCACGAGAAAAAGGTACTGATTCCGGCTCCAGAAGTTGTTGGTTTGCCTGAGCCTGATATTGTACCCAACTTGATTAGGGATTTGCAGGAATTGGGTATACAAGTAACTCGCATACCTACATATATTACACAAGGCTTAAACACAAGTATCTACAGTATTGAATTAAATCTGATTCGTCAAGGACTAATTGATGTAATTGCCTTTAGTAGCACAGCAGAAGTAGAAAGCTTTTTAACAATGGTCAACTCGCAAAGCGATTATGAACGCTGTATAATTGCATGTTTTGGCCCTTATACAACTGCTAATGCGCGAAAGTTGGGTGTGAATGTCTCCATCGTGGCTAAAGATTATAGTTCATTTGAGGGATTTGCAGAAGCGATCGCAGAATTTTTTACTCTAACTTCCAGTTCACACTAAGCGCTTATTAAGGATGTAAATAAATCAACCACAATAAACTCTAGACTAGCTGCACATAAACCCGTAGTATCAAAAATGGAGTTTATATTGAGCTAGGAATTTTTACATGGCAACTTACAAGGTTACATTACGTATCCCAGAAGGTGAAGAAAACGCAGGTGAACACGTAATTGAAGTCCCTGATGATGAGTACATCCTAGAGATCGCTAACGAGGAAAATGATCTTGACTTGCCCTATTCCTGTAACGCTGGTTCTTGCTCTACCTGTACCGGGAAGCTAATTTCAGGTACAGTTGACCAATCAGATCAGAACTTCTTAGACAACGATCAAATTGACGCAGGATGGGTTCTTACCTGCGTTGCCCGCCCTACTTCTGATTGCGTTATCGAAACCCATCAAGAAGAAGCCCTTAACGGTTAACTAAGAAATGTGGATTTAATAAAGAGCAACTTTTGTAGGGTGCGTTATAATATTCTTCCTAGCGCATCAAAAATCTGTGGTGGTGTATAACACACTATAAAAGATTTAAAATTTTGCACTTTCCTATAAATCTGTATAGGCTAAGTAATTCACACTAAAAAGCGCTCCCCTTTTGGAGAGCGCTTTTTATTTAGTTTAATAGCTAGCTAGCAGATATAAAGTTGCAATTATCCAGATTATGCTAGATTAACTTTGACAACTTTATTCTTTTCTTCTTCAGCTTTGGGTAACGTCAGGTTCAAGATGCCATCTTTATAATCTGCCGTAACATTGGTATTTTGAATCCGAGCAGGTAAAGGAATTACACGTTGGAATTTACCATAGTGGAATTCGCTTTTAATCACACCTTTATCTTCAGATTTTGCTTCAGACTTCCGCTCACCGCTCAGGTATACAGCTTTTTCAGTAACTTGCAAATCCAAGTCTTTAACTTCAATTCCTGGAAGTTCTAGCAATAGATGAATTGCATCTTCAGTTTCTTTTAACTCAGCAGCCGGAACTCTGGATAAGCCTTTATCCGAAAATGTAGTTGGCATATCTTCATCAAATAAGCGATTGATTTGACGTTGTATTGCGTTAAATTCTTGCCAGGGGTTCAAACGTACTAATGTCATATCTCTACTTGGATAACTAGTATCTTTGCTGTTTAAGGATTGGAGGATTTGATTCCTTTCTTTGTTCTCATAGTATTTAAAAATAAGAGTGGAGTAAATTCGGTTTTTATCACCTGAATAATGATGATTGCCGAACCAGGATTTCTTTACTATAAATGTACGGTAAACTGAACTATTGGGGTTCGGTAAGTTCGGCAAAAGCAAACTTGAAATATAGCAATTCTATTTAAAACGTCTGAAAACGTTGGTACAAATGTTACTATGTCTCTGCGCTTAAAGCTTCCAATGCGTAGCGTATCCTACAAATGTTTACTATATTCATACGATTGTATTTTTTTAATTTCACCGAGATAAGATAATAAGATATTACTCACAAACTGCTGATAACAGATATGTCAACAAGTTGGATTTACCTTATCGCCGCAATCCTCTTTGAAGTTTCAGGCACAACTTGCATGAAGTTATCGCAAGGATTTACTAAAATAGGCCCTTCCATATTAATAGCTGTCTTTTATGGACTTTGTTTTACTTTTTTGACGCTTGCTCTCAAGAAACTTGAAGTGAGTGTGGCTTATTCTGTTTGGGCTGGATTGGGAACTGTCTTAATTGCTATTATTGGTATTATTTGGTTTCGTGAATCTGCCACACTTATCAAGCTCATTTCCATCGGCTTAATAATCATGGGGGTAATTGGCATAAATGCAAGTTCATAGGGAATAGGAATTAGGTAGCTCATGTATCATAGAGTTCACTAAAACATCCCCCCAAAAAACCCACTTTTCATTAGTTTGCATGTGAAAGCTGCAAAAAGTTAGTTTTGCAAACAACAAGTGTTAAAATTTGTCACAATATATTACCTTTGAAGTTACTTAAAGTATGATTTACGCGCGAGTAAAAAAAAATAATTTAAAACTGAAACTGGGAAATCTTGAAACAAGATGTATAAGTATTTAAGCAGACATTATATAGGAATCCGGTTTGATTTCTGAAAATATACGTAGGATGTGTTAGCACAGAGAGTACGGCATCAAACTCGTGTTCATAGTGCGTTACGAACTCCGTTCTAACACACTCTACAATACTTAATTTCGTTCAAAAATCAAATAGTAATCCTATATTTGGATATTGCCTCAAATAAAAAACACCTCGTCTATGTTAAAATAGAGGAGGTAAATAAACCAAAACTGATCATTCTGCTTGTTGCTGTTGTAGCGAATACACCAGCAATTTTTATTGTTTTGCGAATAGAGCAAAATGAGCAGACTTAGCTAAATGCTATTAAAAGTAGGGATCTAAAACTTTTGATACCTACAAAGGACTTTTAAATCCTCTTAGTTCAAAATTTATTAAACCCAGCAGAACGACGATAAAGTAACCAGATAAATAGCGGTGAACCTAGCAAGGCAGTGACGGAGCCTACTGGTAGTTCCACTGCTCCTAGTCTAGAGAGTAAATCTGCAAAAGTAAGTAACCATGCACCTGCAAGGGCAGAAAGTGGCAAAACAAAGCGATGATCTGTACCAACGATGAGGCGGACACCGTGAGGGACAACAAGACCAACAAATCCTATCAAGCCACTGATGCTAACTGCACCTGCGGCTAATAAAGTGGCGACACCACCAATTAACAGACGCGATCGCGTCAACGAAACCCCCAAACCCACAGCCAAATCATCCCCCAAAGCCAGCACATTTACCGATCGCGCCAGCAAGCATCCCCCGATCAATGCAACGATGATGTAAGGGCCAGCTGTCGCAATTTCTTGCCAACCCCGTCCATTAAGGCTACCAACCAGCCAACTGAGGGCAATTTGAATTTGACCATCTTCAGCTAAAAGCAGCAATGTACTTTGGACAGCACCTAATAAAGAACTTACCGCCACTCCGCCTAAAATCAACCGCTCAACAGAAATTCCTGACCCCGCACGACCGAGCAAAATAACGATCGCAGAAGTTAAAATTGCTCCCATCCACGCAGCTAAAGGAATTGCGATCGGGAATATTTGCCACACAATCATCAGAATTACAATTAATCCTGCACCTGCTGAAATGCCCAAAATAAATGGATCAGCAAGACTATTGCGTAACATCCCTTGCAGCAGCGCTCCTGACATTCCCAAAGCTGCGCCGACAATCAGAGCAGCAGTAATGCGTGGGAGACGCAAATCCCAGAGAATGGTCTGTTTAACCGGGTCACCTTCACGGAGAATGGCTTGCCAAAATTCCGACATACTTAAAGGTACTGCTCCTTGAGAAAGCGATAGTGCTAGCGTTAGCACCAGTGCTGCACTAAGGAGTAAAACAGCCCAAAGTACCCGGTGTTCAGTAAAAATTGTCTTAAATGGTCTAATCAAATTTTAGATATGTATTTTTTTTAATATAATCTGTCTCAAACACAGATGCATTGGACATTGGCCACGAGGAAAGGAGAGTTAAAAGTTGGACGTTGAGCTTCAGAAGGTCAAAGTTGAGCCTCAGAAGGTCAACGTCGAGCCTCAGAAGGTGAACGTCGAGCCTCAGAAGGTGAACGTCGAGCCTCAGAAGGTCAAAGTTGAGCCTCAGAAGGTCAAAGTTGAGCCTCAGAAGGTCAACGTCGAGCTTCAAAAGGTCAAAGTTGAGCCTCAGAAGGTCAACGTCGAGCCTCAGAAGGTCAACGTCGAGCCTCAAAAGGTCAACTTTTAAGTTTTTAGGACTTACGCAAAAATTGCTAAAAAGCTTAATTTCTCGAACCGCCAAGACGCCAAGAGCGCCGAGAATTCGTAGAGTGTGCGTAAGTCCTAGTTTTAACGAACTTTGGGGGTTTAAGTCCCCAGCAAGATAGGCAGCACGTTTTGTGTCGGGGTCTAAATCCCCGTCACAAAACGTAATTGCGAATTGCGTTAGCGGAGCGGGGCGTTAGCCCATTGCGAATTGCGAATTGGTTTAATTCTCTATTCCCAATGCCGACAATACATCACTACGTCAATTCCAGCCCACCTTGGTAGCCAGTAACAATGCGGCCACCATCCTTAAGAATGTGGATTTCTATCTGATCGCTAGCCCAGGTAATCTGGTCTTGAAAAGCTGGGTTTAAAACACGAACCCGTTGATTGCTAGAAGAGACTGGAGAGTTAGGAGAATTAATTGCTAGAGATTGTACAAAAGGCCCGTCAATCAAAATATCAAGTTGTTCTAACAAAGCTTGGGAACCTGGCGGTGCTGATTGAGACTGTAGTTGCTTGAGAGTAAACCCAGTAAAAGACATTACATTTAATCCAGCAGCTTTTACTTTACGAGCTAAAGAAGCTAGTGCAGTTGCTTGCCAAAAGGGTTCTCCACCAGAGAACGTTACACCCGTGTTGTGGGGATTGCTGAGAATATTCTCGGCAAGGGTATCAACAGCAATCAATTGGTTAGCTTCAAATGACCAGGAGTTAGTATTAAAGCACCTAGGACACTCACGCAGGCAACCTTGTACCCAGATGACTGCACGACAACCAGGGCCATTAACTTCTGACTGATCAACGTAACCCATAATGTTGAGATAGCCAGGGGGAATTTCCATGAGTGCTAGTGATGGGTCATTTGGCTTAATTTCCATCTCTTTAACTCCTTTTAGCCGTTGCCTGTTAACCGTTAACTATAGCTAATCTCCAGTTATATAACTGTAACTAATGACAAATGACTAATGACAAACTTTATAGGATTTTGAAAAGTCCGCTTTAACTTACTAGACTGAAGTTAGTTGCCCAGCTAGCATTGACCGTCCCATAGATAAAAACGATGACTCAACAAACTTCTAGAATTTGTATCCTTGGCGGAGGCTTTGGTGGTCTATACACAGCCTTGCGCTTAAGCCAGTTACCTTGGGAATCTACGCAAAAACCCGAAATTGTTCTGGTAGATCAAAGCGATCGCTTCCTATTCTCTCCTTTACTTTACGAATTACTCACTGGCGAACTGCAAACCTGGGAAATTGCCCCACCGTTTGAAGAACTTTTACAAGGCACGGGGGTACGTTTTTATCAAGGGGTTGTGTCTGGAATTGACATCGACCAGAAACTAGTAAATGTACATGAAGGGCCGGAAATCCCTTACGATCGCCTAGTGTTGGCACTAGGAGGTGAGACACCGCTAGATTTAGTGCCTGGTGCAACATCCTACGCCTACCCATTCCGGACAATATCTGATGTCTATCGTTTGGAAGAACGCCTGCGATTTTTAGAAGAATCGGATGCTGATAAAATTCGGGTGGCGATTATTGGGGCTGGCTACAGTGGTGTAGAGTTAGCCTGTAAGTTAGCCGATAGACTAGGTGAAAGAGGACGCTTTCGGATCGTTGAAATTGCTGACCAAATCTTGCGAACTTCCCCAGAGTTTAACCGGGAAGCAGCAAAAAAAGCTTTAGAAGCGCGTGGCGTGTTTATTGATTTAGAAACCAAAGTTGAATCAATAGAGCAAAATTCCATCTCCCTAGAGTACAAAAACCAGTTAGACACGATTCCCGTAGATTTGGTAATTTGGACTGTGGGAACTAGGGTTGCGCCTGTAGTGAAATCTCTTCCTCTCAAGGAAAACCAGCGTGGTCAAATCAGTACTACATCTACTCTGCAAGTCATTGATCATCCAGAAATCTTTGCCTTGGGAGATTTAGCAGACTGCCATGATATTGAAGGACAGCAAGTCCCGGCTACTGCACAAGCGGCTTTCCAACAAGCTGATTATACTGCTTGGAATATCTGGGCAAGTTTAACGAATCGCCCCCTGCTTCCCTTCCGCTACCAACAGTTAGGAGAAATGATGGCACTAGGGATAGACAACGCCACTCTTACAGGTTTGGGAATTAAACTAGATGGCCCCTTGGCATCCGTCGCCCGGCGGATTGCCTATTTATATAGATTGCCAACTTTAGACCATCAACTCAAAGTTGGTTTTAATTGGCTAGTCCGTCCGATCATAGAAACACTTTCTCGGTAACTTAAGGTCAGTCATTAGTCATTAGTCATTGGTCATTGGTCATTAGTCATTAGTCATTCTCCCCCAGTTCCCAGTCCCTAATCCCTACTCCCCACTCTCCAATTCAATCAAATTTTGATGGAACAACCGAAAGTTATTTTTTTAGATGCTGTGGGTACACTCTTCGATGTCAAAGGTAGTGTGGGCGAAGTTTATAGTCAGATAGCCCAGGAATTTGGCGTTACAGTTTCAGCCGAAACATTGAATACAGCTTTCATTAAAAGCTTTAAAGCAGCACCGCCGCCGATATTTCCAGATGCAGAACTGCAAGATATTCCCCAGCGCGAGTTTGATTGGTGGCGGATAATTGCCCTGAACACTTTTGAAAGTGCTGGAGTTCTTAAGGAATTTTCTGACTTTTCGGCTTTTTTTAGCGAACTTTACATCCACTTTGGTACAGCCGAACCGTGGTTTGTTTATCCCGATGTTTTACCAGCTTTAATCAACTGGCGGCGGTTGGGAGTTACCTTGGGGGTGCTGTCGAATTTTGATTCTCGGATTTACTCAGTATTGCAAGGTTTAGGATTGAGAGAGTTTTTTACCTCCGTCACTATTTCTACGCAGGTACGTGCAGCTAAACCCGATCCTCAAATTTTTGCCATTGCTTTAGATAAACATAAATGTTCCCCAGAGGCAGCATGGCATATTGGCGATAGCGTTGTAGAAGATTACCACGGAGCCAAAGCAGCTGGACTTAGAGGTGTTTGGATCAACCGTGGAAAATAAGGGGATACTTTTAATTCAGCAACGCCAAATTTTTAAAGCGGAATCCAATCCAATCTATCAATCCACTCTTCTGCCTCAGTCGCTTCCCAAATCAAATAAATTGTTTCTGCCCAAATACTGAGGTTCCCACTGGAACGTAACCAAACTAATCCCCAAATATGTCGTCCATCTCTCCAGTGTTCTTCTAGATGTTCGGGCATACTTTTGCGGTTGTCTGTAACCAATATTCGTTGGGATAATTCCAGGTAGCGCAAAATATCTGGGTCAAGCGTACCTAATGGCGGTGCTTCGGCATCGCCTACACGCAGAATATCTATTGCTAGATTGAGGCGCAAAACAGATATCTTCAGCTTGGGCGACAAATTTTCATCAAGGAGAAAACGTACCTTCACCAAGAGTTTAGCAACTCCTGCTCACGTTGCACCTTTAACGCTCTTAAACGTTGCATCAAAGGTGAAGGATTAGCTAATGATTCTTGATAGCGCTGTTCTCGCCACTTTGCTAGCCGCAACATATAAGCATCTATTTCAACACGATTATGAAGGTAGTAGGTAAGCGTCGCGTAGATTTTCTCCAAATTCAGGGAAGGTAATTCCTCTATAATTTGCTCTGGTGAATATCCTTGCAAGTAATATTGAATCACATTATCAATACCAATACGATGCCCTTTGATACGTATATCATCTGGGTCTATAAACTCAAAATAATCTTCTATTTGCATTCATCTACCTCTTTAGGGTCTTTTAGGATCAATTCGTAATTCGTAATTCATAATCGAATTCTATAACTACGAATTATTTTGACATATTTTGTATTTATATTATGGAGACAATAAACCCTTTTAAGAGCGATCGCCAAACCTATTACTCTAAAAACTTCCTCTGCTCCCCCTGACCACTTCGCACTCCCTTATTCCCCTGCTGCCCTAAGACTCGTATGATCAACATATCAGAAAAACATAACAGCCAGATTTTTACCGCAAAACATGGGCAGTATTTGGGAAATCGATTTTTACTCTCGTCCGATTTTGGACGATAATCAGAAAAAAGTTTGGGAAGTCTTAGTCTGCGAAAGCGCTTTGGATATCAGTACAAAAGTAGATTCTTTGTTTCGCTATGCTCAATATTGTCCCAGTACCCAGGTAAATTCGGGCTGGTTGCGGACAGCATTACAGGAAGCTATTAACCAAGCTGGAAAAGCACCAATTAAAATCCGCTTTTTCCGCCGTCAAATGAACAACATGATTACTAAAGCCTGCCAAGACTTGGGCATTCCCGCCCAGCCTAGCCGTCGTACTTTGCTTCTCAACCATTGGTTAGAACAGCGCATGGAGGAAGTGTATCCTCAAGAAGCAGGGTATCAAGGAGGGGCTAATCCCTCAGTCCGCTTGGAAAAACCTTTGCCGCAACGTTTACCAGATGCTTTGGAAGGACAGCAGTGGGTATTTGTTACCTTAGATGCTGCGGATTTGGTAGAAATGCCAGAGTGGGAAATTGGCTTTGGTGAAGCTTTCCCCCTAGAGTTGGCGAAAGTTTCGCCCGAAACCCGGATTCCTGGGATTTTAATTTTCTCACCGAGAGCGTTGCCCTTGGCAGGCTGGATGTCTGGTTTGGATTTGGCTTTCTTAAGATTTGATACTAGCGTTGAGGCGAGATTGCTTTTAGAAACTGGTGTAACCGAAAGCTGGATTGTGGCAAATATCAAAAAACCTCAACTTTTAGCAGAAGCCAAAGGTTTTGAAGAAGCCAAGCAAAAAGCTAACGGAGTGCATTTTATCGGTGTACAGTCTGATCCCAAAGCAGAAGCTTTTGCTGGTTTTTGGCTGTTGCAAGAGGTTAATCTTTGAAAATGGGCATGGGGCATGGGGCATGGGGCATGGGGCATGGGGCATGGGGCAGGGGGCATGGGGCAGGGGGCATGGGGCAGGGGAGGCAGAGGGAGATGGGGAGAATAATAATTCATAACTCCTAACTCCTAACTCCTAACTCCTAACTCCTAACTCCTAACTCCTAACTCCTAACTCCTAACTCCTAACTCCTAACTCCTAACTCCTAACTCCTAACTCCTAACTCCTAACTCCTAACTCCTAACTCCTAACTCCTAACTCCTAACTCCTAACTCCTAACTAATGACTAATGACGAATGACTAATGACTAGTTGAGACATGGCAATGATTTGGGATAATTAACTGCGTCCATCAGTGTTGATCTGTGGTTCCAAATCGTAACTGTAAGAAACGCTGATGATTTTTGGATGGTTATCTGCGTTCATCACGTAGAAAGTTTAATCGTCGGTTTTTGACGATCGCACTTTTCAAAAGAGGGCGTTGATATGCGGTTCAAAATCCACAATTGCACTAAGAGTCATGGGTTCTGAAAATTTGTCACAAGATACACTAGCAGAACAGCTGCTGGAACTAGCTATAAAATCTGGAGCAGAAGCTGCTGAGGTGTATCAGTCGCGATCGCTTTCTCGTCCAGTGTTTTTTGAGGCAAACCGACTCAAACAGCTAGAAACTAACCAATCTGAAGGCACAGCACTACGACTTTGGCGAAACGGGCGTCCGGGACTCACGGTGGCTTACGGTTCTGTCCTAGCCGAAGTAATGGTGGAAAAAGCTCTGGCTCTAAGTCAACTGAATCTACCTGAAATGGTAGAATTAGGCTCGAACTCTGGGCCCTCTTACCCAGATTTAGGCGAAAGTGTGCCGATCAAAGTTTTGGTAGACTGGGGCAAAGAAGCGATCGCACTCATCCGTGATGCATATCCCGATGTTGTTTGCAATGGTGATTGGGAATGTGATGTCGAAACTACCAGAATAGTCAACACTAAAGGTTTAGATTGTTACTACACTGATACTACCCTCAATTGCTACATATCAGCTGAATGGGTGCGTGGTGATGATTTTTTAAGTGTTGCCGATGGCCAAACTAAGCGAGGCGAACTCCACCCGGAAATATTAGCTAACCAAATTTTACAACGGTTAATTTGGGCCGGGGAAAATGTCTCATCTCCTACTGGTCGAGTCCCGATTTTGTTCACTTCTAAAGCTGCTGATATGCTTTGGGGCACTGTGCAAGAAGCTTTGAATGGCAAGCGGGTTTTAGAAGTAGCTTCCCCTTGGGGAGAACGTTTGGGTAAAGCGGTAGTTGCACCTAGTCTCACCCTTTACCAAGATCCAGAAGCCGGCCCTTATAGTTGCCCTTTTGATGATGAAGGCACTCCTACTCAATTTTTAGTATTTATCCAAAACGGAATTTTACAGCATTTTTATGGCGATCGCACCACCGGACGCCAACTAGGTACTGACACAACTGGAAATGGTTTTCGCCCTGGTTTAGGTAGCTATCCCACCCCTGGTTTATTTAATTTTCTGATCCAGCCAGGTTCAGCATCACTACTAGATTTAATTCAAGAACTGGATGATGGCATAATTGTGGATCAAATGCTGGGCGGTGGCGGCAGCATGTCTGGAGATTTTTCAATCAACGTTGATTTAGGCTACCGCGTCAAAAATGGTCAGGTAATTGGGCGCGTTAAGGATACGATGGTTGCAGGTAATGTCTACACTGCCCTTAAGCAATTGGTTACACTAGGTAATGATGCTGATTGGAATGGTTCTTGTTATACTCCATCTTTAATAGTAGAAGGACTATCCACGACGGGGAGAAGTAATTGAATTGGGGATTGGGGATTGGGGATTGGGCATTGGGGATTGGGGATTGGGGATTGGGGATTGGGCATTGAGGTAGAAAAATGGAGTTCAGAGGTTCATTAACGGAGTTCAAAGGCTCATTAATGGAGTTGGCTCATTAATGGAGTTCAAAGACTCATTAATGGAGTTCAAAGGCTCATTAATGGAGTTCAAAGACTCATTAACGAAGTTCAAAGACTCATTAATGGAGTTCAAAGACTCATGCCCCATGCCCCATGCCCCATGCCCCATGCCCCATGCCCCATGCCCCATGCCCCATGCCCAATCCCCTAATCCCCAAAAATCATGTCTCTTCCTGTTCTGAATCAGCGCTTTCGCACCTGGTGGCAGCCTAGAAGAGGTTTAGCGATCGCCGAAGCTTGTGTTATCGGTCTGGTTGCTGCCCTATCTGCGGTATTTTTGAAAGTAGGATCGGGATGGCTGGGGACATGGCGAGTCCATAGTACCCACATTTTCCCGGTATGGCTAGCACTACCGATAATTGGTCTTTTCCTGGGATTTGTGGCTGGCTGGTTGGTGGATAGGTTGGCTCCAGAGGCTTCTAGTAGCGGTATTCCGCAAGTTAAAGCAAGTCTAGCCAATGTGCCGATAGCATTATCTTGGCGCGTTGCAGGTGTGAAGTTACTCAGTGCCATCATCGTCATAGGTTCGGGCATGACTCTGGGACGACAAGGCCCTACTGTTCACGTAGGGGCGGGTTTGGCAGCAGGGATGAGTCGTTGGGTTCCTACTTCCCCAGATCATCGGCGACAAATGATTGCAGCAGGTGCGGGTGCGGGTTTAGCAGCTGCTTTTAATGCCCCGATCGCAGGTGTATTATTCATCGTTGAAGAGTTACTCCAGGATTTATCAGGATTGACTCTAGGAACTGCGATTATCGCCTCCTTTATTGGTGGGGTGATATCCCGACTTTTAGGTGGTGGCTCTCTTGACCTTAATCTGCAATTGACGCAATCTTCTAGCCAATTCTCTATTCCAGAAATTCCCTTTTTCCTCCTATTGGGTATTTTGGCAGGATTGTTAGGTGCATTATTTGATCGCGGCTTAATATTTAGTATTAAACTTTATAGAAAATTACATCTCAGCTTACCACTACGGGTAGCTTTGGCTGGATTTATTTCTGGTGTTGTCGTGGCAATGCTCCCCGAATCCTTTCGTAATAATACGGCTTTACGAGAGTCTTTAATTACTGGAGGTTCCCAACCTACCGTAGCAGCGATCGCCTTTGTAGCACAGTTCATTCTCACACTCATCGCATTTGGTTCAGGAGCGCCAGGAGGATTATTCGCTCCCAGTCTGATTTTGGGTTCTTGTTTAGGACATATTATCGGTGTATTTGAGTTATCCATCACCGGAGCGGGTTCTCCTGCTACTTACGCGCTAGCGGGTATGGGGGGATTTTTTAGCGCTGTTTCTAAAGTGCCAATCACAGCAATTGTGATTGTGTTTGAGATGACTACAGATTTCAATCTGGTGCTACCTTTGATGATTGTTTCTGTAGCAGCTTACTTAGTTGCGGATAAAGTAGTGCCAGGTTCGCTTTATGAGAAACTTTTAGAATTAAAAGGCATCACTCTGACTAAAGAAGTTCCGATGGAAGGAGCATTAACTAAGTTAACTGCAAAAGATGTGATGCAAGAACGGGTAGAAACTCTAGATGCACAGATGAGCTTGGAAGAAGCAAAGCAGTTTTTTGCTCGTTCTCATCATCGCGGTTTCCCTGTGGTAGAAGATAGCAAGTTAGTAGGAATTGTGACGCAATCAGATTTGCTGAAAATACGCGAGAGTGCAAAGCACACGCTCCGCGATCGCAATCTAGCCAATGATATTTTCTTAAAAGAAATTATGACGCCTGCTCCGATGACAGTAACACCAATCCACACTCTAAGTAATGTGCTGTATTTACTTGATCGCTATCAAATCAGTCGCTTACCTGTGGTGGATGGACGAAAACTGATCGGAATTATTACTCGTGCAGATATTATTCGGGCGGAAGCAGATCATCTCAATTGTGATAACCGGACTCCGAAACTGCGGCCAGAACCTTCTTATATAGTTTACCAAACGCGATCGCCAAGCACTGGCAATGGTAGATTATTAGTGCCAGTAGCGAATCCCGAAACAGCAGGTATTTTATTACAAATGGCAGCAGCTATTGCCCGCGATCGCCATTATGAAATAGATTGCGTGCAAGTGATGCTGATACCCCGCCACAGTTCCCCATCAGAAACACAGGTTAGGACGGCGAAAAGTCGCCGCTTGCTACGACAGGCGGAAGTCTTAGCAAAAAAGTGGAAAATTCCCTTGCATACGCAGATCCGAGTTACCCACGATGTAGCGCAGGCAATTTTAGAGACAATCAGCGAACAACACATCGACCTAATCTTAATGGGATGGAAAGGTACCACATCTACCCCTGGTCGGATTTTTGGTAACGTTGTAGACACCATAATTCACCAAGCCACCTGCGAAGTAGTCTTAGTAAAATTAGGTAAAGCCCCCCAGTCCCCAGCCCCCAGTCCCCTCTTCAATCGCTGGCTAGTCCCGATGGCTGGTGGCCCCAATTCCCCACTGGCGATTAAATTGCTACCGGCTTTAATTACATTGGGAAATGATCCGCAAATTCATCTGACACAGGTGTTTAAGCCATTTGAATTCAAGCCAGATATGTCAGTTTCAGAACAAGCTATCCGCCATTTGATGCGGCGACGAAAGTTGTCCAGTAGTGTAGTTGCTCTCCCAGTTCAGGCTAATTCAGTCGCAGAAGGTGTGATTAACTTAGTTAAAACCGAAGGTTACGATGTTGTAGTTTTGGGAGCATCGCAAGAAGGATTGTTGCAGCAGGCGATTCAAGGTAATATTCCAGAAGCGATCGCCTCTGGTGTAGAAAGTACAGTGATTTTGGTTAGGGGTGCAATTAACAAGTAATTGTTCATTTTTTATACAATATACCAATAATCAGAGAAACAATTATTGGTATTAAGATGGGGATAGCAACTATAAGCCCCCACTTACCAAACTTAATTTCCTCTCCCTCAGATTTTAAAAACGCAATCCAACCTACAACTCCCATCAAAAGCCAAATAAACCCAAAGCCAAGGAATATAACAAACACTGAATCTTCCATTTTTCGCCAATTAATTTTATACAAAAATTTTTCTTAAATTGTAACTAAATAAGCATCAACTATTTTTGCTAAACTTTTACAAAACTGGCTAAAATCAAAAGTTTCAATGGTTTTTTGCTGTAAGTATTCTGGTTGGTAAATTACTGAATTATAGTAATTACCTTGTAGGATTTGAATTAGATTATCGGCAATTTCTTCAACGTTATCAGGATCAACTAAACATCCCAATTCCCCCTCAGCTAAGGGTTCTATAGAACCATCTTGTTTACCCGCCAGCACAGGTTTACCACAAGCTAACGCTTCTAAATAAACAATTCCAAATCCTTCTCCTTTACTAGGCAAAGCAAAAACATCGCAGAGATTGTAATAATCACACAATTCTTCATCTGGTACAAATCCTGCAATAGTGACACAATTTTGTAGATTTAAATTGCTAACTAAAGCTTGAATTCGAGGTATATCATCTCCTTTCCCTACAAGGATGAAGTGAACATTAGCGATATGCAGGCGCACTTTAAGTAAAGCATAAAGCATTTGATCATAACCCTTGTATTTTGCCATGCGTCCCAGCCGAGTTACTGTGAGAATTACAGGCTGTTTATCTGTTAAATTATATCGCTTGAGCAAGTAGTTAGGTTTAGGATTTATTTTAAATTTGTTGGCATCAAACGTATTAGTTAAAATTACTATTTTCTCAGCGTCAATGTTTTTATATTGAAGCAAGCGCTGGCGAGTGTAATTACTAACACAAATAATTTTATCTGCGTTTCCTAATGCTAATTTTATAGCATTGTTTTTAATATCCCAAACTTCTAAACCATGAGCAACTACCCAGTAAGGAATTCCAGTAAAAAGTTTTAGAATATAACAAGCAATGGCATAGTTAACATGAGTTGATATGACTACAGTGGGACGTTCGATAATAGCCATAATAATTATTTTGGTAGCAAATAAAATAGTTTGCAATAATCTTGGTAAATCTCCAAAATAATGGAACTTTGTTAAACTTAAAAATTGCAAGTTTTCCTGCTGTCTTAAATTAGGCTTGTCATACTTCAAAAATACATCATAATCAGCTTCAATATATATATTTTGTAAAGCTTGCAACAAAAACTTTGAGTAAACCTGAATCCCCCCCTTAAAATTAAATATATTGGGAAATATTAGGTAGAAATGATATTTATGAGTCATAGATTTTTTGAAAGTTTTGAATAACTCCAGGGTTTAGTTGCATAACAACATCTTTTTTATAATTAATAGCTGCTGCTATAAAATAAAACTCAATAGTTGTAAAAGTATAGTCTTCAGTAAACAAATCTGGAATTTGAGACACTAAAGACATAATAATCGGAATAGTAACTAGAGAATTAGTATGTTTAACTTTAAATGTTATTTTTTTTAAAAAATTAGTAAATAGTAATAATCCTGGAATTCCTTGTTCTGCTGACACATTTAAAAATATATTATGTGCATGATAACCTTTATGTCCCCAAACTTTTATTCCTATCTGTTCTGGAAAAACTCCTATGCCTATACCAGTGAGTGGCTTTTTAATAGTTTCATTAATAGCTGCCTGCCATATTTCATACCTTGAAAAGCCTGTTTTTATTATAGTAGTAAGCGTTTTTTTGTTTGGATTTACTAAAGCTAAATTTTTTGAAAATAAATTAATTAATGGAAATATTTTACTATCTACCAAACCAATTTTCTGTGTAGAAACTGGTATGGTGACAATGCATAAAAATAAAAAGCTAGTTAGATAAATCATTTTCCTAAAACTAATAATTTTATATATTAGCAAAAGAAACATGCCAATTATAAAAGTTAACCAACCATTTCCACTGGCAGATAAAGTTAAGGAAATTATAAAAATTAATTCGTTTATATATAATTCAATTTTAGAAATTTTATTCTGCTTTTCTAAAATCAAGCTTAGACATAATCCAATGGCTACTATTACCCCAAACTGATTAGGATTTTGCATAATTGAACCGATTTCGGGATAAAAGCTGGGAAATTTTAATAATTTGAAAATCCAGTACTTGGGAAGTAAAACTTCTAAAAAACCCAAAATTGCAATTATCTGTAGTAAATATAATATGCAACGATAGTAAAATGCTAAATTTGTATTTTTAAAAGTTAACACCAAAAAAGCAAAAAATAATATATAGTAAATTGAATATTTTAGACTATAAGTAATAGCAATAGTTGGAAAGTGGCTCATTAATGAGGAAAGCCACATCCACAAATACATTAGACTTATAGATATCAAAATTGCTTTATGCTTTTTAACAGTTTCTGGTATAGATTTTAAAGACAAACTAATTACACCAAAGCTAAATGCAGGAAGTAATAAATAATGAATACCAATATTTATTCCAGGAAATTTAATCCGCCCTAACATTGAAGAAAATAGTATGAGCAGGAAAAATATATTAATCATAACCTTGTCGTTGTGGATACTTGTTTGACAACAAAAACGTTAAATTAAACTCACATTCGCAAGTTTAAGCAGAGATTATGATATTTTGTCTCATCTTAGAGGATGTTTTAAAAGTCCTATATCTAGGTATAAAAACGTTTTAGATCCTTTTAAATCCCTCTTCAAAAAAGGAACTTTGATTCCGGTTTCTCCCTTGTTAAGGAAGGTTAAGGGGGATTAAGTACCTAAAAGCACAGCAAAATACTTTTAAAACATCCTCTAAAATACTGAGTACGTAAAGAATATTATCATATTACAGTCATAGTTGATGCACGTAAACCTAAGAGCGATCGCCAGCCTCTAAATTTAGCAAAAATAACTATCGCTGAAGCTCTGAAAGCTTAACTAGGAGCGGAGTTTGGTTCAGGAGTTTTATTTTTGAGAAATCCCAATTAACAATTCAATTCGGCAAACTTGGCACGCCCTGACTCCCCAAGCCTTGCAATCATGTATACACACGAACAAAGCCTGCCAATGCAGGCTTTGTTCGTAATTATCATTAGGACTTACGCAAAATTAGAACGCAACTCATTATTAAAAGTTAGAACGGGAGCTAGAGGAGCCTACTGCATTAGGGTCACGATAAGCTACATTATCATCGGCTTTGCGGCTCTTACGACCAAATAAACCGAGCAAGCCCAATAAACCCCAATCGCCATCCCGATAATTTCTGTCGGTAGTAGAGGTATCTGTAGTAGTATTCGTGAGAGGTTAAGGTCGAATACCAATTGTCAATAAGCACTCTTTACTTAAAATGTTGTGAAAATCGGGATCGGAAACACAATTTTTGAGGAGGCGATGCCTACGGCCGGCTACGCCTACGCGTCATCTTGATACATATCATTCATTGTTGTCGCCGAACTTCAGTACAAGAGTGAGTTTCATACCTCTGCTCTTTCCAAATTTTAAGCATATTTTCTAATTGACAAAAGTAAGATTATCTTAACCTTTCACCAATGGATAGCATCAATCTTTAGCTGCAAATATAAATCCGCTTAAAGATGCATTAGTGATTGAGTAAATAAGCATTTTGGCATAGGTTATATTACAGAGCATGGCAAACTATGCAATATTGAAGTCAGCGATCGCATTAAAACAATCTCAATTCCAGAAGGTAGAATTTTTCTTGATAAAATCGAAAAATACGTCTTCAGGTATGACAGATGCCGATAATTGAAGGCTATATTTCCGCAGCGATCGCCTATGATTTAGAAACCAGAACTCAACCCAATTAAGAGGTTTTAGAGAATTCTAAAAAGCTTTACCTCAATGGGACAATTGCAAAACTATTAACCCAAGTTGCTAGTTACTCTTATGGGCGATCGCTTTGGGACAGTAAAGCAATAAAATGCCCTCCAAGAAGAGAAAATTAGGAGGGCTAAATGCTAAACGAAATAATTTCCATATATGCTATCATAGACGACCTGTTAAAGGCGATTGGGCATAATGAAGATTGTCGTCGAGAGATGAATGACGCAGAAATTATTACAACGGCAATAACATCGGCGATGTTCTTTAATGGTAATCATAGTAAGGCTTGTACCTATATGAAAGAACATAAGTTGATATCTAATATGTTAGAAAAGTCACGATTTAACCGGAGATTACACAGTGTCTCAATGTTAATCAACGACTTGTTTCATCAAGTGGGAATGGCACTGAAGGAAATTAGTGATTCCACTGAATATCTTTTAGACTCGTTCCCAGTGCCCATCTGCGATAACATCCGTATCTTTAATGTAAAAATAATACAGTCGGCGCAGTATAGAGGTTACATCGCATCGAAAAAACGATATTTTTACGGGGTTCGAGTTCAGTTATTAACAACCAAAAATGGTATTCCTGTCGAATTTGTGTTTATGCCTGGTAGTGCCAACGATGTACGTGCTTTAAATGCCTTACCCTTGAATCTACCACCTGGTAGTGAAATTTATGGTGATTCAGCTTACACCGACTACACGATTGAGGATGACTTGGAACAAACAAGTCACATTTCTTTAAAAGTCATGAGGAAAAAGAACTCCAAGCGTCAAGACCAGCCTTGGAATCAATATATTAAACAACATACTCGGCATTATATCGAAACTGTGTTTAGTAGTATCACTTGTGTTTTTCCAAAATCAATACATGCAGTCACTTATCAAGGGTTTTTACTTAAGCTACAAGCATTCATTTTTTCTTTTACTCTTCAACAAGCTTTTATTGAATAAGTAATTTATACAACTAATAGGCATTTAAGTAGCTGAATGCTGGCAACAATGGCATCGGCACGTTGGCGCTAGGCACCAACTTTGTTGTACGCGATCGCATGAATTGAGTGATAACAAGTGCATATCAGTCGATAACCAGCAACTTGGGTTATTACCTAACTGCGTCAAACTTTACAGTTAACTAACTGGTAGTGTATTACATTTACCAACTAGCAAGATAGGTTAAACCCGTGTCTGAGAGTCGCCCCTCCGACGTGCATAAAAAAATGCTACCTGCCCTTATAATGACAATAGTCACAAGCAGAAACGGTATCTTGTTAAGTTAATGAAATGGCTCTTAACAACTGCTCTGATTTTGAGCGGCACCACCCAATATCCAGCACAATTAATAGCCCAAACTAAACAACCAGCAACCATTAAGCAGCCTGTGCAACCAGTTAAGACACCTGCTTCACCTCAACAACGTACCTCTCGACCAGTTTTTGTTTTGCCAAAAACACTTACTGGCTTAAGTCCTATATCTGGGCGTAGAGCAGGAATGGGTAGTCGAGATAATTGCCCCACGGTTCCAACTGCACTTACTGCTTTAGTACCATTGCTGAAGGAACAAAAGGTTGGGAAACAGATAGACAAATTAGTTATCGGAATTGTAGAGGGGCTAACCACCTCTGAAAGACCTACATTTTGGTTTTACGTTCCCTACACTCAGGATTTAGCTAACTCAAGTGCTAAATTTATCTTACAGGACAGTGCGGGAACGAATATTTATGAAGATGCGATCGCACTACCTCCAAAGCCCAGTATCATTGGTATTTCTCTCCCTGAGAATGTTACATCCTTAGAAGTAGGTAAAACATATCGCTGGTATTTAAAAGTCCACTGTAAGCAGGAAACAGCAAGTGTTCCTGTGTATGTAGAAGGAGGTATTCAAAGAATTAATTTAGCTTCTCGTGTTATCCAGCAATTGCAAGCAATACCTGATCCCCGGCAGAAGATTGTAATCTATGCTAAAGAAGGTATTTGGTTTGACGCTTTAACTATGCTGGCACAAATACGCCTTTCCAATCCTAATGATGCATCTGTTGAAAAAGATTGGCAAACTTTATTGCAATCAGTCAACTTAGATAATGTTGCTAAAGCTCCTATAGTCAATTCAACCAACCGTCAATAATCCTCAATCTCTACAACCAATTACCAACTAAAACATAGGGTGCCCAGTACATCGGACGGTTGTATTCGTTAGATTCAAGTAGTTTTAATTGAGCAAAGCGTAAAGCTTGGGCCGTAGTTTTACCAGTCACTACCTGGCGGTAAAATTCCTCAATAAACAAAGCTGTAGAGTTATCACCAATTTGCCATAGGGAGGCTAAAGTACTCCGCGCACCTGCACGCAGAGCAACTCCTGCTAATCCCAATGTAGCTCGGTTATCTCCTGCTGCTGTTTCGCAAGCGCTCAAAACAAGTAATTCAACTGGTTCTGTTAGTTTTTGCTCTCTACTTTTGAGCAAACTATCTAATTCACTCACATTGATACGTCCATCAGCTGCTAGGATAAAAGTGTCTTTTGCTTTAGAGCTAAATTGCCCATGAGTTGCCAAGTGAACAACTTTAAAAGGTTGAGCGTTGATGGTTTTTCCTAAATTTTCACTGGTAAAATTTTTATCTAATAATGTAGTTGTCGATACCCCTGATTCCTGAATTAATTTCAATTCAACCAAAACGTTGGGAAGTGGTGCAAACTTTTCATTTTTGGGTGGTTGCGATAGTCCTCCAGCAAGGGCATTTAATTTTTTCTGTTCTAGAGGTTTGGGAGTAAATAGTTGCAATCCGGGGCTAATAACTACAGAGTATTTTTGGACTAAATACTCTCTGCCATCATATAATACAGACATCGGGATATTTCGCAATAACCCATCTGGAATAAAAACTAGAGTATTAACTTTACTATTTTTAAGGTTTGTTTCAACTGGTTTAATTAACCAATTATAAAGTTGTTGAGAAGCTGCTTGAAGTTGCAGATTAGCATCGGGTTCGACTATTGTCTCTCGGATTTTTGTAATAACTTGCTCTACTTGCTGACGGTTGACTTGAGAAGTTTTATGAATCAACGGTTGCTTGGGAAGTTTGATAATAATTTCTAAATAGTTATCTAGGATAATCGGGTAGAAAATAGCAGTATTCGGGTTGTTGCGGTCTACTACTTTGTCTAAAACCACAAATTGGTTACTTAAGCAAGCTTCTCGAAAAAAATTGTCGAGTTCTGCAAGTTGCAAAGCTTCTATTCGCTGACGTGCTTTATCTAAATCTGGTTTTCCTTGTCCTTTCTCTTGTAAAATCAACTCTACAGACTGCCGATAAAGAGGTTCTATGCGATCGCGAAAATTAAACTGTACCTCTCGATTAACTGCAACTAAATCGCTGCGAAGAGACTGAAGAGTTGTGACAGCAGCATCATAAGCAGATATGGCGGCTTCGATATTTCCCTGTGCTTTGAGTAAGCGTCCTAACTGCCACTCAAGGCGATAAGCTATATCTGAGGCATCAATTTTTTCAGCCAGAAATAAGGCTTGCTGGGTCAAATCCTGTGCTTCTTGCAATTGTTGGTTTTGCTCGTAAACTTCTCCCAAGCTGCCCAGTGCATAGGATTCGGCACGTTCATCGCCGATGATTTTGGCTTCTTGAATGCTAGTTGCTAGAATCTCTGCAATGTCTTTTTTGTTACCAATTGTGGTTAAAGTCTGAGCAAAATTGATCCGTGCATAAATACCAGCTTGATTGGTAGGCAGATTCGGGAGTTGAGATTGGATTGTGGGTATTAATGACTTTGCTTCAGTAATGCGTTCGTTTTCGACCAGCAAACTCAGCTGATTAATCAGGGCTTGAACTTTGGCTAAAGAGTTTGGTGCAATTTTGGTAGCGTTTTGATAATGAGCGATCGCATCTTTAATGTTACTTAACGACCTGGCAGTATTACCGAGGCTAAATTCCGTCAAACTAATTTCTAGAGGCAGTTGCAGACGTTGAGCGATTTCTAAGCTTTGTTGTAAGTTTTTCTGGGATTTTTCTAGTTCGCCTAATTGTTGTAAGACATTGCCAAGCGATCGCAAAGCTGTTACTTTTACAATTGAGTCAGGTTGGGAAATTAATTGTTGGGATACTTCATTTAATATATCTAAGCTACGGCGATAAAAACCAGCAACTCGTAGAGCTTGCGCTTGGTTAATCCGGCTGCGCGTTACTCCAGCATTGTCATTTAATTTCTTCCAGATTTGCTCTGCTTGTTGTGATGTTTGCAAAGATGCATCAGTTTGTCCTTGTGCTAGTTGCAATTCGCCCTGAATGTTGAGAGTTTGTGCAAGAATTTCTAACAATTCAGATTTGGGATTGTTGACATTTAACTTTTGATTTCTCTCATCCCAGCCAAGCAAATTTAAGCTATTGCCAATAGTTGCATAAGCTTCTTTCCAGGAGCCGAGTTGCTGATATACAAGAGAGAGGTTAGTCAGTGCTGCGGCTTGTGCGAGGTTATTGCTTTGTTGTTGATAGCTACGGACAGCTTGTTGGAGAACATTTACGGCTTCAGTAAAGCGTCCAGCTTGATAAAGTGCTTCTCCTTGCTCAAGAAGTTGGTGTGGTGTTGCGGCTGGGGGTTTATTGGTTTGGATGTGAAACCCGTTTGGTGAATTTGTCTGGATTTGTTTAGCAAATGTACTAGGGATAATAGTCAGGAAAACAGCAAGGATAAATAGGACTACGGAAGTTATCGCAAATCTAACTACTCGCTTTGGCAGCTGAACTTTTGTCATATTTCACACCTCCCTGAGATACAGGGCAGTCAGCAGGTGTTTGCCAAGGGCTGTGGGGGTTGAGTTGAGGAACTTGTGCTACTAGTTTTATATTTCCCTTGCGATCGATTACCCAGCCAGAAGCTTCCACAATTGGAATTGTAGCAGCAATAGAAGTAGTTGAAACTGCTGTTGATTTTGGCACAGGCGTTGTGTTTGCCAAGTTTTCTAATTTTGGTCTTAATTTTACCCACGCAGACACAGTACTTGAATCTTGTAATGGTTCAGTGGGACTCATGGGTAGTCCGCCGCGTCCTGTTGCGACAAATGTATTTTGGAATTGCCGAGTTCCAGGTGTGCAGGCGGTGGAAATTTGGCTAGAAGCATCAACTAGATTAACTGGGAGTTCGACTAAGCCGTTACTAGGGTCTACATCAGGTTGAGTAATTTCTATATTGCCACTTAAATCAGGCGTTGCGCCTTTGGCGGTAATATCACTTGTGTTTGGCGAAAGCTCCTTTCGGGACTGGATGCCAAAGATGCCTGCAATATTTTTGATGGTGACATTCCCGCCACGGAAGTTAGCGGAATCTGCTCTAATGTCGCTATTTTCATTGGGAACAGCCACGATAAAACCATTTTTGGCATCAATGGTAATATTGCCACCAGTGATATCATTACCACTCGCGTTAGTGGTGATGCTGCTACCTCGACGCAATATCAAAAAGGGTGAGTTGATAAAGATATTTCCACCACCTCCTGTAGTGTCAGCGCTTATTTTTGCGCTGTTGTCAAGACGGATAGAGGGAGCATTCACGAACAAGTTGCCTGCATTACCGAGTCCTGAACTTCGCACAGATACTCCTGCCCTATCCCTCACGAGCAACTGCTGAGTATTAATCGTCAAATTCCCTCCCTTGCCCGCACTCAATGTAGCAGTACTTACCCCTGCACCATCTCGCACTAGCAAAGTATTAGTTTTAATTGTCAAATTACCCGCATCTCCTTTTGAGTTTCGCTGTGCAGAAGCAGCCAAGACACTGGGATACTGACCATCGGCGCTTGTACCAATCAGTTGCACATCTTGGACATCAACGCTCAAATTCCCTCCCTTACCCATACCAAATGTAACAGTATTTACATTTGCCCCATCTCGCACTAGCAAGGTATTAGTTTTAATCGTCAAATTACCCGCATCTCCTGTTGAGTTTTCCCATGCAGAAGCACCCAAGCCACTAGCATACTGATCATTGGCGGTTATACCAATCAGTTGTACATCTAGGGCAACAACGCTCAAATCCCCTGCCTTACCTGCACCATATGTATTAGTATTTACCTGTGCCCCATCTCGCACTAGCAAGGTATTAGTTTTAATCGTCAAATTACCCGCATCTCCTCTTGAGTCTTCCAGTGCGTCAGCAGACAAGAGAGTGGCATTCTGACCATTAGCGCTTATACCAATCAGCTGCACATCTTGGGCGTCAACGCTCAAATTCCCTCCCTTACCCACACTAAATGTAGCAGTATTTACATTTGCCCCATCTCGCACTAGCAAGGTATTAGTTTTAATCGTCAAATTACCCGCATCTCCTCTTGAGTTTGGCTGTGCAGAAGCAGACAAGGCACTGCGAGACCGACCATCAGCGCTTGTACCAATCAGTTGCACATCTTGGGCATCAACGCTCAAATTCCCTCCCTTGCCCTTACCTCTTGTAGCAGTACTTACCCGTGCCCCATCTCCCACTAGTAAGGTATTAGTATTAATCGTCAAATTACCCGCATCTCCTGTTGACTCTTCCCGTGCAGAAGTACCCAAGGCACTGGGAGAGTTACCATTAGCGCTTGTACCAATCAGTTGCACATCTTGGGCATCAACGCTCAAATTCCCTCCCTTGCCCTTACCTCTTGTAGCAGTACTTACATATGACCCAGCCTCAACTTGTAACGTGCTAGCACTGATATTGACATCGCCTCCCTGTCCATTTGCTTCTTCTTGCACCTGATTAACAATGTAACCATTGTTAAGATTTATTGCTCCAGTTGCATTAACCGTAATATTTCCAGCCTTACTATTATCAGAACCATTACCACTCTCTATCCCAGCTTGCAGGAAACTCCCTCCTGTCATCTCTAAATTCCGGGCATTAACTGCGATACTTCCACCACCATCAGCTTCTACATATACACCAGAATTATTAGCTAAAGAAACATCCCCTCGCGTACTAAAAGCAGGAAAGCCCAAGCGAAAGTTGTTACCATCTATCTGAAGCGCTACAGTTCCGCTTGATGTCAATCCCCCCAACTCGACTCGACCACCATAAGCATTCAGTATCCCACCATTTATGTTGACATTGCCGCCTACTAACAGCAAACTCTGACCATCTGGAACTCGTAAACCAAAAGCATCCGAACCCTCTGGGTCTATTCCTGCTGGCGCAATTGAACTATTTTGAATCGGGGAAGCCGCAATTTGATTGAATAATAAGGCATTTGGATTTACTGTTAACAAGGCTGAAGGTGCTTCTGGATTCGAGGCGCTGAAAAATCCCAAATTGCCAAACCCAATGGCATTGGCTGTTGTGGCGACAAACGAACCGCCGATGTTCAAACTAGCATCTTTACCAAAAATAATCCCATTGGGATTGATCAAAAACAGATTGGCTGTGCCCTTAGATTTGATTAAACCATCAATATTAGAAATTGACTTACCTGTTACTCGTGTCAGGATGTTCTGAATATCCAGTGCATTATTGAACAAAGCAGTACTGCCATTGGGAACAGAGAACTCCCCAAAGCTGTGGAACAGATTACCCCCTCTTGTGGTTCCACCCTCAATAATCCTGGTATTGCCCTCTAATTTCACATTGGAATTATTTGGCAGAGTGCCATCTGGGGTGATTTGGGCAACTGAGATATTTGCATAAAAGGCGATGAACCCACTTCCAATGGCAATTCCTAGACCTTGCAACCAGTCCAAACACGCACTTCTAAAAGACATTGGACTCTCCTATAGAAAAGGAAATTTAGCTTGGAAGCCTTAATCCAGAGTGTAAGTATCAGGTTAATAAACTTATGCATAAGAGAGGATATTAGCAAATTGGCGTTACTAAATCAAGTAAATAAACTAGATCAAACGCATCTAAAGTATAAGAATCCTTCAATAGCAAGGGTTTGAGCGTTTGATAGTTGAGGCTATTTTTTCAACAATATCCTTATGCAGCAAGGCTTTCACAAATTACGTGCGTTTGCCCTGATGAATAAAATCAACTCACTGCTACCAATTAAGAATCAGAAGGCAAAGCGAAAAAACTTCTGATTCTCAGCCGTGAATAAAATTAACTCACTGCTACCAATTAAAAATCAGAAGGCAAAGCGAAAAACCTCTGATTCTCAGCCGTGAATAAAATTAACTCACTGCTACCAATTAAGAATCAGAAGGTAAAGCGAAAAAACCTCTGATTCTCAGCCGTGAATAAAATCAACTCACTGCTACCAATTAAAAATCAGAAGGCAAAGCGAAAACCTCTGATTTTCAGCAGTGAATAAAATCAACTCACTGCTACCAATTAAAAATCAGAAGGCAAAGCGTAAAAAACCTCTGATTCTCAGCCGTGAATAAAATCAACTCACTGCTACCAATTAAAAATCAGAAGGGAGAAAACAAGCGATTACCTTCAGCTCAAACACAATCTAAAACTCAGGAGAAAAACAATGTCTAACATCAACAACCACGGAGTAAGTATAAACAAGATTGAGCTTAGTCCACATCTTCAAGAACTTACTTTTGAACAGGCTGCTGCCATTCAGGGTGGTGCTGAAATTGAAGTATTTACGGATATTAACTTTGGTGGAAATGCTTTAACAGTTACTGCTGGGAATGCTGGTGAGCAGTTTCAATTTACCGGTGATTTCAATAATTCAATATCATCAGCTAAGGTTGTTTCTGGTACATGGGATTTAAGGTCAGACGATAACGGTGGCGGTGTAGGTATAACACTTCAACCAGGTGACTATAGCGATTTTAGAGCCTTTGGCGGAAATGATATCTTTTCCTTAGCAATAGCTACTGTTGCATAATAACCCAGCACTTAGAGATTGTTTGAAAAGTTTGTAAAGTATACTTAAAACCCCTATCTAAACCTTTCCCCAAAGGAAGAGAGGCTTCGGTATTAGCAACAATACTTTTCAAACATCCTTTCAGAATCAAAATTTGGCGTTGCTGAATTCAGGTATGAAAATCATTTTGTGTGATTTCAAAATTTTTGTAGAGACGTTGCAATGCAACGTCTCTACAATAAGACTCATACATCTAATCAGCAACGCCCAAAATTTTAAGAATAAGTACATTTTGTAAATCAGTAAAAATACTTAAAAGGGTTTAAATAAAAATGATAATCGTAGCAGTGAATAAAATCATTTCCTGCTACCAATTAAGAATCAGAAGGCAAAGCTAAAAAATCTTTGATTACCAACAGTGAATAAAATCATTCTTTAATCATTAAACAATGAAATACCACAGCATATTGCAACACAGTCAGGAAGACTGTGGTGCTGCAAGCCTTGCAACTGTTGCCAAACACTACGGACGCACCTTTACCCTCAACCGCGTGCGAGAAGCAGTGGGCACAGGTTCGCGGGGAACAACACTACTAGGTTTGAGACGGGGAGCAGAAACTCTAGGATTCCATGCTCGTCAAGTCCAAGCCACCGCACAACTAATAGAGAAATTAAATGAAGTTCCCTTGCCTGCGATCATTCACTGGAAAGGCTACCACTGGGTAGTATTTTACGGGCTAAAGGGGAAAAAATGTGTGATCTCTGACCCCGCATTTGGTATCCGTTATCTCACCTTAAAAGAGTTAATGGCGGGTTGGAGTGATGGTGTGATGCTGCTGCTGATGCCAGACGATAGCCGCTTCTATGAGCAACCAGAAGATAAAATTGGCGGTTTTGGGCGCTTTATTGCCCGCGTTATGCCCTATCGCAATCTTTTGGTTCAGGCGATCGCCATCAACTTCGCGATCGGGCTGTTGTCCCTGGCTTCCCCTTTAATGATGCAACTCCTCACCGATGATGTGCTAGTGCGGGGAGATACCCAACTACTAACAACAGTGGCAATTGGCGTCATTGCCATGAACCTAATTCAAAGTGCCATTGGTTTGGTACAATCTCACCTGATTGGTCATTTTGGTCAACGGTTGCAATTGGGGCTAATTCTAGAATACGGCCGAAAACTGTTGCGCTTACCCCTATCATATTTTGAAGCACGTCGCAGTGGGGAAGTCGTTAGCCGGATTGCAGATGTTCATACCATCAATAATCTAGTTTCTCAAATTGTCCTTGGTTTACCCAGTCAATTTTTTGTGGCTCTGGTTTCCTTGGGTTTCATGCTCTTCTATAGTTGGCAACTGACTCTCGCTTCCGTCGCCGCCTTTGCGATCGTCACAGGAGTCAACCTGCTTTTTCTTCCCGCCTTGCGCCAAAAAACCCGCAGCCTCATCGTTAAAGGTACAGAAAATCAAGGCTTCTTAGTCGAAACCTTTCGTGGTGTTCAAGTCTTGAAAACCACCCAAGCTACAGAGCAAGCTTGGCAAGAATATCAGACAAATTTTGGTCGCCTTGCTAACTTAGGCTGGACTACGATGAAGTTGGGGCTTTACAGCAGCACAGTCACTAGTATTCTTTCCAATTTGACGAGTATTAGCATACTCTGGTTAGGTTCTAGCTTGGTGATTAATCAGACATTATCCATCGGTCAACTGCTGGCGTACAGTGGGATGAGTGGCAGCTTTCTTGGGTTTTTATCGTCAGTAGTCGGGCTAATTGATCAATTTATCACTGCTCAAATTGTCGTTCAGCGCTTGACAGAAGTGATAGATGCTACCCCAGAAGATGAAAATGACTTTAAAAAACCTTGGGCAGAAATTTCTGGCAATGCAGATATTACTTGTTCTCAAATTAACTTTCACCATGCTGGTAGAACTGACCTGTTAGAAAATTTTTCTTTAACTATCCCTGGTGGTCAAGTAATAGCCTTAATCGGTCAATCTGGCTGTGGTAAAAGCTCTCTTGGCAAATTAATTACTGGTTTATATCAAGTCCAATCTGGTAACATTCGTTATGGCATATACAACCAGCAAGACTTATCTTTAGAATGTCTGCGACAGCAAGTCGTATTAGTTCCCCAAGAACCTCATTTTTGGAGTCGTTCGATTGTAGAAAATTTTCACTTTAGTTATCCCAACATTAGTTTTGAAGAGATAGTCCTTGCTTGTCAAATTGCTGGTGCAGATGAATTTATTAGTAAATTACCCGATAAATATCAAACTGTTTTAGGCGAATTTGGTGCAAATATTTCTGGCGGACAAAGGCAGAGATTAGCTATAGCTAGAGCAATTGTGACTGACCCACCTGTATTAATTCTAGATGAATCTACAGGCGCTCTTGACCCAATAAGTGAAACTCAAGTTTTGGATAGATTACTTAATCACCGTCAAGGCAAAACTACAATTATGATTAGCCATCGTCCTCAAGTTATCAAACGGGCTGATTGGATTGTGTTGCTTGAAGATGGGCGCTTAAAAATTCAAGGAACTCCAGAAGAATTACGTCATGTCCCTGGAGAGCATTTAAGCTTTCTTGATGAAATTTATTCTTCTAATAATGGTAATGGATTAAAATCTTCTTTACTTTTTCGGAATTAGTTAATGTTGATTAGACATTTTAGAGATATTTATAACTTATGATTAGTAAGTCTCAAACAAACTTTTTACCCTTAGTTCAAGACAATGAGTTTCTCCCACCGATTAGCCGTTGGACTACATTTGGTGGACTATTTATCGTGTTTGTGTTGTCGTTAGCTGTTCCTGTGGCTGCGGTTGCTAAATATAAAGTTACAGTCATTGGGCAAGCGGTTATTCGTCCTGCGGGTGAATTGCCAATTGTACAGGCGGCGACAGAAGGACAGGTAATGCATATTTACGTCAAAGAAAATCAAACACTACAAAAAGGAGATATAATTGCTACTATTGATGACTCTCGACTGCAAACTAAAAAAAATCAGTTGCAAACCAATATTCAACAAGCTAGGTTACAACTAATTCAAACCGTTCCGCAAATAAATGCAATCGATAGTCAAATTCGAGCTGAAAGCGATCGCACTAATCGGAGTATCGCCTCTGCTAAAGCAGAATTGCAAGGACGCGATCGCGATCATCGAGACAAAAAAATTACCAGTATCACTGAACTTCAAGAAGCATCAGCCAATGTCAAAATGGCTCAAGAAGAATTATATGCAGGGCAAGCACAGTTACAATCAGCATTAGCTAATCTCCACGCAACTGAGGCGGCTTTAGGAGCAGCGACATCAAAGCAGAATCGCTATGAAAGTGCCGCTAAACAAGGGGCATTATCCCGCGACCAACTAGAAGAAGTACAGTTGGCTGTCAAACAGCAACAACAAGCTGTAGAGGCGCAAAAAGCAACTTATAAAGCCCAAGAAAAAACAAATGAACGGCTAAAACAAGCTGTTAATGGGGCTATTGCTAAACGCGATCGCGCACAAGCAGCTCTCAATCCCAGCAATGCAGAGGTAGCAATAGCGACTGAACGTATTGCTCAAGAAAAAGCCTCTGGGGAAGTAAATAAAGCATCCTTAGAAAGAGAACTTCAAGTACTTCTTAAGCAGAAAATTGAAACGGAAAAACAATTAGAGCGCGATACTAGCGAATTCAAGCAAGCTGAAACTGACCTGAAGCAAACTACTATTACCGCTACAGCAGACGGGATTATTTCCAAGCTAAATTTGAGAAACCCCGGTCAAACTCTCCGGGCTGGGGAGGAAGTTGTGCAAATTGTTCCTAGTCATGCACCTTTAGTTATCAAAGCAGCTGTCGGTTCTGAGGAAAAAGGTAAGATAAAAATCGGTCAAAAGGTACAAATGCGAGTGACAGCTTGTCCTTATCCTGATTATGGTACTCTTAATGGCCTTGTCAAAACGATTTCCCCGGATGCTGTTAGGTCGCAAAAAAACGATGCAGATGCTAACACCAACTCTACCCCAAAAGCAACTGCTGTAGGTGCTTTTTACGAAGTCACAATTGAACCAGAGAAACTTGCTTTAGGTCGCAGTACAAAGAAATGTCAAATTCAATTGGGTATGGATGGCAGAGTTGATATTATTACTCGCGAAGAAACTGTACTGCAATTTGTACTCCGCAAAGCAAAATTAATGACGGATTTTTGAGATCGTCAATCGCCAAATTGACGTTATTTTTCAGTTATAAAGGAAAATTTTATTCAACTAAGGGTTGTGAAATCGGGTGACGGCGTTGAATCAACATTACAACAACACCGCTTGCAACCACGGCAAAGGCAGAAGGAATAAATGGCAACCATAACCCTTGTTTTAAAAGAGCGATCGCACATACTCCATATAATATGACAACTGTTACAAAGATAGTATATCTCTTATGTGAGAGCGATCGCACCCGCCAAATAATCAGACTCCCAACTACAGACCAGCCGCATATCCAAAGAATATCGCCCCAGTAAGGCAAAACCCAAAGAATTGGACGTTGGTCTAAAACTGCACTCAAAATTTGGCTAACCATTTGTGCTTGTATAAATATCCCTGGTATTTCTTGGTAATCTTGCTGTGCAGTACTGTAGAGAGTTGACCAAGTATCGCTGACTGTATTAGCTGTCACTCCAACGATCACTACCTTATCTTTCATTGATTTACGATCGAATTTATCACTTAATACCTCATCAAGAGAAACTCTCTGATAATCTGTATTACGGTAATTGACAAGTATTTGATTTCCGCCTAAATCAACTCCTTGTTGATAGGCACCACTGCGGCTAAATTTTAAGCGTTTAAATACTTTAGAGCCAAACTGTACATAATCTTCATTAAATTTAGGTTTAATATTTTCATAAGATAAGTAACGAGCAACTAATTGCAACGAGAGCGAATAAGGTGTTGTACAAGTTGAAGAAGGCTCTTGTGCCATCATCAAAATTTGGCGACGAACGATACCATCTGGGTCTTGAATTGCATCAGTAAAACCCTGACGTTCTACAGGTACGTCTTTCGGAGGTTTAACACCTTGTGGGTCATATTTACGATCGCGGCTTTTGCAGACAACAACAACATTATCTTTATTAAGTTCAGTCGGAAGTTGTATTGGATTTGATTTATTTGGGGGGTCAGCCAAGTCTCTATAAATATCCAGTCCAATAACTCGCGGTTGAGACTTTTGTATTTTGTTAAGCAATTTAGCTAACGTACTATCCGAAATGGATTTCAGTCCTTTGGTCATCTCTTGTCGTGATTGAATATTTTTTTCAGTAATTTCTACAATTATTAACCTTGGATCTGGCTCTTCTTGAGGTCGCAACCGTAGCATTTGATCGAAACTTTGCAGTTCGATTTTCTCAAAGATTCCCAAGTATCTCAAACCTAATGTTGAAATAGCCACAATCAAAGTACTAAGTAGTACAGTCCAAAGTTTTAATTTTAGTGTTGCAATTTTGCCTTTTGTCGAAACTTCACCTACAAATTTAGTATCAGCAAAATTACCGCACAGTTCTTGCCATGTAGTAGGAACAGTTGTAGGATTTTGATAGATAACTGGCAACCAACTGGCACAAGGAAATTCATTTTCCAGTCCTTGAAGTCTTTCTCGTGCTTCTCGCACAGCCAAGTAAAATGGTTTGTTATCTGCAAAGGCGGTAAGAAAGTTTTTTAAAAATTCCTGTGCGATTAAATCTGGCACCCCTTCCCGCATTACAATCATTTGGGGAATGTTTAAATCAGCTAAATTTCGTCCTAAGCCAATTCCGTCACAAGAATTAAAAATTGCCAGTTTCAAACCGCGTCTAATTGCTGCCTTAAGTCCATTTTTCAACTGCGAAATTGTTAAAATTTCTGTTTGATTGATGCAAATTTCCCCAATTTCTCCGTCAGTAAGACTAGTGCTATGGCCGGCAAAAAATAGAATATCCCAATCATGATTCCATAGATGCTCGTCAAGTATTTGTCGTGTTGGTTCTATAAGAAAAGTGGTTTTGCCATCTGTTAAACCTTGTAAAGCAGAGGCATCTTTATCAATATCAATACCAACTCTATTGCCTAGAATTGCCAAAATTTTGACTTTACCTGTAGGAGATTTTTGTAATAGCTGAGGAGATTCATACTCATGATTGCTTAAAGCTAATTCTGCTTTCGGGTAATCTTCAAAAAAATGCCATAGATGCCAAGGCAGGCGATGCAGTAGAGCTATATTTGTTTCAATAATGACTCTAATTTCATCATTACGACTAAGTAGAGTTCGCAACTGCCGTTCAATATTCTGAAATGATTCAAATTTTAACCAAGCATTGATATTTGCTTGTAGCTGTTGACATACTTCATTGAAGTCATTGACAGAAATATTGGTTATGTCTTGCGAATGTACTTTTATACGGTAACTGCTACCCAGGCGTTGATGAACTGCTGCGTAGAGTAATTGCCATCTGCGGTAGAGTTCGCTTAGTTCTGGTGCTGGCGGTAGATTCCCTGTTAATTTCACGGGTACAAATTGGTTATGACACCAAAGTTGAGCCGTGACAACAGGAAATCCTTGATTTAAATCTCCTCCCAAGAAGCTGAAGACAACTAGCTTACTCATAAGTTAGGTAGACTTTGCCATTTGTGATTAACTAATGACTAATCAACAGGAAGCATTCTACTTATGCAAAAATACCAAATAAAAGTGTAATACAAAGACTACATAGCACAAATTTGACCCAATCAACACCAATTTGACACTGCTGGCTCCTAATCACTAAATTATGAAGTTTTCTGTTATTTGATAATTATTCAGATCGATCTGGATGCTGAAACATTCTCCCACTTCCCCATCAAAGAGTTTCAACTGCACATAAATATCTTGAACTCTTGCTTGTACTTGTTGAAGTATTTCCCCTCGATCTGAAAGTAAAACTAGCTTGATATTAGCAGGTAGATAAGGTTGATTAGAAGCTGGATGTAGTTGCACACGAATACTAACTTGTTGGTTAGCTTCTGGTATTAAGGCAATTAATAAAATAACTTTTTGAGCTTCTATTTCTATTCCCAAGTCAATCAGCTTGGCGCGTTTGATAGCGGCAGCACTTAACCCGGAAGAAGTGCGAAAATTAAAAGCTAGGCTACTGGAGTTTGGCTCAAAAAAAGTCTCTATAGCTTGCCAAGAAGCATCGTAAATCTGCTCCAGCCAACGACTGAGATTCACTTGTACTTGTGAAAATTGTGTAGGTGCAGTCTGTTGTAGATATCGCAGCCTTTCTTGGTACAAACGCTGCCGCCACTGCTCATTTTCTAGTAGCACTCCCCAGGTTGTAAATGGCACTGCAAGTCTGGGAAATGTTACAGAGGAATCACCTAACCGTTGTACAAGATTTTCTGCTTCTACACTCGATAATTCTGGTAGTGGAGCGATCGCACCTTTCATTTCCTCTGTTCCACAAAATTGGTAGGTGATCCAAAAAGCATTAAGGTCTTTAATTAAGTGCCGTGCATCTATACAATAAGTCCTATCTACTTGGTCATAGTCTGCTAGTGATTTAAGTTTTTGATGGGTTATGTAGCTCCAAATTCTTACCCACTCCCCATCTGGTGTGACTTGCACTGCTAAATAATAGTCTGCTGCCCAACTGGGAATGTCTACCCATTCTTGAGGAACTTCTAACTCGCTATCATCAATTGCCTCGCTAGGAATTAAAACGACTCGCTTTTGGTTTAACAAAATTGCTGTGCCATTGACAAATTCCCAAAAAGCAGGAATACCAGGGGAACTGTACCAGATACTTGCTTCTGGAACATATTCAGCTTTTACCCAATTCAAAAACCCATGAAGGCAAATTTGATTTATGTAAGCACGCCAGCGACTACTAGGTGTGGCGTACATTTGGCTTTCTTGCCAAGAGCTTGTCTGTAAGGATGGCGATATTTCTAACAATAGTTCCTGTGGTTCCGTAAAAGCAGAAGTCATTTTTACTACCTCATCCTTCATAATCTCAGCGATGTTCCCCATACTTAACTTTCAACCATTCTTCCAAAGCACTACTCATATCATTAACTAGGTTGGAAGTCACAGAAATATTAAGCGTGTCTTGACTCCATTGGATCAATTCTGAAAGCATTGATTCTCTAGCTTTGAACAGTCGGCGAGAAACAGTAGGCTGACTCATTTGTAGGCGTTCTACAATCTGTGGCTGAGTTAACCCCTGTTGGTAGTAAAATTTTAGTATTTCTTGGGTTTTTGCCTCAAGAGTTTGTAATTTTTTTAACAAAACATTTTCAATCTGAGATTGTTGATTTTGTTGGTTTTGGGCATCCTCTTGGGCTATCATCTGAGCGATTAATGAGTCAGAGGATGGGGATGGATCTGGCAAATCAAAAGTTGTTGTGGAATCATCTTCTGATATCGCTGCATTTAGAGAACTAACAGGTGGATACAGATAACCACGCACGTAGACAGCTGCCTGGGTTAGCCACTGTTCAATTTTCTCTCTCGTGCATTCTGGAGTAGGTTGAGTTAACTGATTTTGGCGATCGCGGTTGTAAAGGTTGACAATAGCTTCCCAAAGTTGGGATTCTGGTTCTGGTAGTGATTTTGTACCACCTGGTTGATTTTGAACATACAGTTCTTTGAAACAAGTCCAGGCGAGTCGATATTGGTCAATTAGAATAGGTGATAATCCAGCTTGAGCAAGAGCTTCTAATAACTGCTTTTTGCTTACTTTGCGTAACAATGCCCAATTTGTGCAAATATCAGCTTCTTTGCGTTGGCGTAAAATATCTTTTAGCCGACTGGGAACTGCAATAGTAGCATAGGCTTTTAAACTAGAGCATTTTTCTGGGTTAAATTGTTTAAGAATTGTTTCAATTTCAGCATTCGCCATTTGAAAATAATCTGCTAGGCTGTATTGACTATTTGTAAATTTGGCAATTGTTTTTTTAGCAGCCCAATAATTTGGTTCCTGTAAATAAGCAGATAAATGCATTCTAGCAAGGCTATTAGATTCCTCTCGCCAGCACTTGTGCCAATATAGTGCCCAAAAGTTTTCTGAGTTAGAGACTTCTTGTGAACACTTCAAACAATTTTGAATACTTCGATGCAGCTTGATATCAATCAACCATTTGCTGAATCTGTCTCCTTCCAACTGAACGAAGGTTGAGAACATCTCCGTAATTTTTTGGCGAGGATGCATAAGCAATTAAAAATCAAAATTGAGCCAACTTCAGTAATTATCGCAGGGGCAGAGACTTCTGCGGCTGATTGCACACGTTGCTTTCCTTTTTAATTTGCAATCAAGTAGCACGCAGCTATAGGAATCATATTTGATTTTTGAACGAAATTAGGTATTGTAGGGTGTGTTAGAACGCAGTTCGTAACGCACCAAACCCTTGATGATGGTGCGTTACGCTGTCGCTAACACACCCTACGTATCTTTTCAGAAATCAAATACTAGTCCTATATTCTTGCCTCATCTGATAATACCTGAGTGGGACGATAGCGACCTCCCAGTAGCGCAAAACCTGTCCTTCTGCGGTAGGCAAAAGCGACAGATTTGAACTTTAGTTCAATACAGGAGGTTCGTCTAACTCATCTGGATTTAGGCGGATCTAAAAGTGTTTGATAGATCGCTAATTCAGGTAAATAGACCACAGGAACGCATGGCTGTGCGCCCCTACTACGCAATTCAGTATAATTCCTCTTCACTGAGATAATTGCCAAATTTTAATAGTATTATCTTCACTACCACTGACAAGAGTCTTGCCATCAGGGCTAAAGGTGACAGATGTCACAGTGTTGCTATGCCCCGTCAATGTCAGAATTTCTTCTCCTGTGGCTGAATTCCACAATTTGATGGTGCGATCGCGGCTACCACTAGCAATAATTTTACCATCGGCGCTAAAGGCTACGGATGTAACTGTGTTGGCATGTCCCGTAAGTGTGCGAATTTCTTTTCCCGTAGTTAGATTCCAAAGTTTGATGGTGCGGTCGCGGCTAGCACTGGCTAAAGTTTTACCATCTGGGCTGATAGCCACGGCTGTTACTGTTTGATAATTTCCCTCCAGTGTGCGGATTGAGTACCCTTTTGTCAGATTCCAGATTTTGATAGTCTTGTCAAAACCGCCACTGGCAAGAATCACACCATTAGGGCTAATAGCTAGCGATCGTACCCAGAATGTATGCCCTGTGAGTGTCCGAATTTGCTCTCCTGTTGCTAAATCCCAGATTTTGATGGTGTTGTCATCACTTCCACTAACTAGAGTCTCGCTATCAGCACTAATGGCTAAGGCATGAACAGAATCAGAATGCCCTGTAAGAGTGCGAATTTGCTTTCGCGTTGCCAGATTCCAGATTTTGATGGTGTTGTCATCACTTCCACTAACTAGAGTTTTGCCATTAGGACTGATCGCTACTACACTCACCTGCTGAGAATGTCCATCAAGGGAAGAGATTTGTTTTCCGGTTGCGAAATTCCAAAGTTTGATTGTGCTATCGCCCCCACTGCTGACAATGGTTTTGCCATCGGGACTGATGGCAACAGATAAAACCGATCCATGCCCTTGCAGGGTATTAGCTAAGGAAACCTTACCCAAAGTAATTTTTAGTGGTTGACCTAAAAATGCTTCATCTTTGCCAGAATTATTGTGCTGAGTCAGCCGAGAAACCAAACTGGTCTGAATCCGGCGAAAATGTCTATACCAAGATTCTTGGAATCCAAACAACAGAATCAAAGCACTTACCAAGATTAAAATTCTCACTAAGGGATAACTTTTTGGTAAATCCGGTGCTTTAGTTGGTGGTATTTTCCCAGAGGATTTCCCGGCTGGTGGTAGCGCCAGGAGTTGTTTTGGACTCAAATCTCTAAGAACTTCATCGGCTGACTGGTAACGTTCATGGATATCTTTTTTCAAAAGCTTGTCGATAACGAAATCCAACTCAGCATTTAATGGACTCCGCAAATATTCCCGCCAATTACTCACCCAGGCGTACCCAGATTCCATCCACAACTGAAAGGGGGAATTTCCCGTTAGCAGATGAAAGCAGGTAGCCCCCAAACCGAACAAGTCACTGGCGGGGAAAGCTTTACCATCTCGAATCTGTTCCAAGGGTGAATAACCATGTGAACCAATGGATGTGCCAGATTTCTGCTGAACTTTGGCGGTAAATTGCTTTGAGGAGCCAAAATCAATCAAACTTAATCGCCCATCACTTTTATTGCGGATAATATTTTCTGGCTTGATATCTCGATGAATGACTTTGCGATCGTGGATAAATTTGAGGATAGGCAGTAAATCTAGCAAAATAGATTGAATTTCTCTAGCGTTATAAGCCTTGCGCTGTTGCAACTCCTTTAATAAATTTTCTCCATTAATAAACTGCTGCACTAAATATAGGCAGCCGTCTTGCTCAAAGTAAGCTAGCAAAGTCGGAATTTGGGGATGTTCCCCAAGGTCTTGTAGTCGCTGGGCTTCTTCAGCAAATAACTCCATCGCCTTTTTTTGCGACCAAGTTCCTTGAAATTTTGGAGCTAGTTGCTTGATAACACAACGTTCATTGAGTTTATCGACATCTTCTGATAGATAGGTTCTGCCAAATCCCCCCTCATCTGAAAGAACTCGGATGACACGGAAGCGATTTCTTAAAAGTGACACCAACGGGGTGCTACAACTTTGGCAAGACTTCTTTCCATTGGGATTCAGGGGATTTGAGCAATCGGGATTTAAGCAGCAGATCATGATCTGACAGGCGCGACTGCATGACAACTTAGGCTAAGTTTGCCCCGAACTTTCCCTTAAGAAAATTGACTCTCGCTTACTCGTGGTAGAAAACCCTGTTCTGGGGATTGGGGAATTACTTAATATAGTTAGCGTTTGTAAATAGTAGTTAGTCTTCCTCATCTGTGGAAAACTACGAGAGTCATAAGATTAATTATTCTCTCGATTATATAATAATTTGAATAAAAATTTTTTCGGAACTTTTAAACCTAGTAATTTTGCTTGTATATTGGTAAGCAATAATCTACTAAGTATTAAAGATAAACCCTGATTAATTAACCATCACTGACGATGAAATGTAGTTAAAATCTTACTAAATTTGTTTTTGATATTTTAAATTACCCATGATTAATTGTTAATTTGATACTTTAGGCAGTGCAACCTTGTTTACTTTAGTTTTGCTCTCCATCTCCGAATAGCATTAGCAGTTCTGGCAACAGGTGGTAAATATGCATCAGGAGTTTCGTAAGAATTTCCGTATTGTGTAATACTTTTATTATTTAATTTTTGGGTAGTTAGACAGTCAGCCAAAGTAGACAAATAACTTTCATGACCTAAAGCTTTCATCACTTCATCGGCAGTTTTAAACCGATCAGTTAACGGAATTTTTACCATTTTTCCTAAAATCTGGGCGAAACTATTGCTAATAATTACTTCTTTTCGCCAGCATATTTCACCAGTATTTGCGTCGTAGTCAAATTCTAAAGGACTTTTAGCAGTCAACATAAAAATACAAGTTATACCCAGTGCATAAATATCACTGGCATAAACTGGACGTAGAGAAAATTGTTCTGGTGGTGCAAATCCCCTAGTTCCGATAAAGTTGGTGTTTGCAACTAGATTCCGAGAGTTTTCACAAGCATCAGCTAATTGCTCTTTCACCGCTCCAAAATCAATCAGCACTATTCGTTTGTCATAGTCACACCGCAATAAATTCTGGGGCTTAATATCCCGATGAATCACATGATGTTTATGAAGATACTTTAATACAGGTAATAATTCTTGCAAAAACTGTTTAACTGAAGCTTCACTTTTGGGGCCAGTTTGCCGCACTTCTCGTGCCAAAGTCAAACCCGGCACATATTCTTGAATTAAAAAAAAGTCCCCATTTGCCTGAAAGTAGTCTAATAGCATGGGTATTTGCGAATGACTACCGAGTTGGCCCAAAGTTCTTGCTTCTTTTTCAAAGCGCCTACATGCCCTTTGCCAGGTTTGAGGATTAGTCACTTTTGGGCAAAGCTGTTTAATAACACAGAGAGGATTCCCCGGTAATACAGCATTTTTGGCTAAAAACGTGATCCCAAATCCACCTCGACCCAAAATTTGCAATATTTCATAGCGATCGCGAAACAGCTTCTTGGAACCACACATCTGGCCAAGTTGAGTTTGCTGTAAAATGCTCTCTTGAGAATTCGTTATTTTCTGAGAAAAGCGATCCATTAGCGTAGAATATCTGTTCTGAAATGTTTCTAATCTTATGACAAATATTCTTTGGTTACAGTAAAATTACTGCAACTTTGCCAAATCATCAAACTTTTTCAAAAAATAAAAAGAAATTTTCGTAGAAATTACGCATTGACAACAAAGATTAAATATACATATAAAATTCTTTGCCACACATGAATCGGCTGTAGGGACGTACAGATGTACGTCCCTTAATTTTACCGTTAAGCCTTGAAAAGCTTGTTCACAAAGAATTTAGGGGAATAGCACTAAGTTAAGATACAGTCCTTTCCCAGTCCCCCGTTTTCGAGAGAGTTTTAAGTATTATTACTTATTAAAAAGTTGTTTGTAAACTTAACCTGTTACCGATGCTTCGAGACTGTGAACGCGTAAAACTTATTATTAGACTTAAACCCGCCTGGGATGCGGCTGTAGCCAGAACCCCAGTACACTGTACCATCAACCACTGCTGCACCTGCAATTACTGATCCCCCACTGTTAAAATTCCACAGAATTTTACCAGTCTTTGCATCTAATGCATACATGTTATTCTTATCGGCTACTGATGCCATCGAGCCAGCATACACCACTCCATTCGCTACTGTCATTGGAGCCATATCCCTTTCACCTGTTGGATCTGCTGTCTGCCAGATAATTTTGCCAGTAGCTGCATCAAGCGCACTCCATGACCCACCGTTAATAGTCTCACCTGAGGGATCTAATGTGTACTTCTCAAATCCGTAGTTTGAAATCGCTACATAGATTTGTTGACCATCCGTAGCCGAACCCCACATTATTCCACCAGCAGGACCACCAGGGCCAACAATTCGGCTCCAGACGACTTTTCCAGTATCCCGGTCAAGCGCCCAAAAAACACCACTCTTCTGACCAGCACCAAGGAGATCGCGAGATTTTCCCGCATCTTTAACAGTGAAAAGCATGGGTGCCTGAGCGAAATCATAATCTGGCCCTTTGGGGTCAGGGCAATTGGAGATACCGCCATAGAAGCAGGCAAGAGTCCAGGTATCGTATCCCTGTAGTTTATTTGCCCACTTAATCGTGCCAGTGTTGAGATCAAGTGCCATGATCGCGTCAATATAATTATTGCGATCGAGGCATTGCGACTCATTAGGAACTTTCTGTGAAGATAATTTTGTAATACAATCTCTTACCGTTCGAGGCACATTGTAGTTATTGCCTGTTGCAATATATACCGAATTTCGCTTTGGATCGATTGCTGGTGTGCTACCCCAAACTGCTCCACCTGAGTAGCCATCCGATTCACCATAATTTTCTGGTACAGTGTAAGTTTTCCACAGAAGCTTTCCAGTATTTAAATCTACCGCCGTCATGCTTCCACGGAATGTGCAGCATGGATAGTTCGGCTGGTTTGCTGCTGTTTCCTCAGAAGAGGCAACTCCAACATACACACGATTGCCATAAATGGTCGGCGACTGAGTAATAATAGCATAGGGGTGCTTGTCAAGTTTTGTTTTCCAGATGAGCTTCCCAGTATCTTTGTTAACTGCTATCAGGAAAGCACCTTCCTGGCTACCAATAATTACTTTATTCCCCTTAAGTGCTGGACTTGTGCGCGAGACAGCTTTTGGGATAGTTGGATCATTAATATAGCTGGCAATGCTATTTGCCCAAATCTGTGTACCCGTCTGTGCATCAATCTTAAAAAAATTACCGCCCCAGTCTGGTATATATACAGTTTTATCTACAACTGCTGGTGTTGCAGAGAGTTCACCACCTGCACTAAAAACCCATTTGGGAGACAACTGTTTTACGTTCTTTGGATTGAGGTATCTCTCACCTGCTTGATAGCGAGTATTGTTTAGGTTCTGGCCACCCAAACTCCACTGATTATCCGATTTACAGTCACTTTCTTTAGCACTACTGCTAATTGTTGGCATGATCAAGACTAATGCCACTGTGACAATTCCAAGCGCTTGTTTACAGGATGAATAAGTTTTAATAACAGTCACTAATCTCCTCCACTAATAATAAAAATAATTTGCTATGGCTTTACCGCACTTTTAGTGAAAAAATTAAGCTTATTGAAGCTTTTCATAAACTAAGTAATTAAGTTTTAAATTAACTTTTTTGATGAGCCTTAATCCACTTTCTACAAATTTGATGACTATAGAGAATGAACTGTCTGCGCTGTATTTTATGTAAATAGGGGCTATGCATGACGCGCAATAGGCAATAAGCTGTTAAGTATACAAATTGCATGACGAGGGCGGGCAAGATGCCCACTCCCCAATCAGATACAAAAAATGTTAGTGCAATTTAAAGGCACAATAGCTGACTCGTAAAGAAAACGAACGTATTATTAATCAAAAGCAGTCGCTCACTTGCTTGCAGTAATGCTGAAAAACTTACACAACTGTTTCATTAGTTTGTCAAAAGCTACCTATGAATTTTATTCAATAATAATTTTCATAATTCGAGCAACGTAGCTTATTTAAATGGGTTTTTTGAATGCTTTATTTTGCTTAGTCAAGACACTTCTATCTTTATCACTATTCACAAGCCAAGTAAACTTCTTTACTCAATCTTTAAGATATAAACTTGTGTAAAATCTAATATGTTTTCGAATTGTTATAAGCGAAAAATTATCCTTTGCACAAATGTATTTCGTTCGCTTATTCAAAATTCGATACCTTAATTAAATTTCATGTTTTTCTTGATAAAAATGCAATTTATTCTTGTACTAAAAATAATTTTGTGATATATAATTGTGCTGAAAAATACATAATTTAATTTTATATGTAAGCCTAATAAATTTATTATCAAGCAATCATCAAGTTTATACAAGCTTTATATAATGTTGTTACCTGTGGTAAATCCGCTCATGACCTCATGAACACGTTTGAAGAACCATTACCCTCAACTCGACCCAGTAATTTTTCTCTTCTTTCTTTTCTTCTCTACGAGAGGCTGCACGTAGCAAGATCCCCGTAGGAGTATGCGGTTCGTTCTCTTGTCCCTCATAACTAATGCGATAGACCAGTAGTGATCTATCGCATTAGTTATGAGGGATGAAAAAGTTCGTATTCAGGACTTTAGTCCTGAATTTTTAAGCACGCTTTGTGCTTACTACGAACTCCTCAAAATTAATAGGACAGACTACTACTGGTCTGTCCCATTAAATTTGAAGGGTTATAAAAGTTCGTAGTAAGGACTTTAGTCCTTGATTTGAGCGATAAATCGCTCACTACAAACCCTTCATAACTAATAGGACAGACTACTACAAGGAATTTTGTAAAGTGGTATAACACCAAATCTATTGAGTTCTAAGGCACTTCAATAGGAATCAAAGCATTTTCTGGTAAATAGTTGTAAAAACGTCCTTCATCTGCAAGCACCAAAATCAAGCGCAAAGGATAATCTGGCGGAACTTGCAAATCTGCCCACGGGACTGCCAACTCTAAACAATTATTTAAAGCTACTTGAGCGCGACTGAAACGGGGATGCCATTGATAATTATCTCCAGCTTCCCGAAATTGAATCGATTGCGTCAGCAAGTTAACTTCCAGAAGATGGTGGAAATGGTAATTAAGTGGGGCTGCATCTGGTACATCTGCCAAGGGAATTGGGCTGTTAACCATTGTTTTTTCTGGATAGAACCACAGCAAATTCAATTCTGCTGGAAAATCTTGCCCTGGTGCTGCGCCACTTTTAAAGTCCAGCCGCACATAGAAATTGAGGTGATCCACCCCATACCAAAGTCGCTGGATGACACTGCTATTGTGCATCGTCCCTCGCGCCCCACCGATTTCTATGCGTCCAGCTTTGTCCCAATCTTGTTCATCACCCCTACCATCAATGACGGGATGAATAAACCCTTGTGGAGTGTGGCTTCCCTGTGCTTGGTGGATTTCCACTGGTTGCTTGAGGTAGGGCGGTACAGGTTCATTTAATGCCTTGTAAATGCCAAACAGATGTTCTCGAAACAATTGATCGAAGATGGCATCCTGATTTGAGGAATGTCCTGCACCAAACCACCAAAACCAGTCTGAACCCTCTGCGGCATACAACGCTTCCCATGCTTCGGGGTTGTTTTCTTCCGTCGCTTCAGGATGACTTGCGAGCATAATCCTTGCTTCTGTCAAGTAATCCCAAGCACGATTTTTGGCGGGATCGCCGATCCAAGTAGTGAAACTGCCATCCACCCAAGAACCACTATGTAGTTGTCCTCCGGGAATGGTGGCTGTGGCTGGAAATTCTTCGAGAAATTCGGAGACAGTGACGAGTTTGAGGTGGGGTTCATCGCTTAAGCTTTGATATAAAGCTTCTAAGAAGGGTTTGCCATCTTGAGGATAAAATTCCCAGCAATTCTCCCCATCCAAGGCGATGGTAACTAGCCAAGGTTCTTCAGTTTGACTTTCTCTTTGCATTTTAGCGATCGCTTGCAAATGTCCCACTAAATCTGCTGCTGCCTTTTTTGCTGGCATTGCGCTATAAGTAAAGCCAATCAAATCTGATAATCTATGGTCACGAAACACAATTGACAAGTCACCCTCGGCGGTTTGCAGGCGATAGGGTCGATACAGCAGTTCTGGTTGCTGTACATTCCCTGCCCCATCCCGATGAAAAAAGTGTTTCAGCGTCCACCCTAAGACGGCTTCATCTGAGCATATCCACTTAAATCCTTGGTTGATAATATCTGGAAGGATTGCCGGACTTACTGATTGTTCCGAAGGCCACAAACCACGAGGTATCTGTCCAAAGCGGTCTTTATAAAAGTTCCAAGCTTTCCGCAAGTGGCGGGGAATATCTTCTGCCCACTGAAAACGCTGCTTAGGTAGTGTCATATTAGGCACAGCTACCCGACCAGAGTTAGTATCAGCCAGCAATGGCAAAATTGGGTGAGTGTAAGGCGTGGTGGTAACTTCTAACTGCCCCGCCTCTTGCATTTTGCGATGTTGGGGGATAATGCGGCTGAGGATTTCTCGCTGTTTGGAATAAATGCGCTGGCGATCGCTTAAAGTAAAATTCCGACCCTGTTTTAACCAAGTAGCAATTTCCGGGTCATCCCAAAACAGAGGATCGATCCAAGCTAAATTGTGCCAAGCTAGCAAATCGCTATAATCTGACAATTTCCAATTTGCTAAACACCAAGCTTGCCCTTTTTCCTGCCTTTGCTGGTACAACTCGGCATAACGGGGATGAGGATCAATTAGAGTATGGTGATTGGCATCGAAAAAGTGTTGGATAATAAATTCGCGCTGCTGCTGCGTCAGTTGTTCATCCGGTGTCAAACTGGCTGTGAGATAAGGGTCAAAAGCAGTACCAGCAATATAATCTTCGAGTTGCAATATCAGCGACGGAACTAAATTTACCGTTTGGTGTAACTTAGGATACCGCTCTAAGAGCAAGACCAAATCTAAATAATCTTTAGTCCCATGCAAACGTACCCAAGGAAGCCGGTACTGCTGACTCGGAGATAGCGCAGCGCCACTGCCAGGAGATTTGTACAGTGGCTGATGTTGATGCCAGATAAAAGCGATGTAGAGAGGATGGGACATAGAAATAGTTAGGAGTTAAGAATAAGGAGTTAGGAGTTGATTCAAACTCATAACTCCTAACTTCTAACTCCTAACTTTTACACCACTTGCTCAATTTCTGCAATTTCGGGAATCATTTCCTTTAAGCGGCGCTCAATACCCATTCTCAGAGTCATTGCAGAACTGGGGCAAGAACCACACGCACCTTGCAGGCGCAATTTTACAATAGGCCCTTCGAGTTCTACGAGTTCCACATTACCGCCATCAGACATAAGATAAGGGCGCATTTCATCTAAGACTGTTTCAACGTTTTCAGGTGTGAGTGTAAGTGTCATAGTTTTAGACCTGCTAAGTTAATGATGGGGATTGGGCATGGGGCATTGGGCATGGGGCATGGGGCATTGGGCATTGACTAATAATGATCTCTGTGCCAGATGCGCGGTTACTCATTAACCATTATCCAAAATTTTATTTTTCAGCTTTGTTAAATCGATCCTAAATCTAATTGCCGCTAGATTGTCAGATGTCAGTTTTGAATGACTTTTGACTAAACCACTGCTGGTTTTAGCAACTTGATATTAGATTAGCTGAACAATTTGTCGTGCAAGCCCTCCTACTCTACTTTAGCGGTTAAAGTCCTGAAGAGAACGCCAGGAGGTGAGGACAAGGAAATTTTTTTCCCAATACCCAATGCCCAATATGCTTAATTAAATAATAATTACTAAAAAACTTTAAACTTTAAAACTCAAAACCCAGTCCTGGTAATCATTCAAATGACCAATGACTAACATTCAGCACTACTTGTTGAGTCGCCATCATTGGATGAAACCATGACTGGTTGTTGATATAGTGGCACGGTGAATGTGACTGTTGAACCAAGTCCTTCGCCCAGACTATAAAAATGTACCTCGCCGCCCATTGCCTCCACTAGCTTTTGGGATATTGCCAATCCTAAACCTGTACCGCCGTAGTGGCGAGTGCGGGAACCATCCACCTGAGAGAATAATTGAAACAGTTTATCTTGTTTGTCTAAAGAAACACCAATACCAGTGTCTGCTACACGTACTTTCACCATGCCAGGAAACTGCTGATCTTGAAAGTTCGCCTTTTTGAGTACTAAATCGGCGCTAACGGTGACACCACCTTCATGGGTAAATTTGATGGCATTCCCTACCAAATTGAGCATCACTTGTAGCAACCGTTGATAGTTGCTTTGGACAATGATTTCATCGGAGGTAGGAGGCATTTGCATCTGGAAGCTGAGATTTCTCATTTCTGCTTGGGGACGCATGAAATTTTCGACATCATGGAATAGTTCATCTAGCTTGACTGGAGCATAAGCTAACTCCATTTTGCCAGCTTCGATTTTAGCGATGTCCAAAATGTCGTTGATAATATTCAGCAGATGTATCGATAATTGGTGAGCTTCTGACAAAAACTGATTTTGTTCTTCTGGATCATCTGCCATTCCTTCCAAGATCAGCTTCAAGAAGCCAATCATGCCGTTGAGGGGAGTCCGAATTTCATGGGATACATTAGCCAGAAACTCGCTTTTGAGACGGGAAGCTTCTTCGGCTTTTTGACGCGCTACTTCTAATTCTTCATATAAAGTAGCATGAGCGATCGCAGTTCCCAATTGATCTGCTGCTTCTTTTGCTAGTTCTAATTCTGATTCTGTTAATGTGTAGCATTCATCCTGCCAACTCAAGGCAACCAATCCATTGGCCTGGTCTTGATAGCAAGTTGCAATCACCAAAGTTTTCTGCTGCCCAGACTGTGCATATCCCGGCACTTGCATTACAACTGGTTCTAGGGTTGCCAAAGCTTGAGCAAAGGCAGGCTCTGAAGCTATATTTATTTCTAAGCCAAGCATTGATTTAAGTGCTGCCTGGTGATACTCAGCCTTCACCTCCACTTTTGAGCTAGAGGGCTGATAAGGACAAATAATACAGCGCTCTAGCCGCAGTGCTTTCCCTAAACTATCAACTGTTTGCTGCCAAATAATATCTAAATCCAACGTCCGCCGGATATTTCTGGTAATGCGATTTACCACTTTTTGGTGTTGCTGCGATCTTATTGCCACTTCTATTTGTGTGGGCGTTTTTGATGGCACAGGCACTTGTTTTTTGTTGAGTGTTGCTTGCACTAACCGTCCCATCACTAAAACTGTAGTGGCAGTCGTTCCCAAACTCGGCATAATTGGGCTAATTACCAATTCCAACTCAAATAATTCCTGCTGGTAGCTAAACCAACACTGAAACCTTTCTGGCACCAAACTTGTCAAAATTCGGTGCAATCGTTCCAAATAAGTAACTTTATCCACTGGGACAAAGGTTTGGGTCTGGTTCAGTTCATCAACTATTTTTTCGGTACTTAACCCCAGGAGTTCGCTATGCTGCCACCAAAAGGTCAGATAGTGCCCTGCTCCATCTTGCGTATACACCAACTCGGCTCCTAGAGTTGCTAATGAGCCATCAGTCTTGCTGGGAATAGATTCCAGGTTTTGGGAAAATACATTTGACAATTGGGAATTGGCAGTAATAGTCATTAATTGAGTTGGATAGACAAAGGGTATCCGACCGTAATTTTACTAAAGCTGCTCAAATTTATGCATAAATTCTTACAGCTTTTTCGTTTTTTATTGAGTATTTCTTGGTGATCTGAAACCCAGATTGGCAAACTTCACTTTTTAACTTGCATTGACAGCTGATTAATAGCGTCAATCATTCCATTCACCCCGAGGAGGAACGGGTTTACGCACAGGGGTACGCGTCAGTTCGTCATCTCTAAGGATTTCACCCCGCAACCACTGACGAATCGCCACCTCAATCACTTTACTTGGGTCATTGGTGAGATGCTGAATTTGCTCTAGTAGCTCGGAGTCCAAGCGGACAGCAATTTCTACCTTATCGGCTCGTGTGTTTTCCGCTTCGGTAGTTTTCTCTTGCATATTCATAGGTTTGATATACTCTGAATTGGTTTTGTCTAAAGCTTTGTAAAGTAGTTATATTCATAATTTGGGCTAATTTACTGAAAAATCTTCAACGGAATATTTACATAGTTCCCCGAAATAGCACCAAAGTAACAGCTTTAAGTTTTAAATCGCATTTTTCATATAACTTACTAGACAATGGCTTTAGAAGTTTTGCCGATAAATCAGTGACTATGGGTAATTACGAGTGGTAATTATCCATGATCCTTACATGATCCCTACATGTACTTATTTATATTTATTGTACGCTTCTAGTTGTTGAATACTAGCAGCGACAAATAGACTTTCATAATATTCTTAAAAGTCCACCTATTTAGATCAAAAGTTAAAGATGGGGTGAAGAGGGGAAGAGGGTAGGGGGTAGGGGGCAGGGGGCAGGGGGCAGGAGGCAGGGGCAGAATAATAACTCCTAACTTTTAACTCTTAACTTTTAACTCCTAACTCAGCACTCAGCACTCGTAACTCAGCACTAAAAACGGAGCGTCTTGGCTAAGAAAGCATTAAAATACATTAAGTAAATTGCTCTTTTAACTTTGGTTGCTGCTAAGGCAAAGATAGTATATGACTGACGTTCCCGCAGTTCGCATTCGCAATTTTTGTATTATTGCTCACATCGACCACGGGAAATCAACCCTCGCCGATCGCTTGCTACAAGCTACTGGCACTGTTGAAGACCGACAGATGAAGGAACAGTTTCTCGACAATATGGATTTGGAACGGGAGCGCGGCATTACAATTAAGCTGCAAGCTGCCCGGATGAATTACACAGCTAAGGATGGTCAACAGTATGTGCTGAACTTAATTGATACTCCTGGGCATGTGGATTTCTCTTATGAAGTCTCTCGCTCTCTTGTGGCTTGTGAAGGAGCGCTATTGGTAGTAGATGCGTCCCAAGGTGTGGAGGCGCAAACTTTGGCAAATGTGTATTTAGCGTTAGAGAATAACCTGGAAATTATCCCGGTTTTGAATAAAATCGATTTGCCTGGGGCAGAACCAGAACGAGTAATTGGCGAAATTGAAGAAATTATCGGTCTAGATTGCAGTGGTGCGATTCTTGCCTCTGCTAAAGAAGGAATTGGTATTGATGAGATTTTAGAAGCAGTTGTGGAGCGGATACCGCCACCGCCTAATACCATAAATGAACGCTTACGAGCGTTAATATTTGATAGCTATTACGACAGTTACCGGGGAGTAATTGTGTATTTCCGGGTGATGGATGGCACTGTGAAAAAAGGCGATCGCATCCATTTAATGGCATCTGGTAAAGAATTTGAAATTGATGAATTAGGCGTTCTTTCTCCCACTCAAAAGCAAGTTGATGAACTCCACGCTGGGGAAGTGGGCTATTTGGGAGCGGCAATTAAAGCTGTAGCTGATGCACGGGTAGGAGACACAATTACCCTCAGTAAGGCGAAAGCTGAATCACCCTTACCAGGTTATGCAGAAGCGAACCCGATGGTTTTTTGTGGGATGTTCCCCATTGATGCTGATCAATTTGAAGATTTGCGGGAAGCTTTAGAAAAACTCGAACTCAACGACGCAGCGCTGCATTACGAACCAGAAACTTCTAGCGCGATGGGGTTTGGCTTCCGTTGCGGGTTTTTGGGCTTGCTGCACATGGAAATTGTTCAGGAACGTCTAGAGCGGGAGTATAACCTAGATTTAATCATTACAGCCCCCTCGGTGGTTTATAAGGTGATTACCGTCAAAGGTGAGGAACTGTACATCGATAATCCTAGCCGCTTACCTTCTCCCAACGATCGCGAAAAAATTGAAGAACCCTACGTCCAAGTAGAGATGATTACGCCGGAAACTTATGTTGGCAGCTTGATGGAGTTGTCACAAAATCGCCGTGGCATCTTCAAAGATATGAAATATCTTGCCCAAGGACGAACCACCCTTACTTATGAGCTACCCTTGGCGGAAGTTGTAACTGACTTTTTTGATCAAATGAAGTCGCGATCGCGCGGTTACGCCAGTATGGAATATCACCTCATCGGCTACCGTGAAAATCCTCTGGTGAAGCTGGATATCATGATTAACGGCGATCCTGTGGATTCCTTGGCGATGATTGTCCACCGTGATAAAGCTTACAACGTCGGGCGGGCAATGGCAGAAAAACTCAAAGAACTAATTCCCCGCCATCAATTTAAAGTGCCAATTCAGGCATCTATTGGCAGTAAAGTTATCGCCAGCGAACACATCCCCGCCTTGCGGAAAGATGTGTTAGCCAAGTGCTACGGCGGTGACATCAGCCGGAAGAAGAAATTATTACAGAAGCAAGCAAAAGGTAAAAAGCGGATGAAATCTGTGGGTACTGTGGATGTACCACAGGAAGCCTTTATGGCAGTACTGCGCTTGGATCAAAACTGATTTAAGAGTGCTTAATGCTTGCGGCGACATCTCAAAGATCGAATAAATTCGTTCATTCGCTTATAGCCCCCGAATAGAATTTTTGGGGGCTTTACCATAACGTCTCGTAAGGACTAAAGTCCTGATAATCCTTGTTTCGAGCAATGAATCGCTCACTACGAACTAGGATTTTATTTTATGTTTAACAAAGTTTGGGGATACCAATTCGCAATGGGCAACTCTTAGAGACTAGGACTTACGCAAAAATTGCTAAAAAGCTTAATTTCTCGAACCGCCAAGACGCCAAGAGCGCCGAGAATTCGTAGAGTGTGCGTAAGTCCTAAGACGCTAGAAGCGAACGCCCCCTACGCTGTTTTCATGCCCAAAGGGCTGTACGCAATGACGCTCGTACCTCTCGTAGAGAAGCCAAGCAGCAAGGGCGCGATCAAGTTAGCCCTTACTGACACATGAGTTGCGAAGGGGATGCTAAATTGTTCTAATTACGAATTACACCTTGTTTGTTATCCCTATCCCACAGTTGATAACCTTTGATAAGCTTTAACAAAATAACTGTTAAAAAATCTCAAAATTTTAGTAAACATACTTACTATATTTGCCACCCTTGTATTTTTAGGTAAATGTAATTTTTTAGATATTTGTAAAGTGTCGGGGAATCTAGCAGATGAAGATACTGGTACTGAGTTGGGAGTTTCCACCAAGGATTATTGGGGGAATTGCGCGGCATGTAGCGGAATTGTACCCGGAACTGGTAAAGCTAGGACATGAAGTCCACTTAATTACAGCAGAATTTGGTCATGCGTCGATGTATGAAGTGGTTGAGGGAGTAAAGGTGCATCGAGTGCCAGTGGCACATAGTAATGACTTTTTCCACTGGGTAGTCAATCTCAACCTGAGTATGGGAGATCATGGTGGTAAGTTGATTTTAGAAGAAGGGCCTTTTGATTTAATTCATGCCCACGATTGGTTAGTAGGAGATGCTGCGATCGCTCTCAAGCATAATTTTAAAATACCACTAATTGCTACAATTCACGCTACAGAATACGGACGCTATAACGGTATTCACACAGATATTCAAGGTTATATAAATAGCAAAGAAACCTTGCTGGCTTACAACGCTTGGCGGATTATTGTTTGTAGCAACTATATGCGCCAAGAAGTAGAACGAGCGCTACACAGTCCTTGGGACAAAATCGATGTTATTTATAACGGTATCCGAGCCGAAAAGAAACAGCATAACGTAGATTTTCATGCTCTGAATTTTCGCCGCCAATTCGCCACAGACGATGAGCAAATAGTTTATTACCTTGGTCGCATGACTTACGAAAAGGGTGTACCTATATTGCTCAATGCCGCACCTAAGATCCTTTCGCAAATGGCAGGTAATGTTAAATTTGTAATTGTTGGTGGCGGCAATACTGACCATCTCAAGCGCCAAGCCTGGGATTTGGGAATTTGGCATCATTGCTATTTTACAGGTTTTCTCTCGGATCAATACTTAGACAGATTCCAAACTGTCGCTGACTGTGCCGTTTTTCCTAGTCTTTACGAACCTTTTGGAATTGTGGCTTTAGAAAGCTTTGCTTCTCGGGTTCCGGTAGTAGTTTCTGATACGGGTGGTTTTCCAGAAGTAGTGCAACATACCAAAACAGGCATTGTGACTTGGGTGAACAATCCCGATTCTTTAGCTTGGGGAATTTTGGAGGTTTTGAAAAATCCAGGGTATCGGCAATGGCTGGTGGATAACGCTTATGAGGATTTAAAGCGACGGTTTAGCTGGCCGAAATTAGCCAAGCAAACCGAAGAAGTATATCAGCGAGTTGTACAAGAGCGATCGCAAATTGCGTGGTAAGCATAGATCCCCGGCTTCTTGAAGAAGCCGGGGATCTAGAATTTTAAACAACACAAGCAATATAGAGATTTTCGCAGAGTAGAGCAGAGAATAAATGATTACTCCGCGTTATTTTGAGTTAACAAACAGTACAAGCCCTGTACGCTGGAAATTCTACCCTCTCTAGTGCCAGAGTTAAGCTAGTACGCGTTTAAGTTGCAGATTTTTTCGTTAAAACTGTCATTTGTCATAGGGCATGGGGCATGGGGCATGGGGCATGGGTGATTGGTTATTCACAAATGACAAATGACTAATGACTAATGACTAATGACCAATGACTAAGGACAATCCTCACGGATAAATAAGCAATTAAAGTGCGTAACAGCCTAGCAATAATTGCAGTTTGCTCTAGAAGCTTAGTATGACAAAGGCATTCCCAAGCATAGCAAGGCGCTTGAAAAATACAGGAATCAAGTTGTTGAAGATGGGAACCTTCCTAATAACCCGTTTTATTGCAAGCTGGAAACGCTACTTCCTGGGTGACACTATTGATGTCCGCCCCTCCCCCTCTGGCTCTCCCTCTTTCGACAATGCTAGACCCACCTTAGCAGGCCCAGTCCTTACCTTAGGTGGGGGTGGCCCCGATGTCGATGATGCAATCCAGTGGATGATCAATCAAGTTCGGGGAGGTAGTAACTCCGGCACTAGAGTTAATGTTGTAGTTCTCCGCACCAATGGTAATCACGATTACAATCGGCTGATTTATGCCATGAAGGGCGTAAACTCTGTGGAAACTCTTCTGATTCGTAATAGAGAAGAAGCAAACAAAGCTGAGATTTATGAAAAAATTAGAAATGCTGATGTAATTTTCTTTGCTGGCGGCGACCAATGTCAATACATCCGCAACTGGAAAGATACCAAGCTTGAGGCTGCCGTTAAGTCAGTTTACCTTAAGGGAGGTGGTATTGGTGGCACCAGTGCGGGTGCAATGATCCAAAGTGATTGTGTCTATGATGCTTGTGCTTCTTCTGAAAAAGGCATTGAAACTAGAGATGCACTCGATGATCCCTACCGAGACATTACTTTTACTTACAACTTTTTCAATTGGAGTAATTTGAAGGGAACCATTGTAGATACGCACTTCGACAGGCGGCAAAGAATGGGTCGAATTATGGCTTTCATTGCCCGTCAAATTAAGGACGGTGTAGCTAGCAGTGTTTTAGGCATAGCGGTTAGCGAAAGTACATCGGTTCTTGTGGATAAAAACGGTTTGGTGAAAGTTATGGGTAGGGGTGACGCGTACTTTGTACTTGGCAATCATATACCAGAAGTATGTGAACCCCGAAAGCCGTTGACCTTTTCTAATTACAAAATTTGGAAAGTTCGCAGTGGCGATACTTTTAATTTAAAAAACAGACCAACTTCTGGGTACTATCTCAGGAGTGTTAAAAGGGGACGGATTGATTCAAATCCCTATTAAATGGGGAGTGGGGAGTAGGGAGTAGGGAAAAGAGAACAAGGAGACAAGCTGGATGAACGGAGATAAAAGGTGGATTCATCCAGTTCAAAGACTCGTTAACGGAGTTCAAAGGTGGATTCATCCATAGGACTTACGCACACTCTACGAATTCTCGGCGCTCTTGGCGTCTTGGCGGTTCGAGAAATTAAGCTTTTTAGCAATTTTTGCGTAAGTCCTAATCCACTTCAAAGACTCGTTAACGGAGATAAAAGGTGGATTCATCCAGTTCAAAGGCTCATTAACGGAGATAAAAGGTGGATAAACCGAATTTTCTAACTCCTGCCCCCTGCCCCCTGCCCCCTGCCCCCTGCCCCCTACTTCCTACCAGGGAACCACGCCATCCTCATCAAAAAACCCTCCGCTAGAACCATCATCAGGTAAAGTGGCAAGTCTCACTGCTGCGATCGCTCCCTGCTCAACGGTGCGGTATCCTTGGTTTTGATTAATGTCTGTTGCTGTGAAGCCTGGGTCAGCAGCATTGATTTTAATTGGGGTATCTTTAAGTTCAGCAGCCAATAGAACTGTGATCGCATTTACTGCTGTCTTTGATGAGTTATAAGCGAGAAGCTTAGAATTAGCGAACTCATAATTTGGGTCAGAGTTTTGAGTTAGAGAACCTAAACCACTTGATATATTTACTATTCGCCCTGCTGTTGACTTCTTTAAGAGTGGCAACAGCGTTTTTGTAACTGCAAACACTCCAAATACATTTGTATCGTAAGTGTGTCGCAGTGTTTCAATATCAACTTGACTGGGTGGAAGGCGTAGTTTACCGCCGTAGGCATCGCCATCACTTAAGATTCCAGCATTGTTCACAAGGATGTCAAGTTTTCCAAATTCGCTCTCAATTTGTTTAGCCGCAGAGTCAATTGTTTTTTGGTCTGTGACATCAAGTTGAACTGATCGAGCATCGATCTCATTTGAACAAAGTTTATTCGCCGCTTCTTCACCACGTTTGATATCTCTTGCACCAACCAGAACAGTAGCGCCTCTAGAACCTAGTTGGCGTGCAATCTCATACCCGATACCTTTGTTTGCACCAGTGATTAGCGCAACTTTGCCTTTTAAATCTTCTGACATATTACTTCTCTATTTTGATAAACACTGATATCAATTTACAAAAATCCTGATACATGTAGATTTATTGTAGGGGCAAGGCGCAATGCCCATAGGTATCAACTTCACGTAAAAGCCATGTCCCGCAAGGAACTGAAGTTCCTTGCTAATAGCTAAAGTCTACTAAAGTAGACTAAAGATTTTTAGGAATATTTAGTCTACTTCAGTAGACTTTAGCTATTAGCCCTGAAATTTATTTCTGGGCGGGTGAGGAAGCTTTCAGTTAAGCTACTTTTAGCTTAAGTTGACACCTATAAGCATTGCCATGCCCCTATTTATCTTGTTAATTGAGATAATAGCTGGATTTACGCCGTGCTGTACTAATGTATAAGTAGTATATATCAACACAACCTTCAGAATTTAGTAATCCTACATAAGTAATGATTTGCTGTTGGGTTTTCAGTAGTAGTCATTCACACTTCAGATAGCGGTTGAGAAAATATTTGTAACCTAAACTAGCAATTGACTCAAAAATTCTTGGAGATATATAGATATGCAAACCAAACAGCTCGGTAATTCAGAGCTTCACATTACCCCAATCGGCTTTGGAGCCTGGGCGATCGGTGGAGGTGAATGGGCTTTTGGTTGGGGAGCGCAGGATGACCAGGAATCGATTGAAGCGATCGCTCGCGCTCTCGACCTCGGCGTTAATTGGATTGACACCGCAGCTATCTATGGTCTAGGACATTCGGAGGAAGTTGTTGCTAAGGCGCTCAAGGGTCGATCTAATCGCCCTTACATTTTCACTAAATGTTCAATGATTTGGGATGAAAAGGGCGAAATTAGTCGCAGTCTGAAGGCGGATTCTGTGCGGCGGGAAGTTGAAGCTAGTTTGCGCCGACTTGACATTGAAACCATTGATCTCTACCAAATCCACTGGCCTAACCCAGAGTCAGAAATTGAAGAAGGCTGGACGACTCTCTCCAAACTCAAGGATGAGGGTAAGGTTCGCTATATCGGGGTTTCAAACTTCAATGTAGAACAGTTAAAACGTATCCAAAAGATTGCACCAGTTACCTCATTGCAACCGCCTTATTCATTGGTTAAGCCTGATGTTGAAAAGGAAATTCTGCCTTTTTGTCAGGAAAACAACATCGGTGTAATTGTATATTCACCTATGCAATCGGGTTTACTTACAGGAAAGATGACACCTGAGCGAGTTGCCAATTTACCAGATAATGATTGGCGCAGGAATAGTAGTGAATTTCAGGAGCCACGTTTATCTCGTAATCTGAAGCTGGTAGAGCTGTTGCAGCATATTGGTGAACAACACGATCGCTCCCCCGGTGAGGTGGCGATCGCTTGGACTTTAAACAATCCGGCGGTGACAGCTGCGATCGTTGGCGCACGCAATCCTAAGCAGGTGGAAGGAATCATCGCTGCTGGGGAATTTCGCCTCAATCAGCAGGAACTAGATCAGATTGCTGCTTTTCTTGGCGAGAATCCATAAAGGAGGTTTTGCGTAAGCTTTGAATGGTAGCGATCGCATGTTTCGCCACAATATCAATTTCCTCTTGGGTATTAAACCGGCCAATCCCAAACCGCACTGAGGCATAAGCTAGCTGTTGGGGGTTTCCCAGTGCTGTCAGAACATGGGAAGGTGCAGTACTTGCTGATGAGCAAGCAGAACCAGAAGAAATCGCCATTACTGGCTGCAATCCTAGCAAAAGTGCGGCTCCATCCACCCTCTCAACGCTGATATTCAAGTTTCCCGCCAATCGCTCTTGAGGGTGTCCGTTGAGATGAATTCCTTCAAGTTGGGAAAGCTGCGACCACAAGCTTTGTCTTAACTGAGTAAGGCGTTGGTTTTCTGTTGCTTGTTCAGCCAAAGCGATTTCTACAGCTTTCCCAAAGCCGACGATTTGCGGTGTATACAATGTCCCAGACCGCATCCCCCGTTCATGTCCGCCGCCGTGCTGCTGGGGGGCTAGTTGCACTCTGCGATCGCGCCTGCGGACGTACAGCGCCCCAATGCCTTTTGGCCCATATACCTTGTGTGCAGTTAGCGACATCAAGTCAATTTTCATCGCTTGCACATTTAGGGGAATTTTACCAATAGCTTGGGCTGCATCGGTGTGGAAAATGATGTTGTAAGCATGGCATAGTTCCCCAATTTCGGCTATTGGCTGTAAAACGCCAATTTCGTTATTTGCAGCCATCACCGAAACCAAAATCGTCTCAGGACGGAAAGCTTTGTTTAACTCATTTAAATCAATCAGTCCATCTTTTTTAACTGGGAGAATAGTAATTTCAAAACCGAGAGTTTTTAAATAATTACAAGGGTCAATTACTGCACTATGTTCAGTGGCAACAGTAATAATATGCTGACCTTTTTTAAAATAAGCTTCAGCAACACCTTTAATAGCTAAATTATTTGCTTCTGTTGCACCACTGGTAAAAACAATTTCTTCTGGAGTGGCGTTAATTCCTGCTGCTAAAATCTCTCGCGTTTGCTTAATAGCAGCTTCTGCTTCCCAACCGTAAACATGACCAATACTAGATGGGTTGCCAAACTTTTCTGTAAAGTAGGGGAGCATCGCTGCTAATACCCGTTCATCTACGGCTGTAGTAGCGTGGCAATCAAGGTATATAGGACGAATAGACATAATTATTAACTCAAACTTTGACTCAAATTTTTTAATACACTTAGAACTTGATACAATTCACTTTTTCGTTTCAAAAGTGTAAATTGGTCAGAAATAGCATACTTTGGCTGATTTTGTTTGGTAAGTTTCAAGAAAATAAAATCACTACCATTTGTTACTAATCCAAAAGTAGGTTTGTCTTGATTAGGATTAGCCAACATATAAACAAGTGCTTGAGGTACGGCTTCTAAAAGAGAAAAGCTAGACCTTTTAGATTCAATTACTAACAACCAGAATTGTTCTTGAATAACTAAAACATCAATTCTACCCCTAATGATTTCTCCTTCATCTTCCGCAGAAATTTCTATTGATTCCTCACCTCTCATATAAAAAGGTTCATCATAAAATCCAGCTAAATTGAGTAAAGGAGATAAAATTACTAATTTTACCGTTTCTTCCGACAATGGAGGACGCTTGACTAAGCGGAGAAAATGAAGTTTTATTCTGTCTAAATCTTGCTTTTCTAAATCTGTAATTTCCGGTAAAGTTTCAAACCATTCTGTGAAGAATGCCTCATCTTCGGCTAGCTGTAGACTAAATTTTTCCTCCAAATAGGCAAGCCCGACATTGTGTGCTTGGATAAATTGAACCATAATTTATGCAACTCTATATACTATCTAAACAAAACCTAGTTTTGTTTGGCATAACCCTAATAATTCTTGTGCTGAGTAGACTTTTTGACTTGAATTATAGACAATACAAGACCATTTTTTGGCAAACTGACACGCAAACTCTAGCGCTAGTTGCTCACTTCCTGAAGTTTTGCTGACATCAAGTAGAATGTGAGTCTGAGGTTTAGCTGTAAGCTTCTGGGTTATGAGTTCAATTTCATCAGGATTAAAATTTTTTAATTCAGTGTTATCTAAAACAATCCAAACATGAGTATTGTCTCTAGAAATACGTCCATCATATACATTATCTGGATGTAGTAATACTCCAGAATATTGCAGAAAACTCAAAAAGTCTCCTGGTTTAATCTCAGCACTAGAAATTAGAGAAATGGGTTCTGGCATCGGTTATGCTCCTAGTATGGATAATAATTCTAATAATTCCTCTTGACTGCAAACTACATAACTGCCTGTAGCGATGATATCTTGAGTCGGAGTAAATTTATAATTGGGTGCATAGAGAATAACTGGCTTGTTCAAGGGATTCAAATCAGAGTTTGATATCAACTTTTGAACTTGCTTCAACTTTCGAGCAGTTTGGGTTGTTACTTCGATGATAGCGTTACTGGTTTCCACATCGATTTCACCGACTTCGCCATTTAGACCTACTGTTTTATTAAAACTAACTAAATCAAATCCTGCCTGGATGATAGCATTAGCGACTTTGCCTTCCAGAACTTTTTGAGGATTAGCTGAGTTCAGTGCATTGGCGATCGCTTGCTCAAATAAGCTGCTCACATCCTGCTTTATTACTATAAATATGATTCACGTAGCATTGCTGTAACTATACCTGCATTCAGTCGCGTTATGTGGTTGCTAATTCCCGTAATTTAGTTAAAACTGCCAGAGCATGACCTTTAGTTTTCACATTCGGCCAAGCATAGACAATCATTTTATCAGGTGAAATTAAAAAAGTTGAGCGAGCAACACCCATATATTCTTTGCCCATAAATTTTTTTAAGCGCCAAGCACCGTAGGCTTCTGTCAAAATATGTTCTGGGTCACTCAAGAGGGTGATTGACAAGTTATGTTTGCTGATAAATTTACAATGAGACTTACCCAAATCGGGACTCACGCCTAAGATTTTCGCTCCCAGTGCGCTGAAGTCTTGATACAACTCGGTGAAATCTTTGGCTTCGGTGGTACAACCGGGTGTGTCATCTTTGGGGTAGAAGTAGAGAACAACCCACTGGCTGCTGAGGTCGTCGAGAGTGACTGCATTGCCATTTTGGTCAGGGATGGAGAAATCTGGTGCTGGTTGTCCGACTTGGGGAATGTTGCTCATGATGGAAGTGTGAGAGATTGCGACCGCTTTAGAATTGTACATAGATTAAGCCATGCCTGCGGCGGGCTATGCCTACCTACCTATTTATATTTGTTTAGAATGTCTAAAGATATGCAACGCGAATTTACCAACCGCGATGAGTTGGTAGCCTACCTCCGCGAACAATTCCCTGATGCGGCGCAACGCGATGACCACATCAGCGAAACTCTGGGGGGACGCAAAGCGGCAGAGAAAGCGCTGCAAAAAATCGATGCAGTAAGCTACGCGCAAACACGTAATTTTTTCGCGGGTGCAGTCACGCGACTTTCGCCTTACATTCGTTATGGCGTTTTGAGTTTGCGAGAAATTCGAGATTATGTCCTTGAACGGGTACAGCACCAAAATGATGCTACAAAACTAATTAACGAGTTAGGCTGGCGCGACTATTGGCAACGGTTGTATGTCAAGTTAGGGGATGGAATCTGGAAAGACCAGGAAGAGTACAAAACTGGTTACACTGCGGCTGAATATGCACCCGAATTGCCGCAAGATGTTATACAAGGAACCACAGGTAGGGTTTGCATCGACAGTTTTAGCCGTGATTTGAAAGAAACTGGCTATCTACATAACCACGCCCGAATGTGGCTAGCAGCTTACATTGTCCATTGGCTGCGTATTCGTTGGCAAGCAGGAGCTAAATGGTTTCTCGAACACCTATTAGATGGAGATCCTGCTAGTAATAATATGTCATGGCAGTGGGTTGCCAGCACCTTTAGTCAGAAACCGTATTTTTTTAATCGTGAGAACTTAGAACGCTACACCAAAGGCATTTATTGCCAGAAATGTCCCCTTTACGGTCATTGTGATTTTGAAGGCAGCTATGAAGAATTAGAACAGCGACTTTTTCCTAAAGGGGAATTTAGCAAACAAGCCAATAGCCAAAGTTGGCAGCGTGGAAAGAAAGGGAAAGGGAGCAGGGGGAGTACGGGAGGACAAGGGGGACAAGGAAGAGAATAATAACTCTTGATTAATGACTAATGACTAATGACCAATGACTAATGACCAATGACTAATGACTAATGACCAATGACTAATGACTAATGACCAATGACCAATGACTAATGACTAAACCAATTGTTTGGGTACATGGAGATTGCCTCAGTCCATACAACCCTGTATTACAAAAATATCCCGATGCGCCAGCTATCTGGGTTTGGGACGAGGCTTTGATAAATGAATGGCAACTAAGTCTCAAACGCATCACTTTTATTTACGAATGCTTGCTAGAGTTACCCGTTGTTATCCGTCGTGGCGATGTGGCACTGGAAATTTTAGCTTTTGCTAAAGAACATGATGCAAATTTAATTGTCACAGCTAACAGTCCCAGTCCCCGATTTGATGATATCTGCAATCAAATGGAGGGTTCTATAGCGGTGGAAGTGCTAGAAGTAGAACCATTTTTTGACTATGATGGCTATATTGACCTCAAGCGGTTCTCGCGCTATTGGAAAGTGGCTCAAAATTATGTTTTTCGTTCAAATCTGTCCCTTTCTGACTCAGAAAAAGACAGTTTTGTGTAGTAAAACCAGCGAGAAGTCTTTTTATTAAACTAATTAGGCGGTTACTATATGAGCCATCGAATTCACGCTTTTGGGCGTGGATAGGTTGATTCAAAATATGAAGCATTAAAGTTTCTGACTACGTTCTCGTGCTAAATTACTAAGGCTTGGAGTTGGGAAACTCCGGTGAAATTCCGGGACTGTGCCGCAGCTGTGATGGGATTGCCCAAGTCAGAATGCCAACTCTCAAGATGTCGTCAAGACACACTCACCGTCTACTCCCTGCGTTGCACGGGGAAGGAGTTCCAAGTTTGGTTTCTGGATTTGCCACTTGTCCTGGCTTGTTTTATGCTACACCCGCCGCCGATGGTATGTTATCTCGCATTAGAATACCAGGTGGAATTATTAGTAGTCAGCAGTGCCGTGCGATCGCAGATATAGCAGAACAGCACGGTGGCGGCTATGTAGATGTGACTAATCGAGCTAACCTACAAGTCCGTGAAATCCGCACGGGGATAAATGCTGAGGTTCTGAAACATCTACAAGATATAGGATTGGGTTCTCGTAATCCTGTTGTAGACCACATCCGTAATATTATGACCAGCCCAACTGCTGGCATCGACTTGCTAGAATTAATCGACACCCGCCCTTTTGTCCAAAGTTGGGATGATTATATTGCTGCACATCCGGCGCTTTCGGGACTGTCGGCAAAATTTAGCGTTTGCTTTGATGGTGGTGGGATAATTCGGGTGTGCGATCGCTTGAATGATATCCTATTTGCTGCTGTCTTATTTGACGGTAATGTTTATTTCCGCATCTATCTCAGTGTCGGCGCAAAAGGTCAACCGCCCAGCGATATGGGAATTTTGTTACCACCAGAGAAATGTTTGCCCGTCTTGGCAGCTTTGGCGGATGTTTATCTAGCTCATAGTAATACTACAAGTAAGCGTCGGCTACGTCTCTTAGAGTTATTGAATACTTTAGGTTGTGAAAATTATCTTCAGGAAGTTCAGCAGCGTCTACCTTTTTCTCTTTTATGCAGTCACCTAACCCCCAATCTATTAGGGAAAAGGGAGGAATTCTCTACTCTTTTGCAAGGAGAGGGAAAGTATCAACATATTGGCATCCATCCCCAACGTCAGAAAGGCTTATTTTACATTGGTGTCGTCTTACCCCTTGGACGATTGGAGAGTAACCAAATACGGGGTTTAGCAGATTTAGCGACGAAATACGGTAGCGGTACTCTTCGGTTAACCCCCTGGCAAAATTTGCTGCTAACAGATATTCCTCAGCAATGGGTTGCTGATGTCCAAACTGAAATTGCTTTCTTAGGATTAGATGCCTCAGCAACTAATATCAAGAGTGCATTAGTTGCCTGTTCTGGAAAAAAGGGTTGCACCGCCTCTGCCACGGACACCAAAAGTCATGCATTAGCATTAGCAGAGTATCTTGAAACTCGCGTTACTCTCGATTGCCCTGTCAATATCCACTTTACTGGCTGCGAAAAATCCTGCGCCCAGCATAGCAAGAGTGATATTACTCTGCTAGGTGTCAGCATTGAGGATGACACTGGAACTGTGGAAGGGTATCACGTTTATGTTGGTGACAGCACGCAGAAATTTGGACGGCAAATATATCAATATGTGACTTTTGCTGAACTACCTGCATTAATAGAGCGGATGCTAGATATATATAAAATTCAACGCTTGAATCAGAATGAATCCTTTAGGGAATTTAGCAATCGATGTGCGATCGCTCAATTACAACTGTAGGACTTACGCAAAAAGCGCTAAAAAGCTTAATTTCTCGAACCGCCAAGACGCCAAGAACGCCAAGAATCGTAGAGTTTGCGTAAGTCCTAAACTGTAATTCAATAAACGCTTAGATTCCCTTCTGCCTGCTGAACAAGTCAATCCAAAATTTAAAATCCAAAATCTAAAATTGAATGCCCGACTACATCCGAGATGCCAACGAAATTTACCGCAATTCTTTTGCAATCATCCGGTCAGAAGCGAACCTAAATGTGTTGCCACCAGATGTAGCAAAAGTTGCTGTGCGTCTCATTCACGCCTGTGGAATGACGGATATTGTCACTGACTTGGGATATTCACCAACAGCAGTACAATCTGCAAGGGCAGCATTAGCAGCAGGAGCGCCAATTCTGTGCGATTGCCGGATGGTTGCCGATGGCGTTACTAGGCGGCGGTTGTCTGCAAACAATCAAGTTATTTGTACCCTCAACGAGCCGGAAGTGCCAGAAATTGCCCAGCGTCTGGGTACTACCAGGTCGGCGGCAGCTTTAGAATTATGGCGATCGCACCTGGAAGGATCGGTGATTGCAATCGGTAATGCGCCCACAGCACTATTCCGGCTATTAGAAATGCTCGATGAAGGAGTGCCGAAACCTGCTATTATCTTAGGCTTTCCAGTGGGGTTTGTCGGTGCAGCCGAATCGAAAGCCGCATTGGCAGCAGATAGCAGTAATGTACCATTTTTAACCTTACATGGTCGGCGCGGTGGGAGTGCGATCGCAGCCGCAGCAGTTAACGCCCTGGCAACGGAGGAAGAATGAATATGGAAACCAAAGGTCGTCTTTATGGAATTGGTGTCGGCCCAGGCGATCCCGAACTATTGACTCTGAAAGCACTGCGGTTATTACGTGCGGCTCCTGTGGTAGCTTATCAATCAGCCACAGATAAAGAAAGTATTGCGAGAGCGATCGTCGCGCAGTATTTACCTGGTAATCAAATCGAGGTATTGTTTCACCTCCCCCGCGCTTTCGAACCAGAAAAGGCCAAGTCTATTTATGATAAAGAGATTGAACCAATCGCCAACCATTTAGCAGCCGGTCGGGATGTCGTGGTGCTATGCGAGGGCGATCCATTTTTCTATGGTTCGTTCATGTACGTGTTCACGCGGTTATGTGACCAGTACGAAACAGAAGTTGTCCCCGGAGTTTCTTCGCTGATGGCTTGTCCGGTAGCCTTGGGTGTACCTTTCACCTACTACACCGATATCCTTACAGTCTTACCCGCGCCATTGCCAGCAGAAGAACTGACTACCCATCTGCTGATGACCGACGCAGCAGCAATTATGAAGCTAGGTCGTCACTTTACCAAAGTACGAGATATTCTGCATAAATTAGGGCTAGCATCACGAGCAAGATATATTGAGCGGGCATCAACATCACAACAACGCATCATACCCCTGGATGAAGTTGATCCAGATGAAGTACCCTATTTCTCGATGATTGTGATTCCAACTAAGAATCGACTATAAACCTGTCAAAAGAGGCAAGGGGGCAGGGGGAAAAACTGAGATGGAGCTTGTACTCCGCCCCAGTTCAAGTTTGGAGACTTCCAGAAAATAAATTATCCAATTTACTCAGATCATATTTTTCTTTCTCCCCCAGCAAGAACTGCTCCCTGCTCACAAGTGTAGGTTTTTTACAATCAGATCTAGAAAGAGGTAAGACTTGGAAGACTTGGGGGGAAAGTAGACAAGGAAGCTTTTTTACGCCAGAACCATTCATTGAGATTAGGAAGTATTGGCAGCAGCAGCAGATGTACTGTGGTAGGGTTGTGGAAACAAACCAGTTAAAGAAATAGCCTTGCCGTTAAGTAAGTCAGCAAGAATATGAATTAAACCTTGAAGAAAACAAGAAATCTTACAAACAGTTTTTTTGGGAATATCTTGTTTTTTGTCCAGATGATTTGGAGAAAGTTCTTTCGATAAATTATTTAGGTAATGTGGCTCTATATCAGTGCCAATTGTTATAGTCCAAAGGGTAGCTACAGCCATAGCTAACCATACCCTTTCGGCTCTATTTGGTTCTCGTAAACGAGTTTTATGCCACTGCCAACCATCACTTTTGATATCCCGATAACTACACTCAATCCAAGAACGTAAAGAATACCAGAGAGCATCCCCTTGTTGGGGTAGTAAATCCGTGACAATTAACCAAGGATCTTTGTAACCTTCATCCCAACGGGCAAGTATTGTGCAATTGAGTGGATTAGTTTTAAAACAGGTGACTATTCCAGACCAACTCGTCCCTGTTTTTTGTACTAGTTTATCTAAAAACTGCCATTCGGTCTCTCCTCTAATTTGATATGTTCCAGTATAATTAATTCGTAAAAAAGGATGCCAATTCAAAGCACAAATTGTGTCAAACAACCAGTCAGCATAGAGTCCTCTATCTGCTGAAACAACGACTTGCATTTCCGGAGGAACAACATCTTTCAATGATTGGAATAATTGCTGCCAATGAGGTTTCCAAGCTCCTTTTTCTGTTCCTTTGACAATTTTCCAAGCTACAGGAATGCCGCAACCCCGATAGAGAACATGAACAGAAAGAACCGTGAAGTGTTGTCCAATATTAGTGCTATCTACCGCAAGAGGAAGCCATTTTTCTTCACTGTTCCACATACTCAAAATCCATTGGAGTAGAGGAGCAAAGCACTTAGTTACATCTATAGCAGTTCTTTTTTTTCCTGTTTTGGCATCTGCTTCTTGATACCATTCTTTTAGTCTTTGTCGAACTGCATTAGTGTTCTCTTGATTAAGCCTGCCGATAAATTCTGAGACTCTGGTTAGACTACTTGAGCCTGTCATCACTATCCCAAAGCTCCAAGTGGCTAAACCTGCTACTTCTGGCAAAGATAGATCAGGGAAATGATAACTAACAATTTTCGCCCATTCTTTGAGATACTTATTCTTTAGCATTCTTCAACCAATTAACCAATCTTCTGGTTGATTAATCATCTTGACTAATCCGCTTAATACTTGATTATATGCACCAGATAAATTTTTTTCCTCTTCTATCGATAAATACTGATATCTGAGGGCAAACTTAAGCCAAACCTGGGTTTCTGCTGCTTCTGCTTCACATTCGTTTAATTTGGCGATAAATGAGGCTTTATATCTTCTTTTTCGCCAAGCCTCTGCTAAGTTGGCACAAACTGAGCGAGATGAACGACGAATTTGGTCTGTAAGAGAGTATCTTTCTTCGTCTGGGAACCGTTTTGATATCTCAAAAATAGTTATAGCTGCCTGAAATGCTTTTTGGTAGATGATTAAATCTTCGTGGGTTATAATTTTTCTGCGTTCTTCCTCCTTGTCCACTTTCCCTCCTTGTCTACCTAGTCTTACCTCATTCTAGATGTTTTTTGTAAAAAACCTACACTTGTGAGCCTGCCCCCCTGCCTACACCACGATAGGATATTTTTTTAGTTGGAAGTCCCTTGCCGCTCAACGACCGGTCATTTGCTCCAGCTTTTCAGGGTATCGAGCGCCTTGCACCGTGATCTTGGAGGCGGCATCATCGATTTCACGCAGATCGTCGGGCGTGAGTTCGATTGAGACTGCCCCGATGTTTTCGTCCAAGCGATGCAACTTCGTTGTGCCTGGGATCGGAACAATCCAAGGCTTCTGGGCAAGGAGCCAGGCGATCGCAATTTGAGCAGGTGTCGCCTGCTTCTGTTCGGCAATGCTGCCAAGCAGATTAATCAAGGCTTGATTCGCCTTGAGAGCCTCCTTAGTGAAGCGAGGCAGGGTGCTGCGGAAGTCGGAACTGTCGAAAGTCGTGCTTTCGTCCATCTTGCCAGTGAGAAAGCCCTTGCCCAGTGGGCTGTACGGGACAAAGCCGATTCCGAGTTCCTCAAGGGTCGGTATCACTTCCTTTTCAGGAGTCCTCGTCCAGAGGGAATATTCGCTCTGGAGAGCCGCGATCGGCACAACCGCGTGTGCGCGACGAATCGTTTGCACTCCTGCTTCCGAGAGTCCAAAGTGCTTCACTTTACCCTGCTGAATCAGTTCCTTCACCGCTCCTGCCACATCTTCGATCGGCACGTTCGGGTCAACCCGGTGCTGATAGAGCAGGTCGATCGCCTCGACTTTCAGCCGCTTGAGCGAACCCTCCACGGCTTCCTTAATATGCTCAGGTCGGCTATTCAGTCCGGGTGAACCCTTCATGCCACGGGGATCAGAATTCGGACTGATGTCGAACCCGAATTTAGTAGCAATGACAACTTGCCCCCGGAAGGGAGCGAGGGCTTCACCCACCAGCTCTTCGTTTAGGAACGGGCCGTAGACCTCGGCGGTGTCAAAGAATGTAATGCCGCGATCGATGGCGGCCCGGAGAAGATCGGTCATCTCCTGCGTGTCTTTGGGTGGGCCATAGGAAAAACTCATTCCCATGCAGCCCAGCCCGATCGCTGAGATTTCTAAGTTGCTGTTTCCAAGTTTGCGCTTTTGCATTGTTTGAACTCCTGTCTTTAAATTAAAGGTTAGAATGGTTCCTGCCGTGCAGCACACCGACATACCCGATCGCTCCACCGGGACGCGCAACGCCGAGCGCCGTTGCCATTGCTGACTCATTGCCAACACACTCAAGTACAGACTCCGCACCGCCTTGGTCATCTATTTCACGGCGGCGATCGCACTCAGTCTAACCACCAGCACTATCTTTACCAAGGCTGCGTGGTTGGCCCGATTGTAAATTCGTTCACATTTGTATCTTCTGGCTGATCAATTGCAAATGCCACAATATTGGCTACTCGATCGGGTGAGATGCCATACTGCTCATACAACTGAGTCATTTTTTCAGCCATATCTTGGTTGGTAATCTGATTTAACAACTCAGTGTTAATTGCAGCAGGATAATCTGAAACATCAGCAACCACCACACTGGAACCCTCACGGGCAAACGCCAGCGCCGTAGCTCGACCGATGCCGCTTGCTCCTCCGGTCACAAACGCAACCTTTCCTCTGTAGTTTCCATTCTCATTCGTCGTCACTATTTTTCTCCTTCGATTCTTCGCCTAACAAGGTCTTAAAACCACCGGATGTGGCTGTCCCAATCGTAGAAATTGAACATTTATCGCCTCTCTATCAATAAGGATGAATTTTTTAAGAAGCAAGGTTAGCTTTGATGCCGTTTTGGTTGTCAGTAGGTAAGTCCCTTACCCAATCAAAACTGAGTTTTCTCTTGAATAAAAATACAGACGTTTCCAAGAAGCCGGAATCGTTTTTCATTGCTTTAGCTTTATCTTAGGCATTTTGCAGGACAAGCAATAAAACGATCGTCTAAGATTGTTGTACAATCCTGCAAACTTAGAAATGAACGCTGCAAAAACGAGTGAAAAGTCTGCTATGGAGTTAATGAACGACCCGCAGGCAAAGCGCGAGGTAGACAGAGCGCAAGCCAACAGAGACGAACTGACTGAACGGATTGCCCAGGCGATTCGTCATGATGGGACGATTGAGCCGCTCAAAGGTTTGCACTTCAACCGCTCCTCCTCGCCTTCGGAATGCCTTCATAGTGTCTCTATCCCTGCCTTTTGTGCGATCGCTCAAGGCAGCAAAGAAGTTCTTTTGGGTAGCGATCGCCATCAGTACGACCCGATGCATTATCTGCTTGCTACGGCCGAACTGCCGATTGTCAGCCAAATTCTGGAAGCGTCCAAGGAGCAACCGTACCTTAGCCTTCGCCTCGATCTTGACCCTACCCTCGTTGGCTCAGTGATGGTCGAGGCAGGGTATCCCTCATCGCGCAGCCGTGCTGATGTGAAAGCAATTGACGTAAGTCCATTGAATGCAAATCTTTTGGACGCTGTGGTGCGGCTTGTCAGGCTTCTAGATTCTCCTGCTGAAGCTCATGTTCTCGCACCACTGATTAAGCGGGAAATCATTTACCGACTCATGATAGGAGAGCAAGGTAATCGGCTCCGTCATATTGCAGTTCTAGGTGGCTACACCCACCACATCGCCAGAGCCGTCGAGCGACTTCGTAAAGACTTTGACCAACCGATCAAGATTGAGAGCATCGCACAAGAGATGGGAATGAGTGTTTCGGGCTTTCACCATCACTTCAAGTCTGTCACGGCAATGAGTCCCTTGCAGTTCCAGAAGCAACTGCGGCTCCAGGAGGCTCGCCGTCTGATGCTCGGCGAGAACCTTGACGCTGCTAGCGCTGGCTACCGCGTGGGTTATGACGATGCCTCGCACTTCAACCGTGAGTACAAGCGGCTCTTTGGTATACCACCAATGCGCGATGTGGAGCGGCTGCGAGAAACTGTTAGGGAAACTGCTAGTTCAATATAATCTTCTCAACAATACCTTAGCCAAAACAAGAGGAAGAACAGAGATATTGTTAAGCCATCATTTAGACTTTACTATAAATAAATACTTCAAAAAAAGTTGATGGTTCCTAATAGCACCTTCACTCCTGATCCGATCGCTGCTGGCTTTCATGCCCTGTCTGACCCACTACGGATTAAGGTATTAGAACTTCTGCGTTCTCAAGAACTATGCGTGTGTGACCTATGCGACCACCTGGGAACCACTCAGTCTAAACTGTCTTTTCACCTCAAAACCTTGAAAGAAGCTGGTTTAGTTCGCGCTCGTCAAGAAGGACGCTGGATTTACTACAGCCTCAATCTGTCGCAGTTTGTTGCCCTAGAACAGTATTTAGCAGAATTCCGCCGCTTTAGCCCAATATTGCCTATTCGTCCCCCCTGCGAGACTTAAAAATTCATCAATTTTTTTTGTAATGTTTTGTTTATTTCTAATTCCCTACGGATTGACAAATCAATTTTTTTTGAAATGATAGAGATATACTCTTGATAGAACTCACCGAATTTTAGATTTTCAATTTTGGATGTTGGATTGAATAATCTGAAATTCCTGCTCGAAGCTCCTGCATTTATGTATGGGGTTAATTGTAATGAACAAAAAGACTTTAAAACGCCTCTCGTTTATCGACCGCTTCCTAACCTTGTGGATTTTTTTAGCAATGGCGATCGGTGTTGGTCTGGGCTATTTATTTCCGGGAGTAGAAGCCTTTATCAACCAGTTCCAAGTAGGAACAACAAATCTACCGATCGCTATTGGGTTAATTCTGATGATGTACCCGCCCCTAGCCAAGGTGCGATACGAAGAATTAGGAGATGTATTTCGCAACGGAAAAATTCTTGGTGTGTCACTACTTCAGAATTGGATCATTGGGCCAATTCTGATGTTTGCGCTGGCGGCTACCTTTTTACACGGTTATCCAGAATACATGACAGGATTGATTCTGATTGGATTAGCTCGTTGTATTGCAATGGTAGTTGTGTGGAGTGACTTAGCACGAGGCAATACAGAATACACGGCTGGATTGGTTGCCTTCAATAGTATCTTTCAGGTTATCTTTTATAGTCCTTATGCATGGTTTTTCATTACTGTACTGCCACCACTATTCGGGTTAGAAGGCAGCGTTGTTAATGTAAGTATTGCCGAGATTGCCAAAAGTGTGTTTATCTATCTCGGTATTCCCTTTTTAGCTGGATTTTTCACTCGTTTCTTCCTAGTAAAGGTGAAAAGCAAGCAGTGGTATCATGAGGAATTTGTGACTAAAATCAGCCCGATCACGCTGATTGCTCTGTTATTTACAATCGTGGTTATGTTCAGCTTGAAAGGGAATTTGATCGTTCAAATACCCTTAGATGTGGTGAAGATTGCAGTTCCGATGATCATCTACTTCGTGATCATGTTTCTGATTAGCTTTTACATGGCTTGGCGGATTAAGACAGACTATTCTAGAGCCGCAAGTGTAGCGTTTACAGCCGCCGGAAATAATTTTGAATTAGCGATCGCAGTTGCGATCGCAGTGTTTGGCATTAATTCGGGTGTTGCTTTTGCTGCCGTCGTCGGGCCTCTTGTCGAAGTGCCTGTATTAATTGCTCTTGTTAATGTTGCTTTCTGGTTTGAAAAACGTTATTTTTCGCCATCTGAATCAAGAACATTTTAAATTTAGTCAAATTATTCAAAAAAGTTGAACCATGAAACGTGTGATGTTTGTTTGCAAAAAAAATTCTGCGCGTTCCCAGATGGCGGAAGGCTTTGCTAAAACCCTTGGTAAGGGAAAAATTGAAGTAATTAGCTCTGGTTTAGAAGCAAGTCAGGTCAGACCAGAAGCAATCGCAACCATGAAAGAAATTGGTATCGACATTACCAATCAACACTCCAAACCCCTTAGTGATTTCCAAGCACAAGACTTTGATGTAGTGATTTCTTTGTGTGGCTGTGGCGTGAATTTGCCGCCAGAGTGGGTTGTGCGAGAAGTATTTGAAGACTGGCAATTAGACGATCCAGCAGAACAACCGGAAATTTTTCCTAGAGTCCGCGATGAAATTAAAGAACGGGTGACTCAATTGATTGAGTATACAGAAAATCCAACACGCAAATCCTGATGTTATGACGACATTTGACCATCCCCCCAGAATTTTATTTTTGTATGGCTCTCTGCGTGAGCGTTCCTATAGCCGCCTCTTGGCAGAGGAAGCAGCACGCATCATTGAAGAACTTGGCGCAGAGGTCAAGTTTTTTGATCCCCGTGAACTGCCAATTTATGGCAGCGTACCTGACAGCCACTCAAAGGTGCAGGAGTTGCGCCAATTAAGCTTGTGGTCAGAAGGTCAAGTTTGGTCTAGTCCAGAACTGCACGGTCAGATTTCTAGCATTATGAAAAACCAAATTGACTGGATTCCGCTAAGTATTGGAGCCGTTCGCCCGACTCAAGGGAGAACTTTAGCTGTCATGCAAGTAAGCGGCGGCTCTCAGTCTTTCAACGCTGTCAACACATTAAGAATTCTTGGGCGCTGGATGCGGATGTTCACTGTCCCGAATCAATCTTCAGTGGCTAAAGCATACGAGGAGTTTAATGAAGACGGGACTATGAAAGATTCGCCCTACCGCGATCGCGTTGTCGATGTTATGGAAGAACTTTACAAATTTACCTTGCTATTGCGTGACAAAGTTGATTATCTCACAGACCGCTACAGCGAACGTAAGGAAAAAGCTACTAAAGAGACAATCAAGATAGCTTCTCAAGCTCTTGAAGTTAACTCTAATATGGTTCAAATCAACCTGCCGAATGTGGGTTGATATCAGGCTTGATTAGCGAAAATCCAAAATAGAATAACCTCCTGGCAGATTTAACCAGGAGAGTTCAAAAAAAATTGATTCATTTTTACAAGCGTTGTAGCAGGCTCAAACCGTGGGTATCAGTACCACAAGTATTGAAAAGAAAGTATTCATCAGCCAACTTTTGTACTTGTTCTGATTCCACTACGCTAGGTTTCCAGGGGTTAGGGTTATTGTAGGCGTAAAAAGTTTCCACACCATCAATGCCCTTCTCGGACGCAGCTGGAATTAAGTCAAAAAGCGATCGCTTGTAACGAGCCGGATGAGCCAAGACTGCCAATCCCCCAGCTTCATGAATAGCAGCAATCACGTTACTTGCTTGATATTCTTGCCCTGTAGTCGGTCTTCTTTGGAGATAAGGCTTTATGCTAGGGTGTTCTGGTGTAAAAGCGTAAGCCAAAATGTGAACTTCTATATCCAAAAGGTTGGCATTAATTTCCACACCACTCCACAGGTAAGGAGTGCTTGCACCAGGATTATTCCACTTCCAGTCTTCTAACCAAGCAATTGCTGCTTGATAGCCCATGATACCATGATGATCGGTGATGGCTAACCCTTTTAATCCAATCGCGATCGCCTGTTCCATCAATGCACTCGGCTGCAACCTACCATCTGAGTAGACAGTGTGCATGTGAAAGTTGAATAACCTTGGACAACTTTGTGCATCAATGTTTTGGAATACTTGCTTCAAAAGTTCTGTGGAAGCAGTAGTTCGGGCCAAATTTACAACCATAACCCCCTCTGAACAAAAATATATCTTTTTAACACACTAAAACGGTACATCTACAGATGAGAAAGACTCAGCACCCTAAATTAGTGTTCGCTGCTACTTTCTCAGCTTTCTCAGCAAATTTTTCAATATGTTAAGACTACGTTAGCAAATCTTAACCTCAGTAGTCATGCGTAATTTGGACTACTTTCAAGATAAGTAGTAACAAATATTGCATATAAATTTATATAAATATGTTTATAGCATTTATGCTAAAAGACTTACTGTTAAAGCCTTAAGAGAGTAATTCCCTTTGATAAACCTAAAAGTAAACTATATTACGTGTAATATAATATTATTATCCTCAGCAATTACACTAATATAGATAACTAGTAATGACTTCAGCAATCGCATAAGTCAGTCTATAATAACTTCAAGAAAAGTAGCGATGTCTACGACGGGCTATGCCTACGCTCCTGAATCACTAGACCTCTTGCAAAAGTGCTTTTTGCAAGAGGGGAAAAGGGTAAAGGTTAAAGGGGAAGGGGACAATACAGAACTTTTTCCCCTTCCCCCTTTCCCTTTTCCCGACTTATGCAAGAAGTCTACTATACTCCTCGCGCAATTCCAAAAGAATCTCCCTTCAAGGTGATTCCGAGCGGTTCTATTACCACCTCACGGCTAAGAGATGCTTCAACTCTTCCGGCAATCACAGCCGTAAGCTTATGTTCTCTTGCAAGGATGACAATCCTTTCTGCATCCTGCTCTGACTCTGTATAGAATGCAAATCCTGCACCGTAATTGAACACAGAAAGCATCGTCTCAGCCCCGCCCTCAAGATGACCCTCGACAAACGTAAATATCTCCGGCACTGGGAGCATCGTTTCGATGACATACCGGAGCGGCTTCACTGAGCGCATCAGCTTTTGCCATCCATGTCCAGTGATATTCTCCATCGCAGTGGGACGAATTCCCTCGCCAAGCACCGCCTGCACAAGTGGCGTGTAAAGATATGAAGCGGCATTTATGGCTTTCCAGAACTCTTGCCCACTTGGAAGTTTTGTTCTATAGCCATCAGGGAGGGACTGGGCAAGCTTTCGCAGTGGGGTAAAGCCGTTCTCATGGGGCCCCGAACTCTCGACCAGAACAATGGTATTTCCGGCATCCAGACGCGAGCTATCAATGGGAGCGACGCCAGCCGGCATAACCCCAAAAACCGAGCCTGCGATGTCAAGCCGACCTGGAATCATCTTAGTTTTTAGTTGAGGAGTTTCTCCTGAGAGATAGACACATCCCACTCGTTTACACCCTTCAACCACTCCATCCAGAAACCCATCAAGGAAAGCTGGGGTGAAGATCGTTTCAGGAGTACTCGACGGCAGATATAAACCGAGAAGTATAGTCTGCATACCTGATGTTGCGGCATCGTTCGTAAGACACGAGATGATCTTGATACCGATATTCCACCAAAATCGTCGAAGTTCTTCTTCGGAAAGGTCGTCAGGTCGAGTATCGTCTGCTGTACCCAGTCCTTCCGGGACAAGTGTCATCGAAAGTTCTCTAGCCCCCGCCTCTAAAAATGGAGCGAGGTTGAAGCTGAAAGCGTTAGCACTTGCTCCAAGACCCGATGCGGGCACAATGCCATAGGCGCTTGCAAAGCCAAGGGTGCGTTTTGCGGCATCAATGAAGCGTCGTTTTGCGGCATCGAGAGTATCGTAATCGACTTGATCGAGAGCTTGAGCCATCAGGTTGCGTTTTAAATTAGGAGTAGAGACGCTATTAATTACGTCTGTGCAAGAGTTAAAAGTTAGGAAAATTCATAACTCCTAACTTTAAAATACATCATCTTCAATACCACGCCACCATTCTCCCAAATTCATCATGTCTTGGTAAATGTCCTTTAATTCTTTGTCGTAAACATCGTCTGTAAGGGTAGCTCGACGCTCTTGTAGTTTCTTAAGGCGCAGTTGTACCAATAGCCAAGGTTTCGTGATGCTATTAGTTGCTTCTATGTATTGTGCTAATTCTTTGCTATCCATAATGTTTTATATTTTGATTTTCATGCCACTACTTTTATTCAAGCTACTGCCTGTCTTGCCACTTAATAACAGAAAAGGGAGAAATTCTTTTTAATTTCTCCCTTTTATTGGTGGAACCAGTTTAAAACTGACAGCTAATTAAGCTTTGGCCAAGTTTTCAGCAGCAAAGTCCCAGTTGACCAAGTTATCTAGGAAATTCTTGATGAACGCCGGACGGGCGTTTCTAAAGTCAATGTAGTAGGCGTGTTCCCAAACATCTAAGGTTAGGAGTGCTTTCTTACCATGAGCTAGAGGGTTTTCTGCGTTTGGTGTTTTGATCACCTTCAGCGTACCACCATCATCAATGAGCCAAGACCAGCCACTGCCAAATTGGGTTGCGGCTGCGTTCGAGAACTCTTCTTTGAATTTGTCAAAGCTACCAAAATCTTTATCGATTCTGGCTGCGAGATCGCCAGTGGGTGCGCCGCCACCTGCTGGTTTCAAGGAATTCCAGAAGAAGGTGTGGTTCCAAACTTGGGCAGCGTTGTTGAAGATTCCCGCTTTCGAGGAGTCGTTGAAGGAAGTTTTGATCACCTCTTCCAGAGACTTATTAGCAAGTTCTGTACCTTCAGTGAGCTTGTTGAGGTTGTCTACATAAGCTTTGTGATGCTTGCCATAGTGATACTCGAAAGTTTCAGCTTTCATGCCATAAGGCTCTAAAGCATTAATATCGAAGGGTAATGGGTCTTGTACAAATGCCATCGTGTCAAATCCTCTCTTTACCGGTTTCCAGTTTTAAGCTATTACAGAAGCTTAGGAAATTAACAGCTTTTATTTTTAAGGTTTTATGTCTTTAATGATGAAACATAAAACTTAACATCGTCATTTTACTACCAAAGTGAGGATAAAAACAAAGTACTTGTCTAATAAGTAAAATAAGTCAAATCACTAGGAAATAATGACTATAAATAAAAATGGCTAATATTTCCTAGTTAAAAACTAATAAGTAATTTCAGCAGAAACTGCCTTTTACCTAGCATTTAGCAATTAAAGCTTTCAGGCTTCTATCTGTGGCAAGATTAAATGTGATGTGAAAAATCAGTCGAAAGCGTGATGATTTAGTACTTTAAAAAAGCTAATATCTGCAATACCGAACTAAAATTTTAAAATTATTTATTTTGCATCTGGACTGTTTCTGGTAGGTATAGTTTTAAGGATGGTAAGTAGATAATTACTCACCCACCACCCTTTTGAACTGAAAAACTAACCCAAAATAGTGATCATTAAAGCTGATGCGTGTCTAAACTATATAAACACTTTTGATGTTGTTAACTGCTGACTGCTGACTGATGACTGTTAACCGTCAACAGTCATCAGTCATCAAGTAAATGTACAAATTAAATGCGTAACAGCTTACTACTGAGATAAACGCTGCTGGTAGTAGTTCACAATTTGTGCTGTGACTTCAGAAATATTCAGACCATCGGTTTGAAGTTCAACCGCATCTGCTGCTTTTTGCAAAGGAGAAACTTTGCGTGTGCTATCTTTCCAATCGCGTTCAGCAATGTCCCGCTCCAGCTGATCTAAACTGATTTCGGGTTGACCTTGTTTGTGAAAGTCTTCCTGGCGGCGACGGGCGCGTTCACTCACAGAGGCGGTTAAGAAAATTTTCACTTCGGCATCGGGGAATACATGAGTACCAATGTCCCGCCCTTCCGCTACTAAACCACCTTTTTTACCCCAGTTTTGCTGCTGTTTAACCAGTGCTTGACGGACAGCGCTTTGTGCCGCGATCGCAGATACAAGAGAAGTTACCTCAATCGTGCGAATTGCCTGGGTAACATCGATACCGTCAATCCAAACCCCCACCGACGATTGTAAATCCTGGGTAGGGGTAAGTTCAATTTTACACTTGCTAGTTAATTCAGCGATCGCACACTCATCATCAACAGCAATCCCCTTTTGCAGAACTAACCAAGTTACAGCCCGGTACATAGCTCCTGTATCTAAATACACTAAATTTAGATTTGCTGCCACTTGACGCGCCACTGTAGATTTTCCAGCCCCGGCTGGGCCATCAATGGCGATAATAGGTTGACGATCGCGCAATATAATATTGTCAATCAAACGTGTAGACTCAAGACGAGCTGCGATCGCCAACATTCCTTCCTCCTGAACTTTTTCTAAAGACATTAACGTAGTCGGTTCAACCAATTCAATATATTCCACTAAAATCGTGTTGACTATAGCCACTTCTTGCTGTACTAGTGCTATCAACTTGTTACTATTGCGATCGCCTGCCAGGAAAGCAGCTTCAGCGCGTCGCAAGCCCCGATATAATGCCGCCGCTTGCTCTTTTGCCGTTGCAGTCAAATATTGATTACGAGAACTGAAGGCAAGACCCGAAGCTTCTCGCACTGTTGGACAACCAACAATTTCTACTGGCAAATTTAAGTCAGCTACTAAGCGTTTAATAACTGCCAGTTGCTGACCATCCTTTTGACCAAAGTAGGCACGGTCAGGCTGTACCAAGTTGAAAAGTTTGGTCACAATCGTAGCAACACCCTGAAAGTGACCTTGCCGAGAACGACCACACAAGCCTGTTATCATAGCAGACGGGGGGATAACTTGTGTAACCTTTGATTCTTGTATACTCTTCTGGGGAACTACCATTTCTTCCGGAGTCGGCGCAAAAATTGCATCTACCCCAGCTTGTTCGCAAAATTGTTGGTCTTGCTCTAAAGTGCGGGGATAGCGTTGATAATCCTCATTGGGAGCAAATTGTAGGGGATTGACAAAAATACTTACAATCACCGTAGAATTTTCTTGCCGCGCCCGTTGAATCAAGCTTAAATGACCTTGATGCAAATTTCCCATCGTTGGCACCAGACCGACTGCGGTCTGATACCAGCCAGTCATCTCATCTAGTTTTAGATCCTCAGTAACCGCAATTAGCTTGTTTTCTGAGTAGCGTTTAGTTAAATAGCAGCGTAAAGCTGCGACTGTTGTCAGCAGGCGCACAAAAATACCCCTAGTTCTTATCGATCCCTCCCCCGTTAGTTTATATCTGAAAGAGAGGGAAGAGATGATTGAACTAGGGGAATTGTTATGGGAATGGGCATTGGGTATTGGGCATGGGGCATTGGGAAAAAGCTGATCCTCTACTCCTTATTCCCTACTCCCTACTTGATTATTTCCCCAAAACTTCAATATGCACTGGTGCTACACCACTACCCATCATTCCCAAAATCCGAGCCGCACCAGCAGACACGTCAATGACTCGACCCCGAATGAATGGGCCTCGGTCATTAATCCGCAATACTACAGAACGACCATTGCGGGTGTTGGTTACCCGGACTTTTGTACCAAAGGGTAAGCTGCGATGAGCAGCAGTCATGCCTTCTGGGTTAAATCTCTGTCCGCTAGCAGTACGATTACCAGAACCGTCATAGCCGTAATAAGAAGCCATACCTCTCAAAGTGGCTCGCACTACTCCAACTGCCTCTTGAGGCAGCTTTTGTATTGATTCTGGCAGACGCACTGGTGGTAAATTAGCAATCTCTTTTAAGGGAGATGCATTGCCTAGAAGTCTTCGCAGGCGATTGGTTGCTTGCAATGCATCTTGCGCCAGATTGTTGGTACTACCTGCTAATCGCGTACCTTCGTTGATTTCGACTAATTCTTCGCCATTAATTTTGATTACGTAGCGATCGCCATTTGGTTGGACTGGGGCGCTTTTGTTTTGCGCTTGATTGTCAGTCGATTTTTCCCCTGCTTTCCAACTTACGGTAATCTTACTCCCGTCCACATTTTCCCGATTCAACTGGTTGATTTTTGCTGCTATTACACCAGCTATCTGAACCGGGTCATTGTCACCGGAGCTAATCTGGTTACTTACATCTGTTACGCTGCCAGTATCCAGTTCATTTGATGAATTGCTAGCAATAAGGGCGTACTTTTGTACGCCCCCATTTCCAATTGCACCAACTTTTTTAGTTTCAAGATTCGTATTTGATACAGAACTCAAAAAGGTGAGAACAGGTATATTTCGGATAAAAAGGGTTGCCGCCTTACGTCCTTTAACGTTGTGAGGATGAATTTCTGTAATCACAGCATCCAAGGTTTGTTTCCCTGCTCTGGATTGATACTCTCCCACTTTCACCACATCAGGGGCGAGTGATTTCTGGGAAGCTAGCGCATTTCCCTTGGTGGTTTGAGTGCAACCAACTGAGGGTATGCCCAAAGCAGCCATAGACAGGGTAACAATAATCCACAAATGTCTTTGATTCATGCGTCCGTTTTTTAAAGCGACTATAGAATTTAAGTTTTATGATTCGCGGGATTCTTCACTTTGTGAAAGTGACTTCCCTCCTGAAAAACTCGAATTCGTTCCGTTTTCACTTTGTTGTTTATAACTGCAACAGACTAGCACGAACCTTTTGGCTTGGGGATCAGGGTTTTAGCGTAATTCTTGGCAGCTTTCCCAATTTCAATTCCAATTTTTAGGGTGAAACCTTTCTCAATTGCGGACTTTGGCTATGTAACGCTTTTTTTGGCAAGTCCAAAAATTATTAAAAAAACTTTACGCTTATTGCACGCTAAAGCGACGATACCCTATTCCCATCGGTTATAAAGGCTCGTCGCTACCCGTGTATTTTAAATTACATCTATTTTGACTATTTCCAATTAGAAGATAATATAACTTTAATTGAATGGCATCGGCAGAAATACTCAAAATAAATTATTTTATAAAATCTTTAGATTTCTCTATGAATAAGCCATGATATGAGTTACATCTTAAATAATTATGTAAATTAATTTGGGTTTAGTATCTTTTTTCAAAGTTTTTTCCACTTAGATTAATCATGACTTTTATTTTCCATGACTAGGCTAAAAATAGTGATATATGTAACTTGGCATTACAGTAATACTGAGTATCAAAAAAAGGGAGATACTCAACTTAATATTTTTCAGGATGAATGATAAAAAAATTAAGAAATCTTTGCGATCGCTTGTAGCTTCAAATTATTAGGTATCATAAAGCACATTAGACTTTTTATAATCTAAGTACTTGCTCAAATATGATTTTTTAAAGCAAACTATCTGTCGAAAAATCTTTGCAGCTGTAGGGATGTACAGCTGTACCCCTACTATATATAGTGAGTATTTTGGGGAATGCTATCAGCGTGATCACACAAACACATCAAGGAGATTTAGAAATAAATCCATCGCCATTATTAGCTGTTCTTAAGGATTTGCATTCTCAGTACAAGTTACTGGGGGAGGGTGCAGTAGCGAAATATATTCCAGAACTGGCAAAGGTAAACCCGGAGTTGTTCAGCATTTGCATTGTGACAGTAGATGGTCAAGTTTACAAGGTC